>NZ_JBLUPV010000002.1:0-364452 GCF_048068075.1 Pseudomonas sp. NY15354
TCACCGCAATCCTTGTGGACACAGCTCTATCCATACGGCTCACCGCAATCCTTGTGGACACAGCTCTATCCATACGGCTCACCGCAATCCTTGTGGACACAGCTCTATCCATACGGCTCACCGCAATCCTTGTGGACACAGCTCTATCCACACGGCTCACCACGATCCTTGTGGGAGCGGGTTTACCCGCGAAAGCGTCGGTACTGACAACATGAAATCCGGCGGCCATGTGTCGCGCTGCCGGCCAGTCTGGCCCCAATCGACGGCAAGTCCGCTATGATGCGCCCACGTTTCACCTAGCGAGACCGCCATGCGCCGCCTGTTTTTCCTGCTGTTCCTGCTGCTGGCCAGCCCTGCATTCGCCACGGGCCTGCTCGACAACCGCCCAAGCGCCACCCTCGGCGCTGCATCCCTGAGCAACAGCGCCGACTTCCTGCCTGTCCATGAGGCCTTCAAGCTCAGCTTGGTCCAAGCCGATGCCCAACGCATCAAGCTGCGCTTCGTCGCCACCGATGGCTACTACCTCTACCGCCACCGCTTCCAGTTCCGCACAGAGCCCGCCGACATCACCCTGGGACCGGCCAACATCCCCAAAGGCGAAGCCAAACACGACGAGTTCTTCGGCGATGTGGAGGTCTACCACGGCGTAGTCGACATCGAACTGCCGCGCACCGATGCACGTGCCTTCACCCTGCTGGTGGGCTACCAGGGCTGCGCCGATAAAGGCCTGTGCTACCCGCCGGAAACCGAACGGCTGAGCATCGACGGCGCAGGCGCCAAGCCCGATGCCGGCCCGGCCACTGCCGAGCACGGCTGGAGCTGGCAATCACTATTGCTGTTCTTCCTTGCCGGCGTCGGCCTGACCTTCACCCCCTGCGTACTGCCGATGCTGCCGATCCTGTCCGGTGTGGTCCTGCGCGGGCAGGTCGGTGGCTGGCGTGGGCTGAGCCTGTCGCTGGCCTACGTGCTGCCGATGGCCGCGTCTTTTGCTGTGCTCGGCGCGCTGATGGGCATGTTCGGCGCAGGCCTGAACCTGCAGGCACGTCTGCAATCGGCCTGGGTCCTGGTGCCGTTCGCGTTGTTCTTCGTCCTGTTCGCCCTGGCCATGTTCGGGCTGTTCGACATCAAGCTGCCCCAGGCCCTGAGCGGTCGCCTGGACAGCCTCGCCCACCGCACCAAGGGCGGCTCGCTGCTGGGCGCGGCCGTGCTGGGCGTGCTGTCCAGCCTGCTGGTATCGCCCTGCGTGTCAGCGCCGCTGGCGGGCGCCTTGCTGTATATCAGCGTCAGCGGCGATGCGTTGGGCGGGGCACTCAAGCTGTTCGCCCTGGGCCTGGGGATGGGAGCCCCGTTGCTGGTCATAGCCACCGGCGGCGCGGCCTGGCTGCCCAAGAGCGGCCCGTGGCTGAACACGGTCAAGAACGCCATCGGGGTACTCCTGTTGGGCCTGGCCATCGGCCTGCTGAGCCGCGTGCTGCCGGGGCCTGTGACGTTGCTGCTGGTCGGGTTGCTGGCCGCAGGCGTGGCGCTGTTCCTCGGCGCCCTGGAGTTCGTGGTCAAAACACCGCGCCAACGCCTGGGCCAGTTGCTCGGCTTGGCCCTGCTGGTCTACGCCGTGGCCTGCTGGTATGGCGCCCTGAGCGGTCAGGGCGACCCACTGCGCCCACTACCGCCCCCGACCGTGGCTACCCTCGGCGCCAGCCCGGCCAGCAAGAGCGATGCCTGGCAGACCCTCACCACCCCCGCCGCACTGGATGCAGCGCTCGCCGAAGCCAAAGCCGCCGGTCAACCGGTACTGCTGGACTGGTACGCCGACTGGTGCATCAGTTGCAAGGTGATCGAGCATGAAGTGCTGAACGCGCCGCAGGTCCAGCCACAACTGGCCGCCTTCAAGCTGCTGCGGTTCGACATCACTGAAAGCAACGCCGAGCAACGCACCCTGCTGGACCGCTATCAGCTGTTCGGCCCACCAGCGCTGCTATTCTTTGCGGCGAACGGCAGCGAAATGTCCGCTGATCGGGTCATTGGCGAGATAAACGCCGGCGAATTTGCGAATATTCTGTCGCGCGTGCGCGGCAAACTCGGTCTATAACTTCCCCCGGGCCGGGAAAATTCGCCAAAGGAGTGACCAGAGTTAATAATCCGGTCACATACTTTGCGCGAACCTCGGACAACGTGCTGGCTATTGCAGGGAACTGGACACCCGACGCCCTCTTGCGGCATAGTCGCCGCGCTCATGTCGTATTGCCCTACAAAATCCAAGGAATCGCAGATGGCAACCCTACTGGTGCTGCACGGCCCCAACCTGAACCTGCTCGGCACCCGCGAACCAGGCCATTACGGCGCCGTGACCCTGGCCCAGATCAACCAGGACCTGGAGCAGCGCGCCCGCGCCGCTGGCCACCACCTGCAATACCTGCAGAGCAATGCCGAGTACGAATTGATCGACCGTATCCATGCCGCCCGCAACGAAGGCGTGGACTTCATCCTGATCAATCCGGCTGCTTTCACCCACACCAGCGTCGCATTACGTGACGCATTGCTGGCTGTGAGCATCCCATTCATCGAAGTGCACCTCTCCAACGTGCACAAGCGTGAACCGTTCCGTCATCACTCCTACTTTTCCGATGTCGCCGTAGGGGTGATCTGCGGCCTGGGCGCCACCGGTTACCGGTTGGCCCTGGAATCCGCGCTGGAATACCTGGCTGCCAACGCACAGCCCTGATGACACAAAGCTTTGGCCCCTCGGGGCCAGGGCTCTAGAGAAACGTTTTAGACACGTTTTTAAAATTAAGTCCCCGACCGAACCTTGGGAGTTGATGATTAATGGATATCCGTAAAGTCAAGAAGCTGATCGAACTGCTGGAAGAGTCTGGCATCGACGAACTGGAGATCAAGGAAGGCGAAGAGTCCGTTCGCATCAGCCGTCACAGCAAGACCCCGGCCGGCGCCCAGTACTTCGCAGCCCCGGCTCCAGTCGCTGCCCCGGTCGCCGCTGCCGCGCCAGTCGCCGCCGCTCCGGCCGCCGAAGCTGGCGTCGCCGCTCCAGCCCTCAAAGGCACCGTGATCCGCTCGCCAATGGTCGGCACCTTCTACCGCAAGCCTTCGCCGACCTCGGCCAACTTCGCTGAAGTCGGTCAGACCGTGAAGAAAGGCGATACCCTGTGCATCGTCGAAGCCATGAAGATGATGAACCACATCGAAGCCGAGATCGGCGGTGTCATCGACGCCATCCTGGTGGAAGACGGTCAGCCGGTTGAGTTCGACCAGCCGCTGTTCACCATCGTTTGAACCGCGGAGAGCCAACGATGTCTGGGAAGCTCGAAAAAGTCCTGATCGCCAACCGCGGGGAAATCGCCCTGCGGATCCTGCGTGCCTGCAAAGAGCTGGGTATCAAGACCGTCGCTGTTCACTCCACGGCCGACCGCGAACTGATGCACCTGGGCCTGGCAGACGAGTCGGTCTGCATCGGTCCTGCATCGTCCAAGGATTCCTACCTGCACATCCCGGCGATCATCGCCGCTGCCGAAGTGACAGGCGCCACCGCAATCCACCCGGGTTACGGCTTCCTGGCGGAGAACGCCGACTTCGCCGAGCAGGTGGAGAAGTCCGGTTTCGCCTTCATCGGCCCGAAAGCCGACACCATTCGCCTGATGGGCGACAAGGTTTCGGCCAAGGACGCGATGATCAAGTCGGGCGTACCGACCGTGCCGGGCTCTGACGGCCCGCTGCCGGAAGACGAAGAGGTCGCCCTGGCGATCGCCCGTGACGTCGGCTACCCGGTGATCATCAAGGCCGCCGGTGGCGGTGGTGGTCGCGGCATGCGCGTGGTGCACAAGGAAGAGGACCTGATCGCCTCGGCCAAACTGACCCGTACCGAAGCCGGTGCAGCCTTCGGCAACCCGATGGTCTACCTGGAGAAGTTCCTGACCAACCCACGTCACGTGGAAGTCCAGGTCCTCTCCGACGGCCAAGGCAACGCCATCCACCTGGGCGACCGCGACTGCTCGCTGCAACGCCGTCACCAGAAGGTCCTGGAAGAAGCGCCAGCACCAGGCATCGACGAGAAGGCCCGTCAGGAAGTCTTCAAGCGTTGCGTCGACGCGTGCATCGAGATCGGCTACCGCGGTGCAGGCACCTTCGAGTTCCTGTACGAGAACGGTCGTTTCTACTTCATCGAGATGAACACCCGCGTCCAGGTCGAGCACCCCGTGTCCGAGATGGTCACCGGCATCGACATCGTCAAGGAGATGCTCAGCATCGCCGCTGGCAACAAGCTGTCGATCCGCCAGGAAGACGTGGTCATCCGTGGTCATTCGCTCGAATGCCGTATCAACGCCGAGGACCCGAAGAAGTTCATTCCGAGCCCAGGCAAGGTCAAGCACTTCCACGCCCCGGGCGGCAACGGCGTTCGTGTCGATTCGCACCTGTACAGCGGTTACTCGGTTCCGCCGAACTACGACTCGCTGATCGGCAAGCTGATCACCTACGGCAAGGACCGTGACGAAGCCATGGCCCGCATGCGCAACGCCCTGGACGAGATCGTCGTCGACGGCATCAAGACCAACATCCCACTGCACCGCGACCTGGTGCGTGATGAAGGTTTCTGCAAAGGCGGCGTCAACATCCACTACCTCGAGCACAAACTGGCCAACCAGGAGTGATCGCGTTAGCGTGATGCAAAAACCCCGGCCGAGTGCCGGGGTTTTTTATTGGGCTGTCAGGACATCAGATGAATCGCGATAGCGTTGCTCTCGTACTCGCTGGCCCTGTATACACGACCCGCGCCATCGGCGACCTGCCCGCTGCGCAACTGGTACAACGGTTCGGCCCTGACGCGCGCAAGCACCCGGCTAGCCCTGCCGCTGATACCCGAGGTACCCGCGCGAGCCCCACGCAGAATCGGGGTGTACAGATCTGCCACCAACCCGCCTGAGGTGGTGTAGACCTGGGTAACGCCGGTGCGCAAGTCCAATGTCATGCCATAGGTCTTGCCAAAGCATGAAGAGTACGACCAATGGTCCCACTGCGCGGAAATCCCCTGGCGCCTGAGCACCGACCGGATCGGCTCGCCGATGCTCGCCCCTCCCAGCCAATCCCCACCCGCCATGACGGCACGCACTTCTCCTGTTCCGGCACTCCGGATACGAGACAGGACGTCCCGGATCGCGCGCTCGATGAGCCCCCGGATGTTATGGTCGAAGTGGATGACCGCGCCCCATTTGGTTGCCGGGTTGTACAGCGAAACGGCCACGCAGCTCTGCACATTGAGCGTGAACAGGTAGTTGTCCGCGCTGCTGGCCGACAGCTGCGCGATCACCGCTTCGCCCTGTAGCGCACCGCGAAGCGGATCAGGGCTCGTACCCTGGGCGACTTGCCGCACATCGGTGATCCGCCCCAGGTCCTGCACAGGGTTGCCTCCGCGCAGGCCTGTGCTATTGGCTACCCAGCGACCATCCGCACTACGGACGATAGCCTCCCGGTGAAGACTGTCGGGCCGATTGGCCTTGATCACTCGCAACGTGCCGTGCTCCACGTCCCTCTCGACCTGGAAGTACCGCCCTTGATGGCGGACGAAGTGCCTGACGCCAGGCGCCTCGCTTGAAGCGCCGCTGCGATAGGTCCCTCGCCAAATACCCGCCTCGGTGACTTCCTGAAGGTTCGCCGGCTTACCTTTGACCGCCCAACGCTTGTCCAAACGCATCGAAGGAGCGCGTCTGCAACTGGCAGAGGAAACTTGCCTGATCGCCAGCATGTGCCGTGTTTCGTCCAGCAACGACCTGACCGCCCTGAGCGAAAAGCCTGGCAGCGCGATCATCAGCCCCAGCAAGCCCCAGGAGGCGAGCAACCACTGCTGCAGGGCATGCGCGGTGTCCTTGCGTGTGTGGGCGATAATCGCCGAGCGCAGCGGCGCCGCGACAAAATAGGCGCCCAGCAATGCTGCGAACGGCGGCGAGACAAGAGAAAGCGGTACCACCGCGTACAACAGCCCTTTGGCGACTTGCGTGCGAATCACCTCGAAGTGGCTGCTCGTCACCTCATCGACATCCGCTATAGCATGTTCGATATAGGCATCGTATTCGACAGCGATGGTGATGACGTGCTGAAGACCGCGCAGTGAATCCCGGGAGGCACTGCCCGAGGCCAGGGCGAGCAGGCGTTTCTCGACCTTGCGCCTGCCCGCCAGAGGCGCCCGCGCAAGCAAGTAATCGTTGGCCACCCCCAACGCTTCCAGACCCAACGCGCTGTATCGGCTGAACAGACGACCGTTCGGCTCTGCGGGCGCATACAGCCAGTCCTGGGCTTTCCCCTCCTGGATGTGGCGGAACACATAGCACCCCAGGATGACGTACCCCTCGATGGTCAGCCGAAAAATCCCATCATGATCGGCCACTTGCTCGGATGACCCGCTTGCCTTCTCTTTTCTCAGCGTGCGTCCGAGCTCAGTAACCAGACGCGTCAGCGCCTCGTACGTCTCAAGATCGATCTGCCCGCGACCATGTGCAACTCGCAAATCACGATCCATGCCGCTCAGCAGCGCGCTGCCGAACAGCTGCTGGTAGTTCGCATAGTCCACCGAACCGGCCAGCAGGAAGCGCTTGCGCACATGGGCAATGTACTTTTCTCCTACATAGGCACTCCGTGCGTATTGGGCGAGCTCGGCGCTTCGCAGCGCAGAGAGATCCTGACCGACCAGTGAGCGAACGCCTCGCTTCGGGTGGTCGATACCCGAATTGTCGTCATAGCCATAACACGCCACATCGAGCAGATTGACAGAGCGTGTCGTCCCATCGGCCAATGTCGTGCTCAAATCGAAGACGATCGATTCCGGTGCCACCGGATCGGCGATGCCCTGCTTCGCCAGATACGGCTTGATGGCTTCGCCCACCGTACGTCGGGCAAAGTCCTGAAAACTTTCATAGCCTTTCAGCGCTTCGATGAACGCCTGCTCGGCGCCACGGGCCTCGTTGCAAAGCAGGTTGATCACCTTACGTTCTTCGATGCCCAGTGCACTGTACCAACGAGGTGACTCGCTTGCCTGCACCTCATGCTCACGAATTTTCATGCGTGCCTGGACGCCTTCTTCGATACAAGCCTGATAACCCCGACTCGCACTGCGAAGATCGCGGGTCAGATCCCACGTAGCGGGCAGCGACTGAATGTTTTCCATTTCCACGGCAGCACTGTCGCGCTGCGCCATGGACAATTGCGACAGCAGGTAGTCTTGGCCAGCCGCCTCTTTCATCCAGCCTCCGATCTCGGCGCTGAGCATGCGAAGGGAGTTGAACTCGACCCACTCCTGTCCGTCCGGCTTTGCCGGCGCGTACAAGAACAGGCTGTCCAAGACGCCTTCTTCGCTACGAAAGAACACCAACAGGTCACTGCAAATCATGCCGTCGAACAACTCGATGGCACTGACCGTCAACTCGGTCTGCTTGCCCTGCCACAGGGCTGACAACTGGACATGATGAGCGTCTTGCAGATGCCCTGCATACACGGCGCGTTGCGCGCTGTACTTCAAGCCGAAATCATAGGCATCGAACAGCGCCTGCTTGACCTCGGCTGCTTCGTGGCGCTTGGTCAGCGCTGGCAGGTAGGTTGCCTTGGCATCGACGCTGGCCGCCAACTCGCGAATCTGCGCAGCGCTCGGTGGCCGGCACAAAAGCGAGGTGTTGGTGATATCACTGAGCTCATATAGCTGGTCGATATCCAGTGCCCCTTCCGCCACCAGCTCGGTCAAGGTCAGCGATTCCCTGTCCTGCGGTGAGGCGCCTCGCCTGCGCCGCTTGACTGTAATCCGGTCGGCGAGCAGCGGTGCGTCAAGGTGCTCGTCCAGGTAGTCCTGCGCGCAGCGACTGGCGTGGCGCTGCAGCGAGCGCACATCGCCCAGTGCGCGACTCGCTTGATCCTCAGCATCCTGCCAGTCCTGCCAGGCCCCTTCCAGACCAGAGCGCTGGCTTTCATCCAGCAATTTGTACCAGTGCGGCGAGCGGGCTTTCGTCACGGCATCGACCGCTTCGCGCTCGTCTGCGGTGGCCAAACTGGATAACGCCAACTGCCCATGCCACTGATGCTCGTGCTCGCCAAGGCGCGCGCGCAACATTTCTGCAGTCATGTCGAGAAGTGCTGCCGACGCCAAAGTCACCTTGATGCTCTGGCAATGCGCCTCAACCTGCTCAGCAACACGGGCGAGGTATGCCTGCCGCTCGACAAGCCCGTCGGGCGCTACTTGCCAGTAGCGCCTAAGGTAGTCCTGATAATTATCGAGCAGCCGCGTACTTGCGCTTTCCACGAGCTGGACCATGACATCCCGGCGCGCCTCGGGAATCTCCTGAACGACATACCCATCCGGTCGGTAAGGCGCGTGCAACTGCTCATCAAACACCAGTGGCCTCTGGTCGATCCGATATTGCAGGGCTGCATCGAGCAGATCGTGCGGCAAACGCGGATCGATATCGTCGCTGTAGTGGGTTTTCAACTCCACCAGAAGGTTGTTCTCGGCGACCTCGAAGAATGTCGACTGATCGTTAAGCCGTCGCTGGAAATGCTCGGCCCAGACGGTAATGCGCTCAAGGGCAGTCGAACGGGTATTGGATACAGGTGGCGAAACTGAAGCACTCATGACGATCAATCCTGATTGAGAAACCACCAAGGATTGGTCTGGGCACTGACCGACATGCGGTAGCAAGCAACTACCCGCGCCGGAATCCGCCAATGCACGGAATGCACAAACCCCACGCACTCAAGTAAACTGCCAGGCTACGCGCAGCCCTGGGCTGCCCCTGTCGATTTACCAAAGGTGCCCGCCATGCCCTGGCTGCAAGTACGCCTGGCCATCAGCCCAGACCAAGCCGAAACCTACGAAGACGCCCTGCTCGAAGTCGGCGCCGTCTCGGTGACCTTCATGGACGCCGAAGACCAGCCCATCTTCGAACCGGACCTCAACACCACCCCGCTCTGGTCGCACACCCACCTGCTGGCGCTGTTCGAGGCCGACGCCGAACCCGAGGCCGTGTTCGCCCACCTGCGCCTGCTGACCGGCGCCGAGCTGCCCGAGCACCACGCCGAAGTGATCGAAGACCAGGATTGGGAACGCAGCTGGATGGACAATTTCCAGCCCATGCGCTTCGGCCAGCGGCTGTGGATCGTGCCGAGCTGGCACGAGGCACCTGAAAAGGACGCGGTCAACCTGCTGCTGGACCCGGGCCTGGCCTTCGGCACCGGCACCCACCCGACCACCGCGCTGTGCCTGGAGTGGCTCGACGGCCAGCAGCTCGAAGACACCCAAGTGCTGGACTTTGGCTGCGGCTCGGGCATCCTGGCCATTGCCGCGCTGCTGCTCGGCGCCCGTGAAGCGGTCGGCACCGACATCGACGTCCAGGCCCTGGAAGCCTCGCGCGACAATGCCGGGCGCAACGGCATCGCCGACGAGCGACTGGCCCTGTACCTGCCCGAGCAGATGCCCGCCATGCAAGCCGACGTGCTGGTCGCCAACATCCTGGCAGGCCCGCTGGTCTCGCTGGCGCCGCAATTGTCCGGCCTGGTTCGTCCCGGTGGCCTGCTGGCCTTGTCGGGCATCCTCGCCGAGCAGGGCGATGAAGTGGCCGCCGCCTATGCCGCCGACTTCGACCTGGACCCGATCGTCGTGCGCGACGGCTGGGTACGCATCAGCGGTCGCCGCCGCTAGGCCCACCTAGACTTAACCACCTGCACAGCCCGGATCGCCGCATGACCGACAGTTTCGTCACCCAGTGCCCGCATTGCCAGACCAGCTTTCGCGTCACCTACCAGCAATTGAGCATGGCGCGTGGCGTGGTGCGCTGCGGCCATTGCTTGCAGGTGTTCAACGCTGCCAAACAGTTGCTGGAGCAGAACCGGGCCGCCGACACGCCTGAAGTCCCGAGCCCGGCGCCGGCACCGGCACCGACGCAAGAACTGGCGCAGGAATCGGCGCAGCCGCCCCAGGACGAACACCCGGAGCCGGCACCGAGCCCACCGCAGGAAGACTGGGCGCTCACCGCAAAAGCCCTGGATGATCTGGACCTGGACCAGGAACTCGCCCGCCTCGAGCGTCGCGAGCCACACCAGGAGCGCCAGGCCCCGTCGCGTGAAGAGGCCTTGCAGGCCCGCCGCGATGACCATCGCCACGATGAGCACGCGGACGAACCCTTCGGTACCGCCGCCGATCATCGGCTGGACCTGCCTCCCGTCGAGGAGCCCGCGCCCGTGCTGGTCGAGCAGGAGCCCCTCGACCTGGACCTCGAACCGGCGCCCGGAGAGCGCACCGAGCCGACCCTCGGCGGCCTGGACCTGGATGATGACGAACCTCGCCCGCCGCCCCAGGACGAGCCCCACGATGCCTTGGTCGATGAGCCGGTTGCACCGCTCTCGATCCACGACGACGTCCCCGAGAAAGGCCTCTCGGCCCGGGACGACGACGAACCCGCCGGCCTTCGCCTGTCGGCGCGCGATGACGACGAGCCGGATGACCTGCGCGACGAGCGGCCAGAGCCGATACTGGCCGCCAAACCCGAGCGCCCGCCCCGCAAGGAGCCGCTGGTGCATGTGGTGGACGACCCATTGCAGCTCGACTGGCAAAAGGCCAAGCCCAACTGGTTCAAGCGCTTGCTGTGGGGCGTGTTGACTCTGCTGGCCGCTGGCCTGCTGGCCTTCCAGTACATCGCCTACCACTTCGATGAAATGGCCCGCCAGGACCAGTACCGGCCTTGGTTCCAGCAGCTATGCCCGATGGTCGGCTGCACGGTGCCGACCCGGGTCGACATCTCCCGCATCAAGAGCAGCAACCTGGTGGTGCGCAGCCACCCGGACTTCAAAGGCGCCCTGATCGTCGACGCGATCATCTACAACCGCGCGCCGTTCGCCCAACCGTTCCCGCTGCTGGAGCTGCGCTTTGCCGACCTCAACGGCCAGTTGATCGCCAGCCGTCGCTTCAAGCCCAGCGAGTATCTGTCAGGCGAGCTGGCCGGGCGCGGCGAGATGCCCAGCCAGACCCCTATCCACATCGCCCTGGACATCCTCGATCCGGGCCCGAAGGCCGTGAACTACAGCCTGAGCTTCCGCTCGCCGGAATGAAAACCAGCGCTCAGCCGCACGCTTCCCTCCCCAAGAACGAGCAGGCCGAGCACCGGTTGGCTTGAAGCGTGCGGCTTGAAGCTTGCCGCTTGAAGCTTCCCGTTATAAGCCCGCAGTTGTTCAGATTTTATCCAGATTCATCTTTATCCAGTCATCGAGAGCGGGTATCATGCCAACCCTTTTTCGGACTCCCATGATTCGGCCCCACAACAGGGAACACCTATGTCGGCGGTACGCATCGGCCCTTACACACTGCGAAACAACCTGATCCTCGCCCCCATGGCCGGGGTGACGGACCAGCCTTTCCGTACACTTTGCCAGCGCCTGGGCGCCGGCATGGTGGTGTCGGAGATGGTGACCAGTGACATGAGCCTGTGGAACAGCCGCAAGTCGCGCCTGCGCCGCATCCATGAAGGCGATCCCGAGCCTCGCTCGGTGCAGATCGCCGGTGGCGATGCGCAGATGCTGGCGGCGGCGGCCCAGGCCAATGTCGAGGCTGGTGCCCAGATCATCGATATCAACATGGGCTGTCCGGCAAAAAAAGTCTGCAACAAGGCAGCGGGCTCTGCTTTATTGAGAGATGAAGCCTTGGTCAGCGAAATCCTCCACGCCGTGGTCGGCGCGGTGGACGTACCGGTGACCCTGAAGATCCGCACCGGCTGGGACCGGGCGAACAAGAACGGCCTGACCGTGGCGAAGATCGCCGAACAGGCTGGCATCCAGGCGCTTGCGGTGCATGGCCGCACACGCGCCGACCTGTATACCGGCGAAGCCGAGTACGACACCATCGCGGCGATCAAGCAGGCGGTGTCGATCCCGGTTTTTGCCAACGGCGATATCACCTCGCCGGAAAAGGCCCGGGCGGTGCTGGACGCCACCGGTGTCGACGGCCTGCTGATCGGCCGTGCCGCTCAAGGGCGGCCGTGGATTTTCCGCGAGATCGAGCATTACCTGCGCACGGGCGAGCACCTGCCTGCCCCCGCGCTGGATGAAGTGGAACACATTCTGCTGGAGCACCTGGCTGCACTGCATGCCTTCTATGGCGATGTGATGGGCGTGCGTATCGCCCGCAAGCATGTGGGCTGGTACCTGGCAACACGACCTGGCGCCAAGGAGTTTCGCGCCCGGTTCAACGCGCTGGAAGACACAACAGCGCAGTGCGCCAACGTTCGCGCGTTCTTTTGCGAACGTCGAGAGAGCCTTGAGACAGAGGACGGACAAGGGGTGGCCGCATGACGATGATGACCGAGACATTAGTGAGTGGAACAACGCCCGTGAGCGACAACGCCAATTTGAAACAGCACCTCAATACGCCGAGCGAAGAGGGCCAGACCCTTCGCGACAGCGTGGAGAAGGCGCTGCACAACTACTTCGCCCACCTGGAAGGCGCGACCGTCACGGACGTCTACAACCTGGTGCTGTCGGAAGTCGAGGCACCGCTGCTCGAAAGCGTGATGAACTACGTCAAGGGCAACCAGACCAAGGCCAGTGAGATGCTCGGGCTCAACCGCGGCACCTTGCGCAAGAAACTCAAGCAGTACGATCTGTTGTAATCCGAATCCCAATCAGAAAAGGCGGCTCTCCCAAGAGGCGCCTTTTTTGCTGAAACCACCGCGTTATGGAATCCGAAATGACCGACCAGACTACCCGCCTGCCGATCCGCCGCGCCCTGATCAGCGTCTCCGACAAGACCGGGATTCTCGAATTCGCCCGTGAGCTGCAACAGCTGGGCGTCGAGATCCTGTCCACCGGCGGCACCTACAAGCTGCTCAAGGACAACGGCGTGAACGCGGTGGAAGTGGCCGACTACACCGGCTTCGCTGAAATGATGGATGGCCGGGTCAAGACCCTGCATCCGAAGATCCATGGTGGCATCCTGGGCCGCCGCGGCATCGACGACGCCATCATGAACGAGCACGGCATCAAGCCGATCGATCTGGTCGCCGTCAACCTGTACCCGTTCGAGGCGACCATCGCCAAGCCGGGCTGCGACCTGCCGACCGCCATCGAGAACATCGACATCGGCGGCCCGACCATGGTCCGTTCCGCGGCGAAGAACCACAAAGACGTCGCCATCGTGGTCAACGCCAGCGACTACGCCAGCGTCCTGGAAAACCTCAAGGCCGGCGGCCTGACCTACGCCCAGCGTTTCGACCTGATGCTCAAGGCCTTCGAGCACACCGCCGCCTATGACGGCATGATCGCCAACTACATGGGCACCATCGACCAGGCCAAGGACACCCTGTCCACCGAAGGCCGCAGCGAGTTCCCGCGCACCTTCAACAGCCAGTTCGTCAAGGCCCAGGAAATGCGCTACGGCGAGAACCCGCACCAGAGCGCGGCGTTCTATGTCGAGGCCAAGAAAGGCGAAGCCAGCGTCTCCACCGCCATCCAGCTGCAAGGCAAGGAGCTGTCGTTCAACAACGTGGCCGACACCGATGCAGCGCTCGAGTGCGTGAAGAGCTTCGTCAAGCCAGCCTGCGTCATCGTCAAGCATGCCAACCCATGCGGCGTGGCCGTGGTGCCGGAAAACGAAGGCGGCATCCGCAAGGCCTATGACCTGGCCTATGCCACCGACACCGAGTCGGCCTTCGGCGGCATCATCGCCTTCAACCGCGAACTGGATGGCGAAACCGCCAAGGCCATCGTCGATCGCCAGTTCGTCGAAGTGATCATCGCGCCGAAAATCTCCCAGGCCGCCCGTGAAGTCGTGGCCGCCAAGCAGAACGTGCGCCTGCTCGAGTGCGGTGAATGGCCAGCCGAGCGCGCCTCCGGTTGGGACTTCAAGCGCGTCAACGGTGGCCTGCTGGTGCAGAGCCGTGACATCGGCATGATCGGTGCCGACGACCTCAAGGTCGTGACCAAGCGCGCCCCGACCGAGCAGGAAATCCACGACCTGGTCTTCGCCTGGAAAGTGGCCAAGTTCGTCAAGTCCAACGCCATCGTCTACGCCAAGCAGCGCCAGACCATCGGCGTGGGCGCCGGCCAGATGAGCCGCGTCAACTCCGCCCGTATCGCCGCCATCAAGGCCGAGCACGCCGGCCTGCAGGTCCAGGGCGCGGTCATGGCCTCGGACGCCTTCTTCCCGTTCCGTGACGGCATCGACAATGCGGCTAAAGTGGGTATCACCGCCGTGATCCAGCCGGGTGGTTCGATGCGTGATGCCGAGGTTATCGCTGCCGCCGATGAAGCTGGCATTGCGATGGTATTCACCGGCATGCGCCACTTCCGCCACTGATTTACGGCAATCGGCCGCACTGAAGCAGGCATTTGCTGCGTTGGGGCCGGTTCCGCTGATGCTCATTGCCAGAAGGCAACTCCGCTCATCGGAACCGGCACAGCCTTGCATCCACCTGCTTCATTGCGACCTCGTACAGCGTGAGGCTTTGCCTCCCGTCCGAAAGAATTCGAGGTTTTGACATGAAAGTTTTGATCATCGGCAGCGGCGGCCGTGAGCACGCCCTGGCCTGGAAAGTCGCCCAGGACCCACGCGTCGAGAAGGTCTACGTTGCCCCGGGCAACGCCGGCACCGCCATCGAAGCCAAGTGCGAGAACGTCGCCATCGACGTCACCGCCCTGGAGCAACTGGCCGACTTCGCCGAGCAGAACGTGCAGATGACCATCGTCGGCCCTGAGGCCCCGCTGGTCGCCGGCGTGGTCGATCTGTTCCGCAGCCGTGGCCTGGACTGCTTCGGCCCGACCAAGGGCGCAGCCCAGCTGGAAGGCTCCAAGGCCTTCACCAAGGACTTCCTGGCCCGCCACAAGATTCCGACCGCCGACTACCAGAACTTCACCGAGATTGAGCCAGCCCTGGCCTACCTCAAGGAAAAAGGCGCACCGATCGTCATCAAGGCCGACGGCCTGGCCGCAGGCAAAGGCGTGATCGTCGCCATGACCCTCGAGGAAGCCGAGGCCGCCGTACGTGACATGCTCGCCGGCAATGCCTTTGGCGACGCAGGTTCGCGTGTGGTCATCGAGGAATTCCTCGACGGCGAGGAAGCCAGCTTCATCGTCATGGTCGACGGCCACAACGTGCTGCCGATGGCCACCAGCCAGGACCACAAGCGCGTCGGCGACAAGGACACCGGTCCGAACACCGGCGGCATGGGCGCCTACTCCCCAGCCCCGGTCGTCACCGCCGAAGTGCACCAGCGCGTGATGGACCAGGTGATCTGGCCGACCGTGCGCGGTATGGCCGAGGAAGGCAACGTCTACACCGGCTTCCTCTACGCAGGCCTGATGATCGACAAGGCGGGCAACCCCAAGGTCATCGAGTTCAACTGCCGCTTCGGCGACCCGGAAACCCAACCCGTCATGCTGCGCCTGGAATCGAGCCTGGTGCTGCTGGTCGAGGCGGCCTTCGCCAAGGCCCTGGACAAGGTCGAGGCCCAGTGGAACCCGCAGCCGAGCCTGGGCGTGGTCCTGGCCGCTGGCGGCTACCCCGGCGACTACGCCAAGGGCGCCGTGATCAACGGCCTGGACGCTGCCGCCAAGCTCGAGGGCAAGGTCTTCCACGCGGGCACCGCGCTCAAGGATGGCCAAGTCGTGACCGCCGGTGGCCGTGTGCTCTGCGCCACTGCCATGGGTGCCACCGTCGAGGCCGCCCAGCAACAGGCCTATCGCCTGGCCGAGCAAGTCAACTGGGACGGTAGCTTCTACCGCACCGACATTGGCTACCGTGCGATCGCCCGCGAGCGTGGCGAGCACCAGTAAGCTGCAACGGATCGCCGTGACGCCCCTGGCGCACGGCCTCCGGCTCGTCGACAGGGCCCCGCCGGGGCCTTGCCTTCGTCTTGGCGCCCCGCGCATAGTTGTTATCCTGCACATCGGCTAGGAAGGGATCTCGTCTTGCGTCGGCTTCGGATTGCCATTGCCCTGATCGTCAGCCTGCTGACGCTGCTCTGCCTTCCCCCGGCCTCGGCCGAGCAAGGTGGAGGCTGGGCCGTTCTGCTCGATGAACAGGCCAACCTGCAACTGAGCGACATCCGCTCGGACCGCTACCGCAATCAGTTCAGCCCCCTGCAACTGTTCGAACTCGATGCCGCCCCCGCCGACCAGGCGCTGTGGCTGCACTATCGGCTCGAACCAGGTGAGCAGGAACAACTGCTGCGTGTCTTCGCGCCCGACCTGTCACGCCTGGACCTCTACGCGCTGGACGGCGACAAGCTCGTTCGCCAGTTGCACCATGGTCGTCAGGGCGACAACACCAGCCCGACC
The DNA here is from genome assembly GCF_048068075.1 of Pseudomonas sp. NY15354. NCBI lineage: Bacteria > Pseudomonadati > Pseudomonadota > Gammaproteobacteria > Pseudomonadales > Pseudomonadaceae > Pseudomonas > Pseudomonas sp. NY15354. Next base: position 16,309 of record NZ_JBLUPV010000002.1, read on the forward strand.
TTGCGCAGCAGCGACCACCTGTTGCCGCTGCCCAACAGCCCACGCACCCTGGATATCTACCTACGCCTGGTCTCCGAGCATCAGCTGCGTCCGGCCATCAGCCTGGAGCCTGCGGCCTGGGCCGCTGCCGACCAGACGCGCCCGCTGCTGTTCGGCCTGCTGTTCGGCGGCTTGGTGATGCTGATCCTGCACAACCTGATCCGCTTTCTCTACACCCGCTCCAGCACCACGCTGATCCTGGCCCTCTATCACGGCCTGATGCTGCTCAGCGCCTTGATCCTGCTCAACCTCAGCGGCCCCTGGTGGCAGCTGTGGCACAGCGCCCAGACCCCCGCCGCCTACCTGACCCTGGTCCTGGCAGGGCTGGCAGGGCTGTATTTCACCCAGCATTTCTTCAGCCCCTGCAGCTCGCTGCGCTGCAACCGATTGCTGCATGCAGAGATGCTCATCGTCGCGGTCAGCGGCCTGATCCTGCTGTTCGTCGACACCCTGCCGCTCAACCTGATGACCTACGCCCTGCTCGCGCTCGGCAGCGTGACCATGCTGCTGGTCAGTGCCTATCACTGGTACAAGGGCTATGGCCCAGCGCGACTGTTCGCCGTGGCCATGCTGGTGTTCAACCTGGGCGGCCTGGTCCTGCTGCCGGCCTTGCTGGGCCTGACCCGCACCTCGACTCCCTGGCTGCTGTGCATCCTCATGGGGCTGACCGTGGCCAGTGGCTTGCTGCTGAACCTGGCGGTCAGCGAGCGGCTGCGTCGCATCAGCGAAGAACGCTTCCGCGCCAGCCGCGCACTGGCCGCCAGCGATGCCGAGATCAACGCCAAGGCCGAGTTCCTGGCCAAGATCAGCCACGAGATCCGCACGCCCATGAACGGCGTGCTGGGCATGACCGAATTGCTGTTGGGCACGCCACTGTCGGTCAAGCAGCGCGACTACGTGCAAACCATCCACAGCGCCGGCAACGAACTGCTCACGCTGATCAACGAGATCCTCGACATCTCCAAGCTCGAATCCCGGCAGATCGAGCTCGATGACGTGCAGTTCGACCTCAACGCGCTGATCGAGGATTGCCTGAACATCTTCCGCGCCAAGGCCGAGCAGCAGAACATCGAGCTGATCAGCTTCACCCAACCCCAGGTGCCGCGGGTCATCAGCGGCGACCCGACGCGTCTTCGCCAGGCGCTGTCGAGCCTGCTGGAAAACGCCCTGAAGAACACCGAGCAAGGCGAGATCCTGCTGGTGGTGGCCCTGGACCAGCGTGGCGACGTGCCGCGCCTGCGCATTGCTGTGCAGGACAGCGGCGAGTCGATGCCCGCCGCCGAACGTGAAGCGTTGCTGCAAGCCCAGTTGCACAGTCATCAGTTCCTTTCCAGCAACAAGCTCGGCGGCCACCTGGGTCTGGTCATCGCCAAACAGCTAATCGGCCTGATGCAGGGCGAGTTCGGCATCAAGAGCAGCACCAGCATGGGCAACACCCTTTGGCTCACCCTGCCGCTAGACCCCTCGCGCCTGGAGCAACCGCCGGCCGACCTCGACGGCCCGCTGCGCGATGCCCGCGTGCTGGTGGTGGACGACAACGACACCTGCCGCAAGGTCCTGGTGCAGCAGTGCAGCGCCTGGGGTATGAACGTCAGTGCCGTGCCTTCGGGCAAGGAAGCCTTGGCCCTGCTGCGCACCAAAGCCCACCTGCGCGACTACTTCGATGCCGTGCTGCTGGACCAGAACATGCCCGGCATGACCGGCATGCAGCTGGCGGCCAAGATCAAGGAAGACCCCAGCCTGAACCACGACATCCTGGTGGTGATGCTCACCGGCATCAGCAACGCGCCGAGCAAGATCATCGCCCGCAATGCCGGGGTCAAGCGCATCCTGGCCAAGCCGGTGGCCGGCTACACCCTCAAGACCACGCTGGCCGAAGAGCTCGCCTTGCGCGGTCGCGAGCAGGCGCCCGCCCCCGCACAGCCTGGCCCACCATCGCCGTTGGATCTGCCCGGCGACTTCCGCGTGCTGGTCGCCGAGGACAACAGTATTTCCACCAAGGTCATCCGCGGCATGCTCGGCAAGCTCAATCTCGAGCCGGACACCGCCAGCAACGGCGAGGAAGCCCTGCGGGCGATGAAAGCGCAGCGTTATGACCTGGTGCTGATGGACTGCGAGATGCCGGTGCTCGATGGTTTCTCCGCCACCGAGCAGCTTCGTGCCTGGGAGACCGCCAACCAACGCGAGCGCACGCCAGTGGTCGCGTTGACCGCGCACATTCTCAGCGAACACAAGGACCGCGCGCGCCAGGCCGGCATGGACGGGCACATGGCCAAGCCCGTGGAGCTGTCGCAGTTGCGCGAACTGATCCAGTTCTGGGCCAGCAAGCGGGCTGCGGCGTCGGACCGTTTGCATACCCCGTGAGGCCTCTGTAAGACCAACTGCACTGTGTTATTGGCACTGGCCTTTTCGCAGCCTACAGGTTCTGTATTGCTCTCAAAATACCGCTTGCCTGCAAGCCCATGAGCGGATGTAGGGTCTGCGGTGTTCGAGGCCAGCGTCGCACCAGCCGCACCGCTATTGCGCCTGATACACTTGCCCACACCCTTCCCGCCATGGATTCGCGCCATGCTCCATGAGTTGTTCAGCGTCTACCTGAAAATGCTCGTGCTCTACAGCCCGTTCTTCGTGCTGTCCTGTTTCATCAGCCTGACCCGCGGCTACTCCAGCAAGGAGCGCAAGCAACTTGCCTGGCGCGTGGCCATCGCGGCGCTGGTGGCCAGCGTGGTGCTCTACCTGTTCGGACGCGCGATCTTCGGGGTGTTCGGCATCACCCCCGACGCCTTCCGCATTGGCGCCGGCAGCGTGCTGTTCATCTCGGCGCTGGGCATGGCCCAGGGCAAGGCGGCGGTCCAGGCCGACAACGTGCAGCAGGACGTGACCATCGTCCCGCTGACCATCCCGCTCACGGTCGGCCCCGGCACCATCGGTGCATTGCTGGTAATGGGTGTGGGCCAACCGCATTGGGACGACAAGCTGCTGGCCATCGTCAGTATCGCGCTGGCGAGCTTCACCGTAGGCCTGGTGTTGTACTTGTCGAACCGCATCGAGCGGATCCTGGGCGACCAGGGCCTGCAGATCGTCAGCCGTCTGATGGGGCTGTTCGTCTGTGCCCTGGCGGCGCAGATCATCTTCACCGGGATCAAGGGCTACCTGGTGCCCTGACCCCGGCTTGGCTCAGGCCTTGGCGGGGTACCAGCGCGGGGTGTAGGCCCACACGCTACCGTCGGCGCGCGCGAAGGTGCAGGTCGTCGAGGAGCCGACCAACACCATGGTGCGCATGTCGACCATCTCCGGCACCAACTCGCCCAACGTCACCACCCGCAGCGTCTGCCCTGGGCGCCCGATGTCACGCCCCAGCACGACCGGCGTGCCTTCCTCGCGATGCTTGCGCACAACGCTCAGCGCCTGCCCCAGTTGGTGGGGGCGAGCCTTGGAGATGGGGTTGTAGAAAGCCAGGACCAGATCGGCCTGGGCGGCCAGGTCCAGACGCTTTTCGATGATCGACCAAGGCTTGAGGTTGTCCGACAGAGACATGACACAGAAGTCATGGCCCAGCGGCGCTCCGGCCTGGGCGGCGGTCGCCAAGGATGCCGAAACGCCGGGCAGTATTTGCAGGTCCACCCGATGCCAGGCGGGGTCGTCGGACTCGTGCAAGGCCTCGAGCACGGCGGCCGCCATGGCGAACACGCCCGGATCACCCGAGGACACCACAACCACCGAGCGCCCTTCGGCTGCCAGCTCGAAGGCATGGCGGGCACGCTGCATCTCTTCGCGGTTGTCGGTGCAATGCAGCACCTGGTCGGCGCGGAACGGGCCGGCCATGCGCACGTAGGTCTCGTAGCCGAGCACATCCTGGGCACGCGCCAGCTCTGCCTTGACCGCAGGCACCATCAAGTCCGCCGCGCCAGGACCAAGACCGATCACCGCCAGGCGGCCACGGCCGCGACCGACCTTAGCCAGCTCGATAGGCGCTGACGCCACGGCGATGACCAGCCCGTCCTGCTCAATCAATCGCGCGCCAGGCAAAGCCTGGACGACCTGCTCGGCCGGACGGCCAGCTACCGATGCGAAACGCAGGGTGACGCCCAGCGCCTGCGCCGCCTCGTGCAAGGCCGGCTCAGCCATGTAGTGTTCATCGGCCAACAGGCAGGCCAACGCGGCTTGCGCGATACCCGCCTCGGCCAATGCCTGCGGCACGCGCTCGGCCAGATCCGATGCCGAGCCGTCGACGGCCACCAATACCGAACGGGCATGGATGAGCAACTCGTCACGGCTGACCGGATGCGCCTCGCACCCCACGCGGATGATGCGCCGGGCCGCGTGGTCCTGCGGCAATTGCACCTGGTCGAGCCAGGGCGCATCACCTTCGACCCGCACCGCCTCGCCCGCCAGCAGATCGGAGACGAAACGCTTGCCCTGCTCCAGGTCCGCCAGGGCATAGCCCTCGGGGGGATTGAGCAGGCAGGTGCCGAAGCGCAACTCACCGCTGGTGGTGATGGCTGCCGCCACGCCGAGCCTCTGGCCAATCTCCCGGGCCATGACATTGACCCCTGACAGACCACCGAGCAGTGGCACTACGGCGCTACCATCCTCGGCCACTGCCAGCACCGCTGGCTCAGCGCCCTTTTCGGTGAGCAGGCTGGCCAGGGTGCGGATCACGATGCCGGCGGCGCACAGGGCGATGATCGGTGTGTCTTGCTGGTAGAGCTGACGCAGGGTATCGCCGAAGTTCTCGTAGGATGCATCCACTCCCTCGACCCGACCGGCCAGGCCGAGGATCTTCGCCTGGGGATACCCCTGCGCAATGCGCTTCGCCGTCGCCAAGCTGCCGGGGCCGAGGATGACGATCGCCGGTGCCTTGTGGCTGTTCATCCCTGCCATTTTTCACCCGGTACGACGATCAAGGAGAAGTACGGCGAGGACTGCGGGTCCACGTCATCGAGCGGGACGATCTTCTGGTTGGCCATGGTCGCGCGCTCGACATACAGCGCGCGCTCGGCCAGGCCCAGCTCGCCGAGCACCTGGCGCACCTTGGGGAAGTTGCGCCCGAGCTTCATGATCACCGCAGCATCGGCATCGGCCAAACGCCGCTTGAGCTCCTCATGGGGCAGCACCCCGGAGAGCACCGACAGGCTCTGGTTGCGATACACCAGGGGCGCGCCCAGTACCGAGGCGCCGCCCAGCATCGAGCAGACGCCCGGAATCACCTGCGTCTCGTAGCGCTGGGCCAAGCGGTCGTGCAAGTACATGTAGGAGCCGTAGAAGAACGGGTCGCCCTCGCAGATCACCGCCACATCGCGGCCGGCGTCCAGGTGCTCGGCAACCTGCACGCTGGCTTCGTCGTAGAAGTCGCTGATGACCTGCTCGTAGGACAACGGCTCGGGCAGCACCTCGGTGGTCACCGGGTACACCAGTGGCATCAAGGTCTGCTCAGGCTGCAGATGCGCTTCGATGATGCCGAAGGCATTGCCGCGCTTGCCCTTGGCCACGAAGTAGGCGACCACGGGCGACTCGCGCAGCAGGCGCAGGGCCTTGACCGTGATCAGTTCGGGGTCGCCGGGGCCCACGCCCAGGCCGAACAGACGTCCGCGTGGCTGCATCATTCCACCTCCGTGGCCAGGGCGTTGACCGCGGCGGCGGCCATCGCGCTGCCGCCCAGGCGGCCCTGCATGATCACGAACGGCACGCCACGGCTGTCGGCGGCGAGCATCGCCTTGGACTCCGCCGCGCCAACGAAGCCGACTGGGAATCCGAGGATCAGTGCAGGCTTGGGTGCGCCGGCATCGAGCATTTCCAGCAGGTAAAACAAGGCGGTCGGCGCATTGCCGATCACCACCACGCTGCCTTCCAGGTAGGGGCGCCACAGCTCCAGGGCCACCGCCGAACGGGTGTTGCCCAGTTCCTTGGCCAGGTCCGGCACGCTGGGGTCGCGCAGGGTGCAGATCACTTCGTTGTTGGCCGGCAGGCGTGCGCGGGTCACGCCTTCGGCGACCATGTGCGCGTCGCACAGGATCGGTGCGCCGTTGGCCAGGGCCTCACGGCCGGCGGTGCCGGCACCTTCGGAAAACTGCAGCCCCTCGATGGCGTCGACCATGCCGCAGGCATGGATCACCCGCACGGCGAGTTTTTCCAGGTCGGCGGGGATCCGCTCGAGCCGGGCTTCCTCGCGGATGATCCGGAAGGAATTGCGATAGATCTCCTGACCATCGCGGATGTAGTCAATCATCAAGGTGCTCCGTCGGCAGGTCGAGCATGGCGCCTGCTTCTTCTGGGGAAAGGTCGCACGCACGCAGCCTGCCGAAGCCCGGCTGGTGCGTATCGCGCAAGTACAGGTCATAGCGGCCCGGCGAGCGGGCCAGCAAGGTGACCGGGGCGACATGGGCCACGGCACAGGAACGCAGGCAGCCGGACAGATGCACGCTGCCGGGGCCACCTTTTTTCAGTAATGAGGCGATGATCAGGGCATCGGCCTTGGTATCGGCCTGGGCCTTGGCACAACCGGCAGAGCCGGTGCAGGCCGTCAGGCGAGCCAGGGGCTCGTCGCCCTGGCAGACCAGCCCGAGGCTGTTCAAGCCAGCCCGATCGATCATCGCAAGGTCGATATTGGGCAGCACGAGGCTCTGCCAGGGGCTCACGCGCAGGCTGCCGTCACCGGCCTCGCGGGCCAGGGCGGCGAGGCTGCGCAGCATGGCCGGGGTCAGCCGGCCCAACGGCGGCGCGATGCCCCACGCGGTTCCCTGACGCTGAGGCAGCGGCCCCAGCCAGGTCCCCACGGCAGGCTCACGTCGCCAGCGCTGTATCGCGGCATCGCGTCGAACATCCAGACCAAGCCCCGAAACGAACACGTCAGCCGGGTAGTCTTCGAGCAATTGGCGCATCCGCGACTGCTCTGGTCGGGCCAGGTCCAGGAAGCGCTCCAGCACCGCGCGAACCAACGCCAGCCCCTGCTCGACCGGCACCGCACCGAGGGCCGGCCCACGGGCCGGGCAGCCGGCCAGGCCAAATGCGTACCAGGCGTGCCCCTCGAGCATCATTGCCGAGAGCCACAGATCGTGGGGGTGTTCGAGCATCGCCAGGCGTTCGCCGCCATCGAGCTGTACGGCGAACTTGGCCGACAGCGCGTGCAAGCGAGGGGTGGTCTCCAGCAACTGCAGCAATTGCTCAGCCAGCGGGCGTGTATCGATGAGCATCGCGGGGTCGAGGCCAGCCAGCGGGCTTTGCATCACATTGCGCACATCGTCACCTGCGGCTTCGCGCGGGCCCAGGCCGGCGGCCAGCAGGTGCTCGATCAGGCCGGCGTGCTCCGCGCCGATGCCGCGGATCTGCAGGTTGCCGCGATTGGTCGCTTCGATCACCCCGCCAGCGAACCGCTCCGCTGCCGCCGCCACGGCTTCTGCCTGGTCGGCCAGCAGCAGGCCACCGGGAAGCTTGATCCGGCAGATCCCCCCGTCACGGGCCGCGACGATGCGCCACAACCCCGGGCAAGCCGAGGGGCGGGGTGACATGGCTGGGACGAGAGGCTGATTCAAGGGGGCATCCGGCAATCTTGAAAATGCGCTTGAGTGTAGAAGGCGCGGTATTATGCCTGCTTTGTCCGGCGGCATGAAAAGCCGACGGTCGAGCATCGACTGCGATTGAGCAGAAACTCCGGAACGCGTCGCCCTCTTCGCGGGTAAACCCGCTCCCACAGGATCACCCGTCCCTTGAGGGCTGTGCGGTTTCTGCGGAAGCGGGCACAGCGGCGACGGGCGCAAAGCGGCCTCAATGATGGCGGAACGAGACACATGACTCCCTGGCTGACAGTAGTGGGCATCGGCGAAGACGGCTTCAGCGGCCTGGGCAAACAGGCCCGGCGTGCCCTGCTGAGCGCTTCGCGGATCTTCGGCAGCCCGCGCCAGCTGGCCCTGCTGCCACGCTGCGTGGTCGGCGAACGCCTGAACTGGCCAAGCCCCTTCTCACTGGTGCCGGTCCTGGCCCTACGCGGCGAGCCTGTGTGCGTGCTGGCCAGCGGTGATCCGATGTTCTATGGCGTGGGCGCAAGCCTCGCCCGCCAGGTTCCCGCCGAAGAGCTCAACGTGTTGTCGATGCCCTCCTCCTGCGCATTGGCCGCCGCGCGCCTGGGGTGGCCACTGCAGGAGGTGCAGGTGGTTTCGATCGTCGCCCGCCCCCTGGCCGCCCTCAACGCACACCTCTACAGCGGCGTGCGCCTATTGGTATTGAGCAATGATGGCGGCAGCCCGGCAGCCATCGCCCGGCAACTGTGCGAGCGGGGTTTCGGCCCGAGCCGGATGCGTGTGCTGGAGCACCTGGGAGGCGCCGAGGAGCGCCACCTGGGCGGCACCGCCGAAGACTGGCCCCACCCCCATACAGCCGACCTCAACCTGATCGCCATTGACTGCCAGGCCGCTGTCGATACCCCTCGCCTGTCGCCTGTCAGCGGCCTGCCCGACAGCGCCTTTCGCCATGACGGCCAACTGACCAAGCGCGACGTGCGCGCCATCACCCTCGCGCGCCTCGCGCCGCAACCGGGCGAGCTGCTGTGGGATGTCGGGGCCGGCTGCGGCTCGATCGGCATCGAGTGGATGCGCGCCCACCCCAGTTGCCGTGCCTTGGCCATCGAGGCCGATGAGGGCCGGCAAGGCCACATCGAGCATAACCGCGATGCCCTTGGCGTACCGGGCCTGCAACTGGTCCGTGGCAAGGCGCCCGAAGCCCTGGCTGAGCTCGAGCGGCCCGATGCGATCTTCATCGGCGGCGGCGTGACCCGCGACGGCGTGCTGCCCCTGTGCTGGGAGCGCCTGCGCCCCGGCGGGCGTCTGGTGGCCAATGCCGTGACCGTGCAAAGCGAGCTGGCCTTGGCCAACTTCCGTGAAGCCCATGGCGGCGAACTGACCCGTATCCACGTGGCTCATGCCCAGCCGCTGGGCAGTTTCGACACCTGGCGCCAGGCCCTGCCGATCACCCTGCTCGACGTGGTGAAGCCCCTCGATGCGTGAAGAGACCCGCGAAAAAGCCGCCCCCCTGCGCAGCGGCCTCACCACCGGCAGTTGCGCCACCGCCACCAGCCTGGCAGCGGCAAGGCTGCTGCTGACAGGCGAATGCGACGACGCCGTGCGCATCACGTTGCCCAAGGGCAAACAGGTGCCGATGCGCCTGGCGTTCTGCCGCCGCACCGATGATGGCGCCGAAGCCGGCACCATCAAGGATGCCGGCGACGATCCGGACGTGACCCACGGCGCGCTGCTCTACAGCCAGGTGCGCCTGTTCGAACAACCCGGCATCCGCTTCGTCGCCGGCAAGGGTGTCGGCACCGTCACCCGCCCAGGCCTGGTGCTGGCGGTGGGCGAGCCGGCCATCAACCCTGTGCCGCGGCGGATGATCAGCGAACACCTGCAACAATTGGCCGATGAATGCCGCTACAGCGGTGGCTTCGAAGTGACGGTCAACGTGCGCGACGGCGAACAGCTCGCCCTCAAGACCATGAACCCCCGCCTGGGCATCCTCGGAGGGCTGTCGATCCTCGGCACCAGCGGCATCGTCCGACCCTTCTCCTGCTCGGCCTACATTGCCTCGATCCAGCAAGGTATCGACGTTGCCCATACCAACGGCTACACCCACATCGCCGCCTGCACCGGCAACGCCAGCGAAGACACCATGCGCCAGGTCTACGGCCTGCCAGAGATCGCCCTGATCGAGATGGGCGACTTCGTCGGCGCGGTGCTCAAGCACTTGCGCAAGGTCCCCGTGCCGCGCCTGAGCCTGTGCGGCGGCTTCGGCAAGATCAGCAAGCTGGCAGCCGGGCACATGGACCTGCACAGCCGCAGCTCGAGCATCGACCTGCCGCAACTGGCGGCCTGGGCCGCGGACATTGGCGCCGACACCTCCCTGCAGGCGGCGATCGTCGGCGCCAACACCAGCCAGCAAGCCTTGGCCCTCGCCCACGCTGCGGGCATCCCGCTCGGCGATGCGGTATGCACCCACGCCCTGGCCTTCGCCCGCAGCGTGGTCCCCGCCCAGGTACAGGTCGAGGTGTTCGCCATCGACCGCCAGGGCGGCATCGTCGGCAAGGCAGGTGTGCAATGAACCGGCGCATCCTTCTGCTCGGTGGCGTCACCGAAGCCCTGGCCATCGCTCGCCGGTTGGGCCCCGAGCATGTCTACAGCCTGGCCGGCATCGGCCGCATCCCGCAGGACCTGGCCTGCCAGGTTCGCGTTGGCGGCTACGGAGGCGCCGAAGGCCTGGCGGCCTACCTGCGCAAGGCCGGCATAGACCTGCTGATCGACGCCACCCACCCTTACGCCGCCCAGATCAGCCACAACGCCGCCCAGGCCGCGCGCAACGCCGGCATCTCTTGCTGGGCCCTGCATCGCCCTGCCTGGCAGGCGCAGCCAGGCGATGACTGGCGCGAAGTCGCTGACTGGGCCGAGCTGATCGAAGCGCTGAGCGCGTTCGAACGCCCGCTGTTCACCCTGGGTCGCGAACCCCTGCAACACCTCGATGAAATCCCCGCGCACCAGTTCTGGACCCTGCGCGCACTCGAAGCCTGCCCCGGCAACGCGCGCTGCGAAGTGATCGGCGCCCGTGGGCCGTTCAACCTGGCGGACGAACGCGCCCTGTTCGAGCGACGCCGGATCGATGTCCTGGTGAGCAAGAACAGCGGCAGCAGCGCCACCGAGCCCAAGCTGGAGGTGGCCAGGGCACGCGGCGTGCCGGTGCTGATCCTCAAGCGGCCGGTGTTGCCAGCGGTGGATCGGGTGTTCGATCAAGTGGGGGAATTATTGGCTGCGCTGGGTTTTTGATGCCCAACGGCGGAGCGTATATCCCATTGACATATACTCCCCTGAACCTAAAGCCGGCCATGCCCGCGCACTTGGGCTGGTGCTGATCAGCAACAATCTACGAGAGTTCCAACGGGTCCCTGGATTGCGTGTGAAAGATTGGTTGTCACCCATGATTTGAAATGCGGCTAGCCACTGGGGCTCACGATATTGACTGGTCCATGCCAGTACGGCGCCGTAAACTCTCCCCTTTAAACGGAAGGCTCTACCCATATGGAAATGCAATGGTGGATCTGGCTCGTCTTTGGCGTTGCCTTGGTCCTGCTGGAACTGCTCCTGCCCACCTTCTTCATCCTCTGGTTCGGCATCGGCGCCGTGCTGGTGTCGGCCATCGCCTTCCTGGCGCCGAGCCTGCAACTGGACATGCAGGTGCTGCTCTGGGTGCTGCTCTCGTCGGTCACCACCGCCGTGTGGTTCAAGCTGTTTCGCCGCAAGACACCGGACGTACGCTGGACTGCGGACAGCGTGATCGGTGAAGTCGGCCTGCTGACGGCCAGCGTGTCGGAATTCCAGAAAGGCCGCGTACGCTTCCAAAAGCCGATCCTCGGCAATGAAGAGTGGACCTGCATCGCTGACAGCGAAATCCCATCCGGCGAGCGCGTACGCCTCACCGCCATCGAAGGCAACACCGCCCGCGTCGTTCGGGCCTGACCTGCATTAAAAGGAAGTTCGCAACATGACCAGTCTCATCGTCGTCGCCGCCCTCGCGCTGTTCGTCCTCGTCACGCTCTTCAAGGGCGTGCGCATCGTGCCCCAGGGCGAGGAATGGATCGTCGAGCGCCTGGGCCGCTACCACAGCACCCTCAAGCCGGGCCTGAACATCGTCATCCCCTACATGGACGTAGTCGCCTATCGCCTGCCGACCAAGGACATTATCCTCGACGTCCAGCAGCAGGAAATCATCACCCGCGACAACGCGGTGATCGTCGCCAATGCCTTGTGCTTCGCCAAAGTGGTCGATCCACAGAAAGCCGCGTACGGCGTACAGAACTTCTCCTTCGCCGTCACCAGCCTGACCATGACCTCGCTGCGCGCCATCGTCGGCGCCATGGACCTGGACGAAGCGCTGTCCAGCCGCGAGCAGATCAAGGCACGCCTGCGCGAGGCCATGTCCGAGCAGACCGAGGACTGGGGCGTGACCGTACGCTCCGTCGAGATTCAGGACATCAAGCCCTCGGAGAACATGCAGAGCGCCATGGAGCGCCAGGCCGCCGCCGAGCGCGAGCGCAAGGCCGACGTGACCCGCGCCGAAGGTGCCAAGCAGGCGGCGATTCTCGAGGCCGAAGCGCGGCTGCAGGCCGCCAAACTGGACGCAGAGGCTCAGATCAACCTGGCCGAGGCCTCGGCCCGTGCCATCGCCCTGGTCAAGGACGCGGTGGGCAGCGAGACCACCCCGGCGATGTACCTGTTGGGCGAGCGCTACATCGGAGCCATGGAGACCCTGGCCGGCAGCGACAACGCCAAGGTGGTGGTACTGCCAGCCGACCTGCAGGAGACCGTGCGCGGACTGCTGGGCCGCAACAAAGCCTGACCGCCCTATTCGCAGGTAAACCCGTTCCCAGAGGGCCACAGCGCGCCTTGTAGGAACGGGTTTACCCGCGAAGACTACAGAGTGAAACGGCCCTACCCCCGCTCACCTGCGGCACTTCACCGCACCCCGGCATTTTTACCTATACTCGCCCGTACAATAGCCACCTGATTCCTGACCGGATCTCTCCCATGCCCCCACGTCGGCACATTGCCTGGATAGCCTGCCTTGCAGTGCTGTTCAACCTGCTGGCCATGCCGCTGTCCTCCGCCGCGCCCAAGAGCCCGGCGCAGCAGCTGCTGTGGGGGGCTTTCTGTTCGAGCATGGCGAACAAAGGCAAGGTCGACGTCCAGGCGCTGGCCAAGATCGACCTGGGGCCACAGAGCGACGACACCGCCAGCCTGATGAACTGCTGGTGCTGCTCGGGCGCCACCCCCCTGCTGGCACTGCCCGGCTACCCGCCGCAGTTGCACAACCCTCCGCTGCTGCTCGGCAGTCGCCTGGCGCCACCCGCCGCCTACACACCCACGCCGCGCCAGCTATGGCCGGCGCTCAATCCCCGAGCCTCTCCGCACGTTTGAGTTCGCTACGCTGTCTGCCTGCACCTGAACAGATCGGAGACTCACCATGCTCAAGCAAGCCCTCGTCCTGGCCGCCCTGCTGCTGCCCGGCGCTTTCGCCAACGCCCACGAATACACCGTCGGCGACCTGCACATCGCCCATCCCTGGTCGTTGGAGCTGCCGCCCAATGCACCCAACGTCGCGGCCTACTTCGTCGTTCACAACAACGGCCAGCAGGACGACCGCCTGCTCTCGGTCGATAGCCCCATCACCGACGACGCCCAGTTGCACGAGCACGCCAAGACCGCCGACGGCCTGATGAAGATGCAACAGGTGCCCAGCTTGGCCGTCCCGGCCGGCAAGAACCTGACCTTCGCCCCCAGCGCCTACCATGTGATGCTGATGCAGCCCAAGGACCGCAGTCTGCTCACCGACGGCAAGCGCTTCCCGCTGACCCTGCACTTCGAGAAGGCCGGCGACATCACCGTCGAGGTGGCCGTGCAAAAGCAGCCGCCCGCCGACCAGCAAGGCCAGGCCCATACGCACTGACCGCTGACAGGCGCTCGCCATGAGCCTGCCGCGCGATCGGTTCACCCGCTCCACCCGCCCTGACCTCAGGCGCCTGGGTGGCGGCTGGCTGAGCCTGTTCGCCATGTGGATGATCTTCATCGGCCCACTGGTTTCCCAGTCGATGCCGATGGATCATCACGCCAACATGAACATGTCCATGCCGATGGACATGCCCATGGCGGCTGGCCACGACCACGGTGCAAGCCATCACGGCCACAACGACGGCCAGTTGCATGTGGCCTGGGAAAAGTGCGGCTACTGCACCCTGCTGTTCAATTGCCCGGCGCTGCCCCAAACCCTCAGCCCGCTCAGTGCCAGCGTCGTCCTTCCTCCTGCTCTGCGCCCCACCCCGCCCCATCAGGGCCACGCCCGGCAGGCCGTGTTCCCTGGCGCGCGCAGCCGCGCGCCACCCACCTCGATCAGCGCCTGAACACAACGCTATCGCACGAAGCCAGGAGGCTTCGCGCTTTCCCCTGACTGATCGACTGGAATCACTATGTCTGGCTGTACCCCTGTTTTTGCCCTTTCCCTGCGGGGAACGATCGCCGCGCTCTGCGGCTCGCTGCTCACGCCACTGGCCCTGGCCGTCGAAACCGGCCATGACGGTCATGCGCACGAGCAGGCCGAGCTGAGCCCGACGGTCATCACCGCCATTGCTCCAAGCTCACCGCTTACCGTGGTCACCAACCCCAAGGATCCACGTCAGCCGGTGCCGGCCAGCGATGGCGCCGATTACCTCAAGACCATCCCCGGCTTCTCGGCGATCCGCTCCGGTGGCACCAACGGCGACCCGGTGCTGCGCGGCATGTTCGGCTCGCGCCTGAACATCCTCACCAACGGTGGCGTGATGCTCGGCGCCTGCCCCAACCGCATGGATGCACCCACTTCGTACATCTCACCGGAAACCTACGACCGCCTCACCGTGATCAAGGGCCCGCAAAGCGTGATCTGGGGCCCCGGCGGCTCAGCCGGGACCATCCTCTTCGACCGCGACCCCGAATCCTTCGGCGCGCTCGGCAGCCGGGTCAACGCCAGCCTGCTGGGCGGCTCCAATGGCCGTTTCGACAAAGTGCTCGACGCCGCCGCTGGCAACAGCCAAGGCTATGCCCGCTTCGTCGGCAACCAGTCGCGCTCGGATGACTACGACGACGGCAACGGCGACACCGTGCCGTCACGCTGGGACAAGTGGAACGGCGATGTGGCCCTGGGCTGGACCCCGGACGCCGACACACTGCTGGAGCTGACCGCCGGCAAGGGCGACGGCGAGGCCCGCTATGCCGGACGTGGCATGGACGGCTCGCAGTTCAAGCGCGAGAGCCTGGGCCTGCGCTTCGAGAAATCCAACCTCGGCGAGGTGCTCGACAAGGTCGAGGCGCAGGTCTACTACAACTACGCCGACCACGTGATGGACAACTACAGCCTGCGCACGCCTTCAGGCAGCGGCATGATGGGCATGCCCATGGTCAGCAATGTCGACCGCCGCACCCTGGGTGCCCGGATCAAAGCCACCTGGCGCTGGGCCGATGTGCAATTGATCAGTGGCCTCGACGCGCAGACCAACGAACACCGCAAACGCGGTGGCATGGGCATCGATGCGCACAAAGGCCAACCGTGGACCAAGGACGCCGATTTCCACAACTATGGCGTGTTCAGCGAACTGACCTGGTACGCCACCGGGAACGATCGCCTGGTCACCGGCGCCCGCCTCGACCGCGCCTCGGCCCGTGATTTTCGCCAAGGCAGCCCCACCGAGGGCGATACCCGCGCCGATACCCTGCCCAGCGGCTTCGTGCGCTACGAGCACGACCTGGCGATGATTCCGGCGACCACCTACGTCGGCCTGGGTCATGCCCAGCGCTTCCCCGACTACTGGGAGCTGTTCTCGCCCAAGCTGGCGCCAGCCGGTGCAGCCAACGCCTTCGATGGCATCAAGCCGGAAAAAACCACCCAGGTGGATTTCGGCATCCAGTACCAAGACGAACGTCTGGAAGCCTGGGCGTCCGGCTATGTCGGGCAGATCCGCGACTACATCCTGTTCGACTACCGAGGCATGAGCTCTCAGGCCCAGAACATCGATGCCCGCATCATGGGCGGCGAGCTCGGCGCAGCCTACAGGCTGACCGAGAACTGGAAGGCCGACGCCACCCTGGCCTATGCCTGGGGCAAGAACAGCAGCGACGGCAAGGCCCTGCCGCAGATGCCGCCGTTGGAAAGCCGTCTGGGGCTGACCTACAGCCGTGATCTGTGGAGCGTCGGGGCCTTGTGGCGCCTGGTGGCAGAGCAAAATCGCATCGCCGAGAACCAGGGCAACGTGGTCGGCAAGGATTACGAGAAGAGCGCAGGTTTCGGTGTGTTCTCGCTCAACGGCGCCTACAAGGTCAGCCGCAACCTCAAGCTCAGCGCAGGCGTCGACAACCTGTTCGACAAGACCTACGCCGAGCACTTGAACCTGGCCGGGAATGCCGGGTTTGGCTATCCGGCCACGGACCCACAGCCGGTGAACGAGCCAGGCAGGACCTTCTGGACCAAGGTCGACATCAGCTTCTGACAACAACAAACAGGGCGCGGCGGTCACCGCGCCCAACCTGGTCACCTGGAGGCTCCCCATGAGCGGACAACGCATCTCCTTCTACAACCTGGCGTGGCGCTGGCATTTCTATGCCGGGCTGTTCGTCGCGCCTTTCATGATCCTGCTGGCGATCACCGGGATCATCTACCTGTTCAAGCCACAGCTCGACCCGTTGCTGTACCGCGACCTGATGGTGGTCGAGGCCGGCCATCACCGGCAGGACGCCGACACCCTCCTGGCCCAGGTGCGCCAGGCTTATCCACAGGGTCACGTGGGCCAGTACCTGCCGCCGGTCAATGCCGAGCGCAGCGCCCAGTTCGTGGTACACGACGGCGGGCGCGAACTGAACGTGTTCATCGACCCGTACAGCGCCAAGGTACTGGGCGAGCAGGACGCCAAGGACAACCTGCAGGCCGTGGCCCGGGCCCTGCACGGTGAGCTGATGGTCGGCACCGTGGGCGATCGCCTGGTGGAGCTGGCCGCCGGTTGGGGCATCGTGCTGGTGGTGTCCGGCCTGTACCTGTGGTGGCCGCGTGGGCGCAGCAGCGCGGGCGTGCTGTGGCCGCGCCTGTCGGCCCGAGGCAGGGTGTTCTGGCGTGACCTGCATGCGGTCAGCGGCTTCTGGGGCTCGCTGCTGTTGTTGCTGATGCTGCTCAGCGGCATGACCTGGACAGGCCTATGGGGCAAGCAGTACGCCGATCTGTGGAACCGCTTCCCGGCGGCCATGTGGAACGACGTGCCCACGTCCGACCAGCAGGCCGGCGCGCTGAACAACGCCCACCGCCAGACCGTACCCTGGGCGCTGGAGAACACGCCGATGCCGGTCTCCGGCGCCCATGCCGAACATGGCGCCCACCACGACCTGTCCAGCGCACCGGCTGCGCCGCAGGTGAGCCTGCAGCAGGTCGAGGACCTGGCCACCACGCGCCAGGTCGAACCGGGCTACAGCATCACCCTGCCGACCACGGCAAGCGGTGTGTTCACCATCGCGGTGTTCGCCGATGACCCGCGCAACGACGCCACCCTGCATGTGGACCAATACACCGGTCAGGTACTGGCCGACGTGCGCTGGCAGGACTACAGCCCGGTCGCCCGCGCCACCGAGCTGGGCGTGATGCTGCATGAAGGCAAGATGTTCGGACCGCTGAACCAGGCGATCATCCTGGTGGTGTGCCTGATGATCCTGCTGGGTTCGGTGAGCGGGCTGGTGATGTGGTGGAAGCGCCGCCCGACCGGTGGCCTGGGTGTGCCGCCACTGCGCCACGACCTGCCCCGCTGGAAAACCGCCACCGTGGTGATGCTGGTGCTGGGCGTGGCCTTCCCGCTGGTGGGTGCCTCGATGGTCGTGATGTGGCTGGTCGACAGCCTGGTCGTGCGCCGACGGGTCCTGGCCGGGGCTTGAAGACTGCGTTGTCTGTGCCGCCTCTTTCGCGGGTAGACCCGCCCCCAGGTTCTCCGGTGTTCTCAACAACACCGCTGTGTCTGTGGGAACTGCGCCAGGGCTGGTATTTGCACGGCTGAGCCCCGGCGCTGACCTGCGGGTTTACCCGCGAATAGGCCGGAACTGTCAACAAATAATTAGCTTATTTGCCGTTGCCGTTGATGCGCGATGGAACAGGCACCACCAATCGCGACCTCAGGAGGCCGAGTGGAGGTGTCTGGAGGGGCAGGCGCATAGCGCCTTTCGGCGAGAGCCGAAGTCGCGAGATGGAGGCTGGCGCAGCCAGCCGGAGGCCGCGAAGCCCCGCAAGACACCGCAACGAGGGAATCCCGGCGCGCAGCGCAGGGGCCGGATGTGGGAGCCAGCGGCTTTTGCCTACTTTTGCCCAAGAGCAAAAGTAGGTCGCCGTAAAGGCGAAAAGCGCCAGTGGCGCCACCACCAAACCGGATATTCACACAACCTGAAAGCTCAAGCCCAACTCACCCCCGCTGCGCAAGCCGTTCCTGTTGTTCGCCAAACGTGCGGAGCTCAAGTACGGCATCTCTGCCCGCGAGCTGTTGGTCGAGCTAGGCCGCCGAGGCACCGTAGGCGGCCAGGAAGACATGATCGAAGACCTCGCCCTGACCCTCTCCCGCGCCCGAGGCGTGCTGCCGACCTGAAATCCCACGGGGCTGCTGCGCAGCCCATCGCAGGCTTCGCCAGCGCCTACACGTGTTTGCGCCGATTGTCAGGTCGACGCTTGGCCTTGTTCTGTGGTGCCTTCTTCGCGGGTAAACCCGCTCCCACAGGGATTGCGCAAGTCTTGAGAGCAGTGCAATTCCGGTGGAAGCCGACGAAGCCTGGGCGGGTATTTGCACGGCTGAGCCGTGTCAAGAAATACCAACCGAAGGCGATTCGAGATTGTCCAGCACCATAGAATCTCCCACAGAATTTCAGTGATCCTCTATGGGCGCGGGTTTACCCGCGAACAGGGGCGGTACAGGCGGCACACTGCTACACAAAAATCGAGGCGATCTGCCACGCCCCTGGACTGGAACGCGCGTGTTAGCCTACTTGGCTTCCCCACAAGAAGACTGACCCCTCAATGGAATGCAGCCCATGACCCGGACCTCCTCCACGCCCGCAGACGACTCGCATCTGCAACGCAACCTGACCAACCGCCACATCCAGTTGATCGCCATCGGTGGCGCCATCGGCACGGGCCTGTTCATGGGTTCGGGCAAGACCATCAGCCTCGCGGGGCCGTCGATCATCTTCGTCTACATGATCATCGGTTTCATGCTGTTTTTCGTCATGCGCGCCATGGGCGAACTGCTGCTGTCGAACCTCAACTACAAGTCGTTCATCGATTTCTCCGCCGACCTGCTCGGCCCTTGGGCCGGCTACTTCACCGGCTGGACCTACTGGTTCTGCTGGGTGATCACCGGCATCGCCGATGTGATCGCCATCGCTGCCTATTCGCAGTTCTGGTTCCCCGACCTGCCTCAGTGGATACCGGCGCTGGTCTGCGTCGGCGTGCTGCTGTCGCTGAACCTGATCACGGTGAAGATGTTCGGCGAGGTCGAGTTCTGGTTCGCGATGATCAAGATCGTCGCCATCCTCGGGCTGGTCGCCACCGGCCTGTACATGGTCATCACCGGCTTCGAATCGCCGGCCGGGCGTACCGCGCAACTGGCCAACCTGTGGAACGACGGCGGCATGTTCCCCCATGGCCTGATGGGCTTTTTCGCCGGTTTCCAGATCGCCGTGTTCGCGTTCGTCGGCATCGAACTGGTGGGGACCACCGCGGCCGAGGCGAAGAACCCCGAGCGCACCCTGCCGCGGGCGATCAACTCGATTCCGGTGCGGATCATCGTGTTCTACGTGTTGGCGCTGATCGCCATCATGGCCGTCACGCCGTGGCGCGACGTGGTGCCGGGCAAGAGCCCGTTCGTCGAGCTGTTCGTCCTGGCCGGTTTGCCTGCGGCGGCGAGCATCATCAACTTCGTGGTGCTGACCTCTGCCGCCTCCTCGGCCAACAGCGGTGTGTTCTCCACCAGCCGCATGCTCTATGGCCTGTCCCAGGAAGGCGATGCGCCCAAGGCGTTCGAGAGGCTGTCGCGCCGCGCCGTGCCGGCCAACGGCCTGTATTTCTCCTGCGCCTGCCTGCTGCTGGGCGCCGCGCTGATCTACGTGATCCCCGATCTGGTCGAGGCATTCACCCTGGTCACCACGGTCTCGGCGTTGCTGTTCATGTTCGTCTGGACGCTGATCCTGCTGTCGTACCTGAACTACCGCAAGCACCGTCCCGCGCTGCACCAGGCCTCGAAGTACAAGATGCCCGGCGGGCGGTTGATGTGCTATGTATGCCTGACGTTCTTTGCCTTCATCCTGGTGCTGTTGAGCCTGGAGGACGACACCCGCAAGGCGTTGATTGTCACGCCGGTGTGGTTCCTCATCCTCATCGCCACCTACCAGTTGGTGCGTAGCAAACGTCACCCGCGCACTGCCGTGCGAGACACCCAGGACAGCTGAACTCTCCTGGCCTGAGTACCGACCCTTGCGAGCCACTGTCATGACCCCTGAAATCCGCGACGCCCTGCCGACCGACGTCCCCGGCATCCTCGAGATCTACAACGATGCCGTGCGCAACACCACGGCGATCTGGAACGAGACGCCTGTGGACCTGGCCAACCGCCAGGCCTGGTTCGAGGCGCGTGCTCAGCAGGGCTACCCGATCCTGGTAGCTGTGGATGACAGTGGCGTGCTGGGCTACGCCTCATTCGGTGACTGGCGCCCCTTTGAAGGCTTTCGCCACACGGTCGAGCACTCGGTCTATATCCGTGGCGACCAGCGCGGCAAGGGCTTGGGGCCTGCGTTGATGAGCGCCCTAATCGAGCGGGCGCGAGCGTGCGACAAGCATGTGATGGTCGCCGCCATCGAGAGTGGCAATGGAGCGTCGGTTCGCCTGCACGAACGGCTGGGGTTCGTGGTGACCGGGCAAATGCCGCAGGTGGGGGTGAAGTTCGGGCGCTGGCTGGACCTGACCTTCATGCAGTTGATGCTCAACCCGGGGGCTGAGCCAAGCGCCTGATCGGTGCTGTCGATGCTGGCCGATTCGCGGGTAAACCCGCTCCACAAGGTTTGCGCGGCGCGTGTTTACCTGCGAATGACCTACTCGGCGCTCAAAGGTGTATGAATCGGCCCAATCGCTGACGCAGCATGCTGTTCTCGCTACGCAGTTGCTGCACCTCCTCCAGCAACTCCAGCGCCAGGGCCACCCCTTCCCATTCCAGCTCCAGGTCCTGGTGCAGTTTTACCGCCCGTCTGGCCAGCAAGGGCGCCTGATCGTCGAACAACCAGTCCTCGGGTGTTCGTCCCGACGGTTCAACGATGCCGTGCTCGACGATTTCGATCACGCAGTCAGCCGTGATGTCGGCTTCCTGGCAGAGGGTTCGCATGTCCAGTTGAACGATCAGGGTGCTGCTCATGATCAACTACTCCATTGAGTCCTCGGGTTGAACGCGGCTTTCTCGGAAAGCTTGGTCCAGAGTTCACGCGTGGCCGCATCCGACTGGCTGGGCATGACCACCTTGAGCTGGGCATAGAGATCGCCACGCTCGCCCTGCTTGTTGGCAAGGCCCATGCCCTTGACCCGCAGGCGCTGGCCGCTCTGGCTGTCGGGGCGGATGGTCAGGTTGATCTTGCCGGTCAGGGTCGGCACCGCCACCTTGGCGCCCAATGCCGCCTCCCAGGGTGCGAGGGGCACGGTGATGATCAGGTCATGGCCTTCGACATCGAACAGCGGGTGGGGTGCCATGCGGATGGTCAGGAACAGGTCGCCATTGGCGCCGCCCCCGACACCGGGCGCACCCTGGCCCTTGAGGCGGATGCGCTCGCCGTCCGTCACCCCGGCCGGGATCTTGACGTTGAGGGTCTTGGTGGTGAACCCGGTGCGCTGGCCCATGGCGTTGGTCTGCGGCACCTGGAAGCTGATCTGCTTGGATTCCTTGCTCAGGGTTTCTTCGAGGAAGATCGCCAGTTCCAGCTCCACGTCCTGCCCTCGTCTGCCCGCGCTGCGCTGCTGCTGACCACGGCCGAACGGATTGCCGCCCCGGCCCCCGAAGATCGAGCTGAAGAAATCGGAGAAGTCCCCGCCCTCGAAGCCACCGCCGCCACCGCCCCGGCTTTCCCAGCCTGGAGGCGCCTGGAACGGGCGCCCATGCTGGCCGCCGTACTTGCGGATCTCGTCGAACTCGGCGCGCTTCTGAGCGTCGCCCAGCACTTCGTAGGCCTCGTTGGCCTCTTTGAATTTTTCCTCGGCGTCACGCTCTTTGCTGACATCGGGGTGATACTTGCGGGCGAGCTTGCGGTAGGCGGTCTTGATCGCCTTTTCGTCCGCCGTGGGCTCGACGCCGAGTATCTTGTAATAGTCTTTGAAGTCCATCTAAGGGATCACCGTTGGGAATTTTTACGATGTTTCTGAAGATTGGGGTCAAGCATAGCCTTTCAAGGTTCGCCTGGGGTTGTTCCAGAGCAGACGACCGGTCTTGATTTAGCCGGCCACTGGCATAAACTGCGCGGCCGTTTTACCTCCGGAAGCTCCTCCCCATGTCTGACGTATCCCCGGCCCGTGCCTGCGGCATCGACTTCGGCACCTCCAACTCCACGGTCGGCTGGCACCGCCCCGGCGTGGAATCGCTGATTGCCCTGGAAGACGGCAAGATCACCCTGCCTTCGGTGGTGTTCTTCAACATCGAGGAGCGTCGCCCGGTCTACGGCCGCCTGGCCCTGCACGAATACCTGGAAGGCTACGAAGGGCGCCTGATGCGCTCGCTCAAGAGCCTGCTCGGCTCCAAGCTGATCAAACATGACACCAGCGTGCTGGGCACCGCCCTGCCGTTCAAGGACCTGCTGGGCATGTTCATCGGCGAGCTGAAAAAGCGCGCCGAGGCCAATGCCGGGCGCAACTTCGACGAAGTGGTGCTGGGCCGCCCGGTGTTCTTCGTCGACGAAGACCCGGCCGCCGACCAAGAGGCCGAGGACACCTTGGCCGAGGTGGCGCGCAAGATCGGCTTCAAGGAAGTGTCGTTCCAGTACGAGCCGATTGCCGCGGCCTTCGACTATGAATCCGGTATCAGCCGCGAAGAGCTGGTGCTGATCGTCGACATCGGCGGTGGTACCTCGGACTTCACCCTGATCCGCCTGTCGCCGGAGCGCCATTTGGTGGCTGAACGCCAGAGCGACATCCTTGCCACCGGTGGCGTGCACATCGGCGGAACGGATTTCGACAAGCAACTGAGCCTGCAGGGCGTGATGCCGCTGTTCGGCTATGGCAGCCGAATGAAAAGCCAGGCCTTGATGCCCACCAGCTATCACCTGAACCTGGCCACCTGGCACACCATCAACGCGCTGTACTCGCAGAAATCCCAGCTGGCTCTGGGCAGCATGCGCTACGACATCGAAGACACCCTGGGCATCGACCGCTTGTTCAAGCTGATCGAAGAGCGCGCCGGCCACTGGCTGGCGATGGAAGTGGAAGCCAGCAAGATCGAGCTGACCCACCAGGACAGCCGTCGCCTCGACCTGGGCCGCATCGAGCCGGAGCTGGCCGTGGACCTGACCCGCCCACTGTTCGAGGATGCCATCGAAGGCCTTCTTGGGCGCGTGCGCGGGAGCGTCACCGAACTGCTGAACAAGGCAGGCGTGAGCGAAGGCCAGGTGGACACGGTGTTCTTCACCGGTGGTTCCAGCGGCATTCCGGCGCTGCGCAACAGCGTGGCGGCCATGCTGCCCAACGCCCGCCATGTGGAAGGCAACATCTTTGGCAGCATCGGCAGCGGGCTGGCGATCGAGGCGCGCAAGCGCTACGGCGCAGCCTGACAGCGCTCTCCTGCCTGTACTGGCCTTTTCGCGGGTGAACCCGCCCCCACAGGGTGGACTGCCCCCAAGAAGTTGGACACCAATCTGACCCTTGGGGCTTGCGGTGATCCTTGTGGCGGGTTTACCCGCGAAGGGGCGGGCACAGGCTTGAGGCGATATTCAGACCAGTTCCGCCCGCTTCAGCTCGCTCTTCAGGTACGCGTAGTAGATCGGCCCCGCTACGACGCCTGGCAAGCCGAACGCTGCCTCGAACACCAGCATCGCCAGCAGCAATTCCCACGACTTGGCACTGATCTGCCCGCCCACGATCCGCGCGTTGAGGAAGTACTCGACCTTGTGGATGACGATCAGGTAGCCCAACGCCGCCACCGCCACCCAGATCGACAACGACAACCCGACGATGGTGATCAGGGTGTTGGACATCAGGTTGCCGATTACCGGCAGCAGCCCCAGCAGGAAGGTCAGCACGATCAGGGTCTTGGTCAACGGCAGATGCACCCCGAACAGCGGCAGCACCACGGCCAGGAAGATGCCGGTGAAGACGGTGTTGAGCAGGGAAATCTTGATCTGTGCAAAGACGATGTTGCGAAACGCCTGCACCAGCAGGCTCAGGCGCTCGAACAGCGCTGCGGCCAGGGGTTTGCGTCGGGAGATGTCAGGGATGCGCTGCAAGGCCACGATGGCGCCCAGGATCATGCCGATCAGCAAGGTGACGAACATGTGCGCCATGCCCTTGCCCACCAGTTGCAGCTCACCCAGGTGACTCTTGAGCCAGTCGCCGATGGCTACCTTGAACTCCGCGGCACTGGCCGGCAGGTAACCTTCGATGAACGGCGGCAGTTGGCTGCGGGCGCGCTCCACCAAGGCCATGAACTTGTCCAGCGAGGCGCCGGGGTTCTCCGCCTCGTGCAGCAGGAAGCTGAAGGCACCGGCGATCAGCAGCGTCAAGGTGCTGACCACCAGCGTGCCCAGCAGTGCCACAGCGAGCCAGCGCGCGCGCTGCCCGGCGATCACCGGCTGCAGGCGCGGCGTGAGCATGTTGACCAACTCGAACACCAGCAAGCCTGCCAGCAGGCTGGGCAACAACTTCAGGGGCAGCACCAGCAGCAGGCCGGCAAACACGATGATCCAGCTGGCCAGGGTGATCTGGCGAGGGGTGAAGGTCATACAGCCTCAACGGCGGACAACAGGAAAGAGCCGCAGTCTGCCAGCCTTCGCCAGACAAACATAGGCGCAGGTCATTTCTTCTTCAGGCAATCGCTCATGAAGGCTTTGCGTTCGTCTCCCTTGAGCGCCTTGGCGCTGGCATCGGCGTTGCAGGTTTTCATCTTTTCCTGCTGGGTGGCGGGCTTGGCTTTGAGACAGGCACTCATGAAGGCCTTGCGCTCGTCGCCCTTGAGGGCCTTCTCCGAGGCCTGGGCATTGCAGGTGGTCATTTTCTCCTGTTGTGCGGTGGCTGCGAAGCTCTGGGCACTGATCAACACGCCCAACACCAGCAAAGGCACGTGCAGCATTTTCATGAAGCGATCTCCTTGTCTCCACGCTGCATGCGTGGTCGTCGAGCAGAGTGTAGCCAAGTTTTTTCCCGGCCAACTCAGGGCGTGCGCGCCCGCCGGCGGTACTGCTCAGGGGTGCAGCGGGCCTGGCGCTGGAACATGGCGATGAATGCCGAGGCGGTGCTGTAGCCGAGGTCGAAGGCGATGGACTGGATCGACAGACCCGCCTCCAGCGCCTCGATGGCGCGCAGAAAGCGCAGGCGCAAGCGCCATTCACCGAAGCTGATCCCCAGCTCACGCAGGAACTGGCGCGCCAAGGTGCGCTCGCTGACGTGCACCAGGGCAGCCCAGTCGGCCAGCGGACGGTTGTCGCCAGGCTCGGCGTGCAAGGCCTCAAGCACCTGGCGCAGGCCCTCGCTGCGGGCGAACGGCAGGTAGCAGGCCTGGGTCGGCGCCAAGTGCAACTGATCGAGCAACACCTGGACCAGACGCAGGTCGCGTTCATCCTGGGCCACCGTGACGTCTCGCGCGGCGAAATCACCGAGGATGGCCTTGAGGATGTCGCTGATCACCAGGGTGCAGGCCTGTTGAGGCAGGCCCTGACACAGCTCGCTGGCCAGGTACACCGAGCGATAGACGATGGCCTGGGGGTTGTAGCAGCCGTGCTCGGTTCCCGGCGGCACCCACACGGCGTAATGGGGTGGCGAGACGAAACGCTGGCCATCCACATCCAGGTGCATGACGCCATGGGACGCGTAGTTGAGCTGGCCCCAGGTGTGGCGATGCGCAGCGCTGTGGGTGTCAGCGCCGAATTCGTCGTAGCGAAAGTACACCGGAGCGGGGAGTTGCTCGAAAGCAGGGATGTCGAGGTATTTGCGAACCATGTTGGCAGCTTCGAGGGGTGGGTTGTCTGGATACGAGTATAGGCTTACAGACAGACAGCGGATAATGGATGCCAGCTTGGGACTGGCTTGCACCGTCTCGCGGGTCGACCCGTTCCTACAGGTACAACGCCGGCCCTGCGGGAGTGGGTTTCCCCGCGAAGGCGTGCCAGGCAGCCCCGAATTTCTGCAACACCCTTAGAGACTCTGCGCTTCATGAATTATGCATTTCCCCTGCTGGCCATCCTCATCTGGGCTGGTAATACAGTGGTCACCAAGCTCTCGGCCGGAGCGATCTTCCCCGCCGAGATCGGCTTCTACCGCTGGTTGTTGGCAGGCCTTCTGTTCACACCGTTCCTGCTGCCTCAGGTCTTGCGCAATCGCGCTGCGATCGCCCCGCACCTGGGCAAGATCTTCATCCTCGGCGTGCTGGGCATGGCCATGTACCAGAGCCTGGCGTACTTCGCCGCCGGCATCACCAGCGCCACCAACATGGGCATCATCCTCTCGTTGATGCCGTTGATGTCCCTGGCACTGGCCATCGCCTGGCTCGGGCAGCGCCTGACCTTCGGCGCGCTGTTCGGTGCAGTGGTGTCGTTCATCGGCGTACTGGAGGTGGTCTCGGCCGGCCAGCCCGCAGCCCTCCTGCAGCAAGGCCTGAACAGCGGCGACCTGCTGATGCTGGTGGCCACCTTCGCCTACGCGCTATACAGCTTCCTGCTGAAGAAATGGCAACTGCGCCTGCCCGCTATGCAGTTGCTGTACTTGCAGGTGCTGGTGGCGATCATCGTGCTGCTGCCGTTGTTCCTGCTGTCTCCAAAAACCGGGCTGAACGCCCAGAATATCGGCCTGGTGCTGTACGCCTGCGTGCTGGCCTCGATGGTGGCGCCACGGGTCTGGATGCAGGCCGTGCATCGACTGGGGCCAAGCCGCACCACGCTGTTCTTCAACCTGCTGCCGGTGGTGACGGCGGTGATCGCCGCCGTGGTGCTGGACGAACACCTGGCCAGCTATCACCTGTATGGCGGCCTGCTGACATTGCTGGGCGTACTGTTGGCCGAACGCTGGACCACGCCCCTGCGCCGCATCGCTACAGCCCCGCAGCCTTGAGGCGGGCGGCGTGCTCGGTGAACAGGCGCACCGGGTCGGCGCCCTTGCCCACCGCGCCGAGAGACTGATTGACGATGTCTAGGTGATCCAGCGGGTAGTCGTCACCGATCACCTGGCCCAGGTGCGAGCTGTATCGCCCGACCATGCCGTCGCATTGACCCTTCTCGCGCTCGAACGTGCGGGCGAACAGACGGCAGAAGCGGTTGCTGCCGTCGAAGCGATTGCGCCCCTGATCGGTGCGGCCCGGCTGCAAGGTGCCGGACCAGGAGTAGTAGCGCACGCCATTGACCTCGACATCGCCCTGCCCGCCCCAGGTGGTCGGCAGGCCCTGTGGATAAACCTGGTTGAAGCGGGCCACTCCGGCGCTGGTGAAGGACTGGTGCGAGGCATGCACATCGATCGGCAACGGGTCCCGGCGCCAGCCGGTTTCCAGCCAGACCAGCAGCAGCGCCAGGCCATGCAGCACCGCCTTGAGTATCCGCCCCTGAGGTGAGTCGCCCGGGGCCTTGCGCTCCAGGTAATCGGCCAGCTCCGAACCTCGATTGGGCCCTGCAACCGAGGTCACCGAAGCGACTCGGTCCGGCCGCTTCGCGGCGGCATAGCGTGCGCTGAGGGCGCCTTGGCTATGGCCGATCAGGTTGACCCGCGCAGCCCCGGTGCGCCTGCAGATGTCCTCGATGATCTCCAGCAGTTGCTCGCCACGCAGCTCGCTGGAGTGCAGCGGCGAGACCTGAACCGCAAAAACCTGCGCGCCACCCCGGCGCAAGGCCGGAACGATACCGAACCAGTAGGGATAGAGCAGCACCCGCACGAAGCCGAGCATGCCCGGCACCAGCACCAACGGGTAACGCGTGGCCAGTTCCTGGCTCATTCCCTGCCCCCTCTGTCTGAGTCGTTGAGCCAACACTACAAGGCCGCGCCCTGGCATCGCAATCGAACTCCTGGGCCGGCGTGCGGTTCAAACCAGAACACCCCCTGAGCAAGGAGCCGGACCATGTACAGACAGACCCTGGCCATCCTGTTGGCAAGCGCGGCGCTGGCCGCCTGCGGCAGCCACCCGGAAAACCCGGTGGATTACGTCACCTACCGCGACGAGCCGCTGGTCAAGCAGGTGGAGAAGGGCATGACCATGCAGAAGGTCATCGCCATTGGCGGCAGCCCGTCGAACGCCACTGACCTGCCCCACGGCGGCACCTGCAACGACTACATCCTCAATCGCGATGGCCACCAGCAGCCCTACTACGTGCGCTTCGACGCCACCGGTCATGTCGACGCCAAGGGCTTCAAGACGTGCAAGCAACGAGAAGAGGACCGCGAGGCTGTACACGGCGCGTGAGCCCTCCCTGACACACCGTGCCCCCCCTGATCCTTTCGGAGATGAACATGAACGCTATTGAACTGACCGATGTCCGGACCCTGCGCGAGCGTGCCCGACAACATGTCGAGCAAGGCGCCGTGACCGAAGGCTACAGCGCCGACCGGGACAAGATCCTGAACCTGCTCAACGAAGCCTTGGCCACGGAACTGGTCTGCACCCTGCGCTACAAGCGCCACTACTTCATGGCCAGCGGCATCAAGGCCAGCGTCGCCGCCGAGGAGTTCCTCGAGCACGCCACCCAGGAGGCCGAACATGCCGACAAGCTCGCCGAGCGGATCGTCCAGTTGGGCGGGGAGCCGGACTTCAACCCCGACAACCTGAGCAAACGCTCCCACGCCCAGTACGTGGCCGGCAGCACGCTCAAGGAAATGGTGCTGGAAGACCTGGTGGCCGAGCGCATCGCCATCGACAGCTACCGCGAGATCATCCAGTACATCGGCGAGAAGGACCCGACCACCCGGCGCATCTTCGAGGACATCCTGGCCCAGGAAGAAGAACACGCCGATGACATGGCGGACCTGTTGAAAGGGTTGTAAGCCTTATTGGGGCTGCGCTGCAGCCCTTCGCGGGTAAACCCGCTCCCACAGGTACAGCGGTGTTGTCGAGCGCAGCGGCGAACCTCCCACAGATACAGCGGTGTTGTCGAAAGCAGCGGCGAACCTTGTGGGAGCGGGTTTACCCGCGAAGCATGTCACTCGGTGCTCGCACGCGCCCCACGCCCCGTTCACTTTTTCTTGCTCTTCACCGCACTCGGCGCCTTGCCCGCCTTCATCTGTTCGAGCAGCGGTGTGCACTGGTTCGGCACATCGTCCCCCGGCGCGATCAGCGCAAGCAACCCGGCCGCCGGCCCCATGGCCACGCCCAAAGCGACCATGCCGGCCCCGCGCAGCGCCAGCGGCACCGCTTGCACCCCAGCACTGGGCTTGGCGAACGGCCCCCGCACATACAGCGGCGAGCGCAAAGAGAACAGGCGCAGGCCTTTGGATTCAGGGGTGATCTTCAGGTCCAGTTGCTCCGTGGCAAAATTCGCCGTGCCGTTGATGTAGATGATCGCGTTCTCGGTGTCGAAAACGAACAGGCGCGTGGTCGCCAGCCCATCCTTGATCCCCACGTTGGCCGCCGCGCAATTGATCTTCACCTCCTCGTCGCCGAACAGCTTGCCGATCACGTAATTACCCACGTTGAGCCCGGCTATTTCCATCAGGCTGCGGCTGATGGCGCCATCGTTGATCAACAGGCTCAAGTCACCGTTGGAGGTGCCCAGCAAGGCCGCCACCGAGTTGCCGCGGCCGCTGAGATCGGCATCGCCATTGAGCTCGCCGAAACTGGTCTGCATGGGCGCAAAGCTTGGAAACAGCTGCTTGAGCTTGAAGCCGCGAGCACTCAGCCGCGCCCGCCCCTGCAGCGGCACGCTGCGGCCATCCAGGCGTATGTTGGCGTTCAGATTGCCACCCGCCACGCCAAAGCGCAGGGGCTCCAGACGCAGCAGGCCGTCTTCCAGCACGACGTGGGCCGAGAGGTCCTTGAAGGGCAGTTGCTCGCTGTGCACGATGCGCTTGCCGCTGAAGGTGACGTCCGCGTCCATGGCGCGCCAGCGCTCGGTACGAAACGCCTCCACCGGCAGCACCTTGCCCGTCGGCTGCTTGCTGGCGCCGCCTCGGGCCTTCTGCTCGGCGTTGGAGTCGGCGCCGATCAACGGTGCCAGGTCCTTGAACAGCAACTGCTCGGAGACGAGGTTTCCGGAGAGTTTGGGCCGAGGCTGGCTGGCAACGAACGTCAGGTCGCCATGGATATCGCTGTCGCCGATCTTGCCGTTGAATCCTTCATAGCGAAACCGCGCGCCCTGGGGATCGTGCAGATTGGCGGTGAGATGGCCGTCGGTGGCATAGGCCGGCGTGTCGGGCAGGGTCACGCCGGTGAGGGGGTAGAGGTTGCCCAGGCTGCTGCCGGACAAGCGCAGGCGCAAGTCGAGGGCACCCAGGTTGCGCGGGTCGGTCAGGGTGCCGGCGAGCGCCACGCGGGTGTCACCGATGCGCGCGTCGGCCTGGAGCGGAAACGGCTGGCGGGCATCCTGCAAAGCCAGCAGCCCGCCGATCTTGCCAGTGGCGGACACCGGCTGGCCTTTGTAGGTGCCTTGGGCCTTGAGGCCGAAGGCATAATCCTGGGCCGCACCGGCCTGGTCGGCACGGGCCTTGCCGACGATCTCGCTGAAGGGGATCGGCTTGCCCAGCGGGTCTATCTGTACCTTCATGCGGGTTTTCAGGGTTTGGTCATCGAAACTGACATTGCCCTGGTCGAAGCCGATGGCGCCAATGTCCAACACCCAAGGCGAGGGCTCGGCGGTTTTATCCTTGGGCCCCAGATCGAAAGTCCAGTTGGCCCGCCCATCGGCCAGACGCGTCAGGCTGGCAGTGGGCTTGGCGAGGTCGATGCGCGGGATGACGATCTGCTGGAACAGCAACGGCACCGGCGACAGCCGAAACGTCACGCGCTCGAGCCCCACCATGCGCGGTGATTCGAGCCACTCGGGGTTGCCGAGGGTCAGGTCCTCGGCAACGAAATGCGGCCAAGGCACCCAGGCGCGCCAACCGCCCTCTGAAGGTTCACGGTGCCATTGCACGGCCAGGTTGCCGTTGATCGCGAAGGGGCGGTGCAGGGCTTCGGAGACCTTCTCGTTGAGCAGCGGCTTGACGCGGTTCCAGTCGAACGTGGCGATGATCACCACCACTATCGCCAACAGGGTCAGCAGGCTGGTTAGGATCCAGGTAAGGATGCGAAAGGGACGCGTCATTGCGTAATTCTCCTGACTGCATGGCACAAAACGGGCACGGCGATGGCACTCATTATGTCGGACTGACGAAAGCGCGCCGGGTTTAATCGATCATGATGATAAACAGCTCCGGCCGGCCGCTGCGCGGTCCTCCCCTCAGGTGACACTCCGCTTGAAATCCCCTGAAAACACTGAGCCAGAGCCGTTTCATCGGTGTATCAATGCCATCGATTGTTACCATTACCCGGATGAACTTTTCTCTGGCGTTACCGAGCGTAGCATTGGCCTCGTACCCACTTTTCCCAGCCCCCTAGAGGAGCAACGAGATCATGAAACGCCATCTGCTGCTGAGCCTGACCCTGACAGCCCTTGCCGCCAACGCCTTCGCCTTGCCGGCTGCCGAACAACACCTGACGGCTGAATCCCGGTCCAGCGCTGCCACCGTCGCCCAGCCACTGAACACCCTGGCAGAAGGCGGCTCCGATCGCCTGATCGAACGTAACAACCGCGTCGCCGAAGGCGGCTCCGATCGCCTGATCGAACGTAACAACCGCGTTGCCGAAGGCGGCTCCGATCGCCTGATCGAACGTAACAACCGCGTTGCCGAAGGCGGCTCCGATCGCTTGATCGAACGTAACAACCGCGTTGCCGAAGGCGGCTCCGATCGCCTGATCGAACGTAACAACCGCGTTGCCGAAGGCGGCTCCGATCGCCTGATCGAACGTAACAACCGCGTTGCCGAAGGCGGCTCCGATCGCTTGATCGAACGTAACAACCGCGTCGCCGAAGGCGGTTCTGATCGCCTGGTAGAACTTGGCCGCATGGGCTGATCACCATGGCCCAGAACAACAACCCACCACGCCACACCTGCTCCCCTCCAAGCCCGGTCCATTGACCGGGCTTCGTTTTTTTATCTAGAGTGCCCAGCCGTACAGCCACAGAACACCTCCCATGCTGCCGCGCGCCGAACAGAAGCTACAGACACGCCAGGCCCTGCTCGATGCCGCCTGCCAACTCATGGAGAGTGGCCGGGGTTTCGGCAGCATCAGCTTGCGCGAGGTAGCCAAGGCGGCCGGCATCGTCCCCACCGGTTTCTACCGGCATTTCACCGACATGGACGCTCTGGGCCTGGCCCTTGTCGCCGAAGTCGATGCGACGTTCCGCCAGACCATCCGGATCGTGCGACACAATGAGTTCGAACTGGGCGGCATCACCGACGCCTCGGTGCGGATCTTCCTGGATGTGGTAGCTGCCCACCGCGCGCAGTTCCTGTTTCTGGCCCGCGAGCAGTACGGGGGCTCCCAGGCCGTGCGCCAGGCCATCGCCCAACTGCGTCAAGCCATCAGCGCGGATCTGGCCACCGACCTGGCCCGCATGCCACGGTGGCAGCATCTGGACGGCGCCGCCTTGGCAGTGATGGCCGATCTGGTGGTCAAGACCGTGTTCGCCACCCTTCCAGAGCTGATCGACAGCCCTGATGCCGGTAATCCACAAGCCCTCACCCCGCAGGAAAAAATCACCCAGCAGCTGCGCTTCATCTTCGTGGGGGCGCGGCACTGGCAGGGGCTGGGAAACCCAGGCTGATCGTCGCCTGCCCCGGCAAAGTGCCGGCGCGAGCGCCCCATAACCCCATTCTGCTACCATGGCGCACTGCCCGATTGCGACGAGCGCCTTCATGTCCGACCCCCGCCCCACCCTGCCCGAACTGGCTCGCTTCAACCAGCACTTCGCCAACTGCATCGTGCCGCTGTGGCAAGGCCCAGGCTGGAACGCCGAGCTCGCCCTGCCCTTCGAGGCCCTCGACGGCGAACACCGGCCCATGCCCGTGCAACGCTACCGTGCCATGGCCTGCGCCCGGCAGTTGTACCTGTTCAGCCGCTGCATCGAGCAACCAGGCGCGGCAGAGCGGGCGGCGGCGTTGTTCCGCTCGTTGCAACGGCATTTCCACGATGCCGAACATGGTGGCTGGTTCTACAGTATCGATGCCCAAGGGCAGCCGCTGGACCGGCGCAAGGACCTCTACACCCACGCCTTCATCGTCTTCGCCTGCGCCCATTACTGGGGCAAGGTGCGCGAAGGGCTGGTGGAGTCGGCGCTCAATGCCGCGCTGGACGTCGTCGCCGAGCGTTTCGCCCGCGATGACGGGCTGTACGAAGCCAGCCTGGGCGAAGATTGGTCGGACCTGGGCAGCGGGCCGTTACAGAATCCACAAATGCACCTGGCCGAAGCCTTCCTGCAGACCCTCGCAGTGCGCGACGACGACGCCGTCGAGCACGCCTTGCTGTCCCTGTGCGAAGCGCTGCAAACGCATTTCGTCGACCCCGTTCACGGCTTGATGCTGGAGAAACCGCGCGGGGCTGTGGATAACTGGTTCGAGCCGGGCCATCAGTTCGAATGGTTCTATCTGCTCGACACCTCGCCGCTGCTGCGCGACACCCCGTTGCATGCATCCATCGATCGCGCATTCGTGTATGCCGAGCAATGCGGCGTGAAGGATTCGGCCGTGCTGGCCATGCTGGATGTGGACGGCAAGGTGATCGACCCTACCCAGCGCATCTGGGCCCAGGCGGAATACCTGCGGGCACTGGCGTTGCGACCAACGAACGAGGCGAAGTTGCTGGCGCAGCTACGTGCGCTGGAGGAGCGCTTCCTGCATGCCGGTGGCTGGCACGAATGCCGCGATGGCCAAGGTGAGGTCAGCCGGCATGACATGCCGTCCACCACGCCCTATCACCTGGCAACCTGTCTGGAAGGCCTACAGGCCGCCTGTGCAGACAACTCTTCCCTCTGCTGACCCGGGATCATACAGTCCAACATGGTTCTTCCCTCCAGAAGGACCAATGGTCATGAACGACAGCGATTTTGCAGCATTCGTGGAAGAGCAGATCAACAAGGCAGCACAGAAGATCATCGACAGCCGCAGCCAGCGCTACGATGAGCATTCCCACGGAAAACTGAGCTATCTCCTGAGCTTGCGTCGCGTCATCAGCAGAAAAGCGACCGCCGAGGATCTCGGCCGACAGGATGCGATCAATGATGTGCTCCAAGCCTTGGAAATCATCAAGCCAAACGAAACCTACCTGGCACTGATCAAGTAAAAACACCCGCATAAACACGTGAACCGGCCTAGGCCGGTTCACGTGCGTTCAGCCCTTGCTCGCGCGGTGCACCGAGAACCCCGCCCAATCCTGGCTCACCGGCATCAATTCAAGGCTGTTGATGTTGATGTGCGCCGGCTGGTTGAGGATCCAGAAGATCGTCTCGGCGATGTCCTGAGGCTGGATCGCTTCGGCACCAGCATAGGTGGCGTCATAGCGCGCCTGGTCACCCCCAAAGCGCACCAGCGAGAACTCGCTCTCGCACAGCCCCGGCTCGATGTTGCTGACACGCACACCGGTGCCGCGAAGGTCACAGCGCAGACTCAATGAGAACTGCCCGACGAAGGCTTTGGTGCCGCCATATACGTGACTGCCCGGGTAGGGATAGTTACCCGCCACCGAACCGACATTGAGAATGCTCGCCCCACGGCCATGGGCAATCAGGCGCGGCAGCAGTAACCGGGTGGTGTACATCAAGCCCTTGATGTTGGTGTCGACCATGGTTACCCAATCATCCAGGTCACAGTCCTGCGCAGGCGATGCGCCCAGGGCGAGACCCGCGTTGTTGACCAGGCCCTGCAGCTTGTCGAACGCCGGCGGCAGGTTGGCAATCGCCTGTTCCATGGCCTTGCGATCACGCACATCGACCACCAGGCCGTGCACTTCGGTCTTGGCCGACAACTCGGCACACAGGGCCTCCAGGCGCTCCTTGCGCCGGCCGGTGAGTACCAGTTTCCAGCCTGCCTCAGCGAAACGGCGGGCAGTGGCTTCACCGAAGCCAGACGTCGCGCCAGTGATGAATACGGTGGATGTCATGCGCATCTCCTTCACGGTGGATTATCGTCGACAGCTATTGAGCATGGTCCCCCACGTCGCCGGCAGCAAGCACGCCCAAGGCTGATCAATAAGTAGCCAACATTCTGAAACCCTTGAGATAGAAGGGCTAAACGCACCTATGCGCACCTTATCCACAAGGCTTTCCCCACGGATTGGGGGAAACTCGTCCCCCTGACTGAACGCTTTTTGCCTGCCTGTGCTGTGGACAGCTTTTTCAGTGATGGCGCAACGCTTTCAATCGTGCCGCTTGCAGCGGTCTGTCCAAGGCTTTTTCACAGAGTTATCCACAGCTTTCAACAGGCATGGAGATGCGTTTCGCAGACTGCGGAACCACCACAAAACCGTCCACAAGACCGTCCTGATCAAAAAACATACAGAAGCCTGTAAGGCGCGCCAGCAAAGGCGTAGAGACACCTGCCACCATGTTTTCCACAGGCAGCTCCACACGATCCGTGGACAAAGCGAAGCCTGTGGAAACAATGACTTGCGAAGGGATTGTGCGGGTACTTGCGCAAGGTGTGCGACAAGTTGTCCACATTGGCGTGAACAGCCGGGCCGCGCCGCGGCCCGGTTGCTTGGTCAGTGTCCGCCGAGGTAGGCGTTGCGCACTTCCTCGTTGACCAACAGCTCTTGGCCGGTCCCGCTCATGCGGATCTGGCCGTTGACCATCACATAGGCCCTGTCGGAGAGCTTCAGTGCGTGGTTGGCGTTCTGCTCTACCAGGAAGATGGTCATCCCCGTCTTGGCCAGTTCGCGCAAGGTCGAGAAGATCTGCTTGACCACGATCGGCGCCAGGCCCAGCGACGGCTCGTCCAGCAGCAGCAGCTTGGGACGGCTCATCAAGGCCCGGGCAATGGCAAGCATCTGCTGCTCGCCGCCGGACATGGTCATGGCGCGCTGGTTACGGCGCTCCTTGAGCCGCGGGAACAGCTCGTACATGCGCTGCATGTCTTCATCGGCATGCTTGTCGCCAATCGGGATGGTCCCCATCATCAGGTTCTCCTCGACGGTCATGTCGGGGAACACCCGACGCCCTTCCGGCGACTGGGCAATGCCATTGGAGGCGATGTAGTGCGACGACTTGCGGGTGATATCGGTGCCCCGGTAGACGATCTGCCCGGACGCGGCCCGGGGCTGGCCGAAGATCGACATCAGCAGGGTCGACTTGCCGGCACCGTTGGCACCGATCAGGCTCACCGTCTCGCCTTCGTTGATGTGCATGCTGACTTTCTTCAGCGCCTGGATCGGGCCGTAGAACACGTCCAGGTCCTTGAGCTCGAGAATGGGTGCACTCATACCAGTTCCTCTTCGTCGGCACCCAGGTAGGCGGCGATCACCGTCGGGTTGTTGCGGATGTCCTGCGGAGCGCCTTCGGCGATCACGTTGCCATGGTCGAGCACCACGATATGGTCGGAGATGCTCATGACCATGCCCATGTCGTGCTCGATAAGCACCACGGTGATGTCGTGCTCATCACGCAGCACACGGATCATGCGGCTCAGGGCTTCGGTTTCCTGGGGGTTGAGGCCGGCAGCCGGTTCGTCCAGGCAGATGATCTTCGGTCGTGTGCACATGGCCCGGGCGATCTCCAGGCGGCGCTGCTGCCCGTAGGACAGCTCGCCGGCCAGGCGGTTGGCACAGTCGACCAGGTCGACCACCTCCAGCCAGTAGAACGCGTGGTCCAAGGCATCGCTTTCGGCCTTGCGGTAGGCCTTGGTGTTGAGCACGCCGGCCAGCAGGTTGCGGTTGACCCACATGTGCTGGGCCACCAGCAGGTTCTCCACCACCGACATTTCCTTGAACAGGCGAATGTTCTGGAACGTCCGGGCCAGGCCCGCGCGGTTCACCAGGTGGGTACCGCCGAACATCTTGTAGTACAAGCGGTTGGCAAAACGCGCCGGGGACACGAAATCCGTCGCCTGGAAACGCTCGCCCAACAACTGGATGACGTTGGTGCGGCCACCG
Source organism: Pseudomonas sp. NY15354 (assembly GCF_048068075.1). Lineage (NCBI taxonomy): Bacteria > Pseudomonadati > Pseudomonadota > Gammaproteobacteria > Pseudomonadales > Pseudomonadaceae > Pseudomonas > Pseudomonas sp. NY15354. The sequence continues at coordinate 53,255 of NZ_JBLUPV010000002.1, forward strand.
CGCACGTTCAGTTCGATGCGCCCGCCACTGGCTTTGTAGAACCCGGTCAGGCAGTTGAACACTGTGGTCTTGCCAGCGCCGTTGGGGCCGATCAGGGCGAAGATCTGGTTGCGCCGGACCTTCAGGCTGACATCGCTGAGCGCCTTGATGCCGCCGAACTGCATCATCAGGTTGTCGACCGAGAGAATGATATCGTCGCTCATGGCGCCACTCCTTTACGCGGGGTCACACCGGCGCGGCTGATGCGGATCAGTCCTCGCGGTCGCCAGATCATCATCAGCACCATCAACACACCGAACAGCAGCACCCGGTATTCGGAGAAGCTGCGCAGCAGCTCCGGCGCCACGGTCAGCACGAAGGCGGCGATCACCACGCCCACCGTCGAGCCCATGCCACCGAGCACCACGATCGCGAGAATCAGCGCCGACTCGAAGAAGGTGAACGACGAAGGGTTGACGAAGCCCTGGTAGGTGGCGAAGAACACGCCAGCCAGACCTGCTGTGGAAGCCCCCAGGGTAAATGCCGAAAGCTTGACCAGTACGTGGTTCAGGCCCATCGAACGGCAGGCGATCTCATCTTCACGCAGCGCTTCCCAGGCCCGGCCGACAGGCATGCGGGTCAGGCGGTGCTTGATGTACAGCACGGCCAGCACGACGATGAACAGCACCGCGTAGATGAACACGAACTTGAGGTTGGCGTTGTAATCGAAGCCGAAGAACTCGTGGATGGGCACCCCTCCGTCCTTGGCCCGGCGGCCGAACTCGAGACCAAAGAAGGTCGGCGACGGCGCCGGCATGCCGTTGGGGCCGCCGGTGAACGACAGCCAGTTGTTCAGAACCAGGCGGATGATCTCACCAAAGCCCAGGGTCACGATCGCCAGGTAGTCGCCATGCATGCGCAACACCGGAAAGCCCAGGATGCACCCGGCCAGCGCCGCGGCGATGGCCGCCAGCGGCAGGACGCTCCAGAAGCCCAGGCCCAGATACTGGTAGCCCAGGGCCAGGCCGTAGGCGCCGATGGCGTAGAACGCCACGTAGCCCAGATCGAGCAGGCCCGCCAAGCCCACCACGATATTCAGGCCCAAGCCCAGCAGCACATAGATCAGGCCGAGGATGACCACGGTGAGCAGGTACTTGTTGGCGAAGACCGGAAACACGATGGCGATGACGATCAGCGCCGGAATGATGTAGCGCAGCCGCGACTTGTAGTCAGGCGCCAGCACATGCACGCCCGAGCCGCCGCTTTCGAAGCCCTGGAGCATGCGCTGCCCCGAGGCGGTCTGCAGGAACAGGCTGAGGACGAAACGCCCCAGCATCACTCCGCCGACCAGCCAGGCCACGCGCTTGGGTTCTGCGTTGAAGCTGTAGCCGTCGAGCACCACGCCGACGACAGGTCCAAAGACGATCAGGGCGAGCAAGCCGGCGACAATCGTCTCCAGCAGGCTGCGCTTGATATCGAAACCGGAAGAAACAGTATTGGCAGCAGACATGTTCACACCTTAGCCACGAGCGGGCGACCCAACAGGCCTTGGGGACGGAAGATCAGGATCATCACCAGCAGTGAGAAACTGAACACGTCCTTGTAGTCGGAGTTGATCAGGCCGGAGAACAACGACTCGGAGATCCCCAGGATGATCCCGCCAAGCATGGCGCCAGGGAGCGAGCCAATGCCGCCGAGCACCGCGGCGGTGAACGCCTTGATGCCAATGATGAAGCCGGCGTAGAAATCGAAAGTGCCGTAGTTCATGGTGATCAGCACGCCTGCGAGCGCAGCCATCACCGCACCGATGACGAACACATAGGAGATCACCCGGTCGGTGTTGATCCCCAGGATCGAGGCCATCTTGCGGTCTTGCTGGGTCGCGCGGCACATGCGGCCGAGCTTGGTGTACTTGATCACATAGGTGAGCAGGCCCATGCCGACGAAAGCCGCCACCAGGATGAAGATCTTGGTGTAGGTCAGTTGTACGAAGCCGGTACCCACATCGACGCGCCAGGCGCCTTCGAGCAGGGTGGGCACGCCTTGCTGGCGGGCGCCCTGGCTGATCTGCGCGTAGTTTTGCAGGATCAGCGAGATACCGATGGCACTGATCAGCGGTGCCAGGCGGGTGGAGTTACGCAGGGGCTTGTAGGCGATGCGCTCGATGGTGAAGCCGTAGATGCCCGTGACGACGATGGTGAACAACAAGGTCCCCAACATCAGCAGCGGAAACGACTCGACACCGAAATAGGCCAGCAATGCCAGGCTGATCGCCGCGAGGTACGCGGAGATCATATACACCTCGCCGTGCGCGAAGTTGATCATGCCGATGATGCCATAGACCATTGTGTAGCCGATGGCGATCAGACCATAGACAGACCCGAGGGTCAGTCCATTGATCAGTTGCTGCAGGAAAATACCATCCATAACGCAATCTCACCTGATTGAGATTGCACGAGCGCCGACCACGGCGGACCACCGCTGAAGCGGCCCTCGCAGCGCAGAACTGTGCAGATCTACGGATAAAGACAGGTACCGCGGGGCTGCGGCCCGGAGCAGTACGCATCCGGGCCGGTCGCCGTTGTTATTTTTGTTTTTCCAGCTGGTGGTACTTGCCGTTGGCATCCCACTGGTAGACCACGTAGTCGGAGACAGTCAGGTCACCCTTGCTGTCCCACTTCTTCTCGCCCATGACGGTCTGGACCGGGTTGGCCTTGAGCCACTTGGCGGCGTCCTCACCCTTGTTCGACTTGGCGCCGTTGAACGCGGCAGCCAGGGCCTGGAGGGAGGCGTAGGCATACAGGGTGTAGCCTTCAGGCTCGGTACCGGCCTTGCGGAACTCCTCCACCACCGCCTTGCTGTCCGGCAGCAGGCGCGGGTCGGCACCGAAGGTCATGTACACACCGTTGACGTACTGGGCACCGCCAGCAGTGGCGACCAGTTCGTCGGTCACGATGCCGTCGTCGGACATGAACTTCACATCCTTCAGACCTTGCTCGCGCAGTTGGCGTACCAGCGGGCCAGCTTCTGGGTGCAGGCCACCGAAGTAGACCACGTCGGCACCGGTGGAGCGGATCTTGGTGACCACCGCGCTGAAGTCCTTCTCGCCACGGGTCAGGCCTTCGTACAGCACAGGCTTCACGCCACGTTTTTCAAGCTGTGCCTTGGTCGCATCGGCCAGGCCTTGGCCGTAGGTGTCCTTGTCGTGCAGGACCGCGACCTTCTTGCCCTTGAGCACATCGACGATGTAGTCGCCAGCCACGATGCCCTGCTGGTCGTCACGACCGCACATGCGGAACATGGCCGACAGCCCACGCTCGGTGACCTGCGGGTTGGTGGAGCCTGGAGTGATGGCGATCACGCCAGCTTCGTCATAGACCTCGGAGGCCGGGATGGTGTTGGAGGAGCAGAAGTGACCGACCACGCCAATGACTTTGTCCTGGTCGACCAGACGGTTGGCCACGGCCACGGCTTGCTTCGGTTCGCAGGCATCATCGCCCTTGACCAGGATGATCTTCTCGCCGTTGACCCCACCTGCGGCGTTGATCTTGTCGGCTGCCGCCTGGGCACCTTTCATGTACTGCTCGCCAAACGCTGCGTTGGCACCGGTCATCGGGCCTGCGACGCCGATCTTCACATCGGCCTGAACAAACGAGGAAACACCCAGTGCCGAAGCTACGGCGAGAGCCAGGAAACCTTTCTTGTAAAACGTCTGCGACATGAGGTGGTGCTCCTTAGAGTTTTTTTGGTTGGCACTACAACTTTCAGCACTCTGGTTAGAGCAAGCACCGTGCCAGCCGTTTTGTCTTCGTCGCAAAACGCATTGGAGAGCGGACTAAAGGCGACCGACGGCCTTTTCTTTATTGAGCGTGCAACCGTCTAACCTAGACAAGTCGCAACCCTTGAAGCCATCAAGGGCAACCACGCAGTGCCATCATTGCAACCCCGGCAAGTGTTTACGTGCAACCGCCCTGTAACAGGGCGACGTCACCGAACTGCACACTGCAAGTGCACAACTGCTACAGGCGGCACCGTTACAAGGCGCGCTGGCGTGTAGGAAAGTGCCCGGCCACGGACGACAAAAGCGCCAAATCACGGGATAACCCCGCGCTAGCAGGGCTCGGGCAGGCAGTACCAGACGGGACGTTACCGAAGCCTATGTGCTCATTACGCTGCAAACGCTGGCACAATGACGCGGATTCCGCGCGCCTGCTTTGTGACGCGAGCGCCGCCACCTGGAGCCCCTCAATGAGCGAGAGCGCATTTGCCGAGCGCATCGTGCACAACCTGCTCGACACCGATTTCTACAAGCTGACCATGATGCAGGCCGTCCTGCACAACTACCCGGATGCCGATGTGGAATGGGAGTTCCGCTGCCGCAACGGCGAGGACTTGCGCCCTTACCTCGACGAAATCCGTAAAGCGATCGAACACCTGAGCGACCTCTCCCTGGACGACGGTCAGCTCGCCTTTCTCGAGCGCATCAGCTTTCTCAAGCCAGACTTTCTGCGCTTTCTCGGGCTGTTCCGCTTCAACCTGCGCTACCTGCGCATCGGCATCGAGCACGACCAGTTATTCCTGCGTCTGCGCGGCCCGTGGCTGCATGTGATCCTGTTCGAAGTGCCCTTACTGGCCATCATCAGCGAGGTGCGCAACCGCCATCTGCATCCGCGCATGCGCCTGAGCGAGGCGCGTGACCAGCTGTACCGCAAGTTCGACTGGCTGCGCGCCCATGCCAGCGACGAAGAGCTGGCTGAACTGCAGGTAGCCGATTTCGGTACCCGTCGGCGCTTTTCCGGTCGCGTGCAGGAAGAAGTGGTGCGGGTATTGCGCGATGACTTCCCGGCGCGTTTCGTCGGCACCAGCAACGTGGACCTGGCCTGGAAGCTGGATGTCAGACCCCTGGGCACCATGGCCCATGAGTGGATCATGGCCCACCAGCAACTGGGCCCGCGGCTGATCGACAGCCAGATCGCCGCGCTGGACTGCTGGGTCCGCGAATACCGAGGGCTGCTGGGGATCGCCTTGACCGACTGCATCACCATGGATGCATTCCTGACCGACTTCGACCTGTACTTCGCCAAACTCTTCGACGGCCTGCGCCATGACTCCGGTGACCCGGTAGCCTGGGCGGAGAAGGCCATCGCTCACTACCGCAAACTGGGCATCGACCCGATGACCAAGACACTGGTGTTCTCCGACGGCCTGAACCTGACCCGTGCGCTGGAAATCTTCCGCGCCCTGCGCGGTCGCATCAATGTCAGCTTCGGGATCGGCACCAACCTCACCTGCGACATCCCTGGGGTGGCACCGATGAGCATCGTGCTTAAAATGACCGACTGTAACGGTTCCCCGGTGGCGAAGATCTCCGACGAGGCCGCCAAGACCCAATGCCGTGACGAGAATTTCGTCCATTACCTGCGCCACGTATTCAAAGTCCCCAGCAAGGAGTAACCCATGCAAGCCGTTCAGCGAGAGATTGCGCAGCAGCTCAAGGTGCAGCCCCCGTTCGCCGACGCCGCCGCGCTTCAGGCCGAAGTCGCCCGGCGCGTGGCCTTCATCAAGGGATGCCTGGCCAATGCCCGGCTAAAGACCCTCGTGCTGGGCATCAGCGGCGGGGTCGACTCTCTGACCGCCGCCCTGCTCGCCCAGCGCGCGGTCAATGAGCTGCGTGCCGAGACCGGTGACGACAGCTATCGTTTCATCGCCGTGCGCCTGCCCTATCAGGTGCAGCACGACGAGCACGATGCCCAAGCGTGTCTGGATGTGATCAAAGCCGATGAAGTGCACACCGTGGACATCGCCCCGGCCGTACGCGCACTGGCGACCGAGACCAAAGCCCTGGAAGGCGGCTCGCCGACCCTGGTGGATTTCGTCGTGGGTAACGTCAAGGCGCGCATGCGCATGGTGGCCCAGTACGCCATTGCTGGCGCCCGAGGGGGCCTGGTGATCGGTACCGATCATGCCGCCGAGGCAGTGATGGGCTTCTTCACCAAGTTCGGTGACGGTGCTTGCGACCTGGCGCCATTGAGCGGCCTGGTGAAGAACCAGGTGCGTGACATCGCTCGCAGCTTTGGCGCACCGGAAGCGTTAGTGGAAAAAGTGCCGACCGCGGACCTGGAGGACCTGGCGCCAGGCAAGCCAGATGAAGCCTCCCACGGCGTGACCTACAAGCAAATCGACGCCTTCCTGCACGGCGAGCCCGTCAGCCAGGAAGCCTTCGACATCATCGTCGCCACCTACCGCAAAAGCCAGCACAAGCGCGAGCTGCCGTTCGCGCCTTGAGCGGGCGGTAGAAACACCTGTGGGAACGGATTCATCCGCGAATGCAGTGGCAAACCACCTTGGCATTCGCGGACGAACCCGCTCCCACAGGTTACACGCTCAGGTTTCGCTTACTTGACGATGACCTTGCCCTTCATCATCGAGATGTGGCCCGGGAAGGTGCAGAAGAAGCTGTAGTCGCCACCGGCTTCCAGCTTGGAAGTGTCGAACTTCACTTCGGTTTCTTTCTCTGGCGCGCCGATCATCTTGGTGTGGGCGATGATCGCGGCGTTGGCGGCGTTGAGGTAATCGTTTTCCAGACCCTTGCTCATGCCCTCGGTGGCAATGCCTTGCATGTCGGCGGTCTTGCTGATCACTAGGTTATGGCCCATGACGTTCTTCGGCAGGCTGCCGGAGTGGGTCAGTTTGACGGTGAACTCTTTGCAGCTCTTGTCGACCGTGAATTCTTTGCTGGTGTAGGACATTTGATCGGTCGATTCCACAGTGACCGAGCATTCGGCTGCAAAGACAGAAGCGCTGGCGAGGGTCAGCAGGGATACCGCTACAGCTTTCGCAAACATCATGAATCTCCTTGGCAGGGTTTTATCATTGCGAGACTGCCTGAAACCTTTCCTCTCCTCGCTGATATGAGTCAAGGAGGGTCAAGAGGTCAGCCAGTAGATTTGTTCAATGGATTGTATACAACCAATCTAAGTGCACATCATGCCCTCTTAATGGACGATGGGACAACCTCTCATTCAGGAGTAAGTCCCATGACCTTGAGCAGCATGATGCGCAGCCTGCTGGCTGCCTACGCGTGTGGCGCCTGTGGCGCGGCAGTCTGCGAATTCTCCCGCCCCGAGTGAATCGGCGCTTGGAAGCGGCAGGCATGCGTCTTACCCTGTGCACGCATGTGAAGGGAGATGAGCAATGCCTGTACGTTCCATTTGTGTCTTCTGCGGTGCCAGCACCGGCACCCACCCCGCGTATCGCGAAGCCGCGGTGGCTCTGGGCCAGGCCATCGCCCGGCGCGGACTGACCCTCGTCTACGGCGGCAGCTCCGTGGGCCTGATGGGCGCCGTCGCCGACGCGGCCATGGCCGCTGGCGGGGAGGTCATCGGCGTCATGCCACAAAGCCTGATCGATGCGGAAATCGGCCATAAAGGCCTGCCACGCCTTGAAGTGGTCGACGGCATGCATGCCCGCAAGGCGCGCATGGCCGAGCTGAGCGACGCCTTCATCGCCCTGCCGGGCGGGCTGGGGACGCTCGAGGAGCTGTTCGAAGTCTGGACCTGGGGCCAGCTGGGGTATCACGCCAAGCCGCTGGGTTTGCTGGACGCTAACGGGTTCTATGAAAAGCTTGGCGGGTTCCTCGACCATATCGTCGAAGAAGGCTTCGTGAGGCCGCAGCACCGGGCGATGCTGTTGCTCGGCAAGCAACCGGATGAACTGCTGGATGCGATGGAGGAGTTCGTGCCGCCCGTGCTGCCCAAGTGGGTCGACAAGAAGCCTGATTGATCTCGATTGATGGCTTTACGCTGTGGGAGCGGGTTCATCCGCCCCCACAGGGTCCAATGCCCAGACTATCGATCAGCGCGGAATGACTGGCTGGCGAGGCTTCTTCTTGCCCTTGCCGCCCTTGGCCGCTTCCTTGCGCTCCTTGGCCGCCTGCTGGTTGCGGGCGAACGCCTCGGCCTTGGCCTTCTCACGCTTGTCCCACGGCTTGCTGCCATCGCTGGCGCGCGGCGGCAGGCCGGTGTGCTGGGTCAGGATCTTCTGGTCCTTGCCCACCTTGTGGCTGCCGGATGGGGTCGAGTTCTTGCGGCGGGCGCTCTGATAGCTGTCGGTCTGCGGCTGATGCAGCGGGATCAGCTGGTGCTTGCCCGGGCCGATCAGGTCGGCGCGGCCCATGCGCTGCAGCGCCTCGCGCAGCATCGGCCAACCCTTCGGATCGTGATAGCGCAGGAACGCCTTGTGCAGACGGCGCTGCTCTTCGCTCTTGACGATCTCAACCCCTTCGCTCTTGTAGGTCACCTTGCGCAGCGGGTTCTTGCCCGAGTGGTACATCGCCGTGGCCGAGGCCATGGGCGACGGGTAGAACGCCTGCACCTGATCGGCGCGGAAGCCATTGCCCTTGAGCCACAGCGCGAGGTTCATCATGTCCTCGTCTGTGGTGCCCGGGTGCGCGGCGATGAAGTACGGGATCAGGTACTGCTCCTTGCCCGCTTCCTTCGAGAACTTCTCGAACATGCGCTTGAAGCGGTCATAGGTGCCGATCCCAGGCTTCATCATCTTGTCCAGCGGGCCACGCTCAGTGTGCTCCGGGGCAATCTTCAGGTAGCCACCGACGTGGTGGGTCACCAGTTCCTTGACGTACTCCGGGGACTCCACGGCCAGGTCGTAGCGCAGGCCCGAGGCAATCAGGATCTTCTTCACACCCGGCAGAGCACGCGCCTTGCGGTACAGCTCGATCAGCGAGCTGTGGTCGGTGTTGAGGTTCTCGCAGATGCCAGGGAACACGCAGGACGGCTTGCGGCAGTGCTTCTCGATCTCGTGGCTCTTGCAGGCGATCCGGTACATGTTGGCGGTCGGGCCGCCGAGGTCGGAAACCACGCCGGTGAAGCCCGGGACCTTGTCACGCATTTCCTCGATCTCACGAATGATCGAGTCGTGGGAGCGGTTCTGGATGATGCGGCCTTCGTGCTCGGTGATCGAGCAGAAGGTGCAGCCGCCGAAGCAGCCACGCATGATGTTCACCGAGAAGCGGATCATCTCGTAGGCCGGGATGCGCTCCTTGCCATAGGCCGGATGCGGGACGCGCGCGTAGGGCATGCCGAACACGTAGTCCATTTCCTCGGTGCTCATCGGGATGGGTGGCGGGTTGAACCACACGTCCACTTCGCCATGCTTCTGCACCAGGGCGCGAGCATTGCCGGGGTTGGTTTCCAGGTGCAGCACGCGGTTGGCGTGGGCGTAGAGAACCGGGTCGTTACGCACCTTCTCGAACGACGGCAGGCGGATCACCGACTTTTCGCGGGTCATGCGCGGGCTGTCGAGGATCTGCACGACCTTGGCTTCGTTCGGGTCCTCGACCTCGCCCTTGGCCTGCTCGATGGCGCAGGCCTGGGTATCCTGGGTATTGACGTAGGGGTTGATGATCTTGTCGACCCGGCCTGGGCGGTCGATGCGGGTAGAGTCGATCTCGTACCAGCCCTGCGGGGTGTCGCGACGCACGAAGGCGGTACCGCGCACATCGGTGATGCTCTCGATGCTTTCGCCCTGGGACAGACGCTGGGCGACTTCGACGATGGCACGCTCGGCGTTGCCGTACAGAAGGATATCGGCGCTGGCGTCGATCAGGATCGAATGACGGACTTTGTCTTGCCAGTAGTCGTAGTGGGCAATACGGCGCAGGGAGGCTTCGATGCCGCCAAGCACGATCGGCACATGCTTGTAGGCTTCCTTGCAGCGCTGGCTGTACACCAGGCTCGCCCGGTCAGGGCGCTTGCCGGCCAGGCCACCCGGGGTGTAGGCGTCGTCGGAACGGATCTTCTTGTCCGCGGTGTAGCGGTTGATCATCGAATCCATGTTGCCTGCCGCGACGCCGAAGAACAGGTTCGGCTCGCCAAGCTTCATGAAGTCGTCCTTCGACTGCCAGTTTGGCTGGGCGATGATGCCTACGCGAAAGCCCTGGGCTTCCAGCAGGCGGCCAATGATGGCCATGCCGAACGACGGATGGTCGACGTAGGCGTCACCGGTCACGATGATGATGTCGCAGGAGTCCCAGCCGAGCTGATCCATCTCCTCCCTGCTCATAGGCAGGAACGGTGCCGGCCCGAAGCATTCGGCCCAGTACTTGGGATAGTCGTAGAGTGGTTTGGCTGCTTGCATGTCAGTGACCGGTTCTGGTGTGCAGGGAAATCGCGGGCGCGGAATATAGCACAAAATTTGATCAAATCCGACGGTAACGGTCGGATTCGTGGAGAGGCTTCCCGGGAGCGCTTCGCGCTCCATCACAGGCTGGCGCCAGCCCCACAGCCAAGCGCTCACACTGCGATGGGCCGCGAAACGGCCCCTGAACTCAACGGTTATTCGTCGTCGTCGAAGTTGTACATGCCCGGAGCGAGGTTCTCGAAGCGGGTGTACTTGCCGATGAACGCCAGGCGGATGAAGCCAATGGGGCCGTTACGCTGCTTACCGATGATGATCTCAGCGACGCCCTTGTGCTCGGTCTCAGGGTGATACACCTCGTCACGGTAGACGAACATGATCACGTCGGCGTCCTGCTCGATCGCTCCGGATTCACGCAAGTCGGAGTTCACCGGGCGCTTGTTCGGGCGTTGTTCGAGGGAGCGGTTGAGCTGCGACAGGGCAATGACCGGGCAGTTGAACTCCTTGGCCAGGGCCTTGAGCGAGCGGGAGATCTCGGAGATCTCGTTGGTCCGGTTGTCGCCGCTGGAGCCGGGGATCTGCATCAGCTGCAGGTAGTCGACCATGATCATGGCGATATCGCCATGCTCGCGCACCAGACGGCGGGTACGGGCGCGCATTTCCGAAGGGCTGATGCCGGCGGTATCGTCAATGAACAGCTTGCGGTCGTTGAGCAGGTTGACCGCCGAGGTCAGGCGCGGCCAGTCGTCGTCATCCAGCTGGCCGGAACGCACCTTGGTCTGGTCGATGCGTCCGAGGGACGACAGCATACGCATGATCAACGCATCACCGGGCATCTCCAGGGAGAACACCAACACCGCCTTGTCGCTGCGCAACACCGCGTTCTCCACAAGGTTCATGGCGAAGGTGGTCTTACCCATCGAAGGACGGCCCGCGACGATGATCAGGTCCGCCGGCTGCAGGCCGCTGGTCTTCTCGTCCAGGTCGGTGTAGCCGGTGGAAAGGCCGGTGATGTCGCTGTCGGAGTTGAACAGCGTGTCGATGCGATCGATGGCCTTGGTCAGCAGCTCATTGACGCCCACCGGGCCGCCGGTCTTGGGCCGCGCCTCGGCGATCTGGAAGATTTGCCGCTCGGCGTCATCGAGGATTTCCGCGGCGTTGCGCCCCTGGGGGTTGAAGGCGTTGTCGGCGATGTCGGTACTGATGCTGATCAGTTGGCGCAGCGTGGCCCGCTCGCGGATGATCGCGGCATAGGCCTTGATGTTGGCCACCGACGGCGTGTTCTTGGCAAGCTCGGCCAGGTACGCCAGACCGCCGATCTGAGACGACAGGCCTTCTTTGTCCAGCTGTTCGTGCAGGGTGACCACGTCGAACGGCTGGTTCTGATCCACCAGCTTGTGGATGGCGCGGAAGATCAGGCGGTGGTCATGCCGATAGAAATCACCGTCCGAGACCTGGTCCAGCACCCGCTCCCACGCGTTGTTGTCCAGCATCAGGCCACCGAGCACGGCCTGTTCGGCCTCGATGGAATGCGGCGGCACCTTGAGGGCGGCGGTCTGTAGGTCTAGCTGTTCGGGATTGCTGATCTCGTTCATGTCCACGCGAAAAATCTGGGTGATGAAAAAGACAAAGGGCACGACCTGCATGATGCAGGACCGTGCCCGATGTTAACCGGCTGGCCCCAAGGAGCCAACCGATTCGCGGCAGCTTAGGCTGCGACGACAACCACGCGAACGGTGGCTTCAACGTCGCTGTGCAGGTGCACGGCAACGTCGTATTCGCCGACGTTACGGATGGTGCCGTTCGGCAGACGAACTTCAGCTTTGGCCACTTCAACGCCGGAGGCGGTCAGGGCGTCAGCGATGTCGTGGGTGCCGATCGAACCGAACAGCTTGCCTTCGTCACCAGCGGTGGCAGTGATGGTCACTTCCAGCTCAGCCAGTTGAGCAGCGCGGCTTTCAGCCGAAGCTTTACGCTCGGCAGCTGCTTTTTCCAGCTCGGCGCGACGCTCTTCGAACGCGGCCAGGTTGACGGCGTTGGCAACGACGGCCTTGCCGAAAGGCAGCAGGAAGTTACGGCCGTAACCACCTTTTACTTTTACTTTGTCGCCCAGGTTGCCCAGGTTGGCGACTTTTTCCAGCAGGATCAGTTCCATTTGGTAAAACCTCTTAACTTTTAACCTTCACCGTTCGCGGAATCGTCACCCTGGTGAGGGGACTTGCGACCGCGAAAATCAATCAGGCTATCGACAATGGCCAGGACCACGAGCAACGGATAAGTCAGCTGCATGAACAGCACCAGCGTCACGTACAACCCCACCAGCCAGAACTTGGCCAGGCGCTTCTGGGCCACCAACCCATGCAGCAGGGCGATCCCCGCGAACATGAGCGGCACACTGCACAGCGGCGTCAGCAATGCCAGGCCGGAACCAAGGTTCGGACCGAACAGCATGCAGGCCAACAGCACCAGCATCGGCACCAGGGGAATCCGCACCGCGTGAAACTCGCGACCGAAACCTCCCGGGTTGTACAACACTGCTTGCCAGTAGCGGCCCAACATCAGGGCCAGCACGCTGACAACTTGCAACAGGGCCGCAATCAGGCCGCCGAGCACCGGTACGATGAGGCTTCCAAGGTGTGCCTGTTCCTCTACCGACAACTGCTGGTAGAGGCCGTCGAGCATCTGCGGCAGGGCTTTTTCAAGCGCTCGCGCCAGAGCTTCAATCGGTTCTCGGAACACCGAACCAAGCACGACACCGTACAACAGGCCCAGGGCAATGCTGGATAACAGCACCCGGTTCCAGGAATGCTCGGCGCGCAAAAGCGCAGCCAGCCCCAGCGTCCCCAGCAGCACCATCAAGGTGCGTGGCTCGCCGAAGATCCACCAGGCCAACGCCGGGAGAATGCCCCAGACGATGACCGAGGAAGCGTCCTTGAAACCGCGCCGCAGGAACACCAGGCTCCCGGCGGCGGCACTCAACCAGAACAACAGCGGCAACGCCGCACAACCGGCCACCACAATGGAGGCCTGCACACGACCGCGCATGATGAAATCAGCCAACGCTCGCATGCTTATCCCTTGCTACTTGTCGACGACCCGGTCTCAGCGGCCGTGGCTGTCGGTGTAGGGCAGCAGGGCCAGGAAGCGGGCGCGCTTGATAGCGGTAGCCAGCTGACGCTGATAACGAGCTTTGGTACCGGTGATACGGCTTGGAACGATCTTGCCGGTTTCGGATACGTAAGCTTTCAGGGTGTTGAGATCTTTGTAGTCGATCTCTTTCACGTCTTCAGCAGTGAAGCGGCAGAATTTACGACGACGGAAGAAACGTGCCATGTAATAGGCTCCTCAAAAAGGTCCGTGGATTACTCGTCAGCGTTATCGCTGTTGTCGCTGTCGTTGCTGTCGTCGCCATCGACGCCATCAGCAGCTTCAGGACGCTCACGACGCTCACGGCGCTCGCTGCGGTTCTCTTCGGCCTTCAGCATCTCGGACGGGCCAGTGACGGCTTCGTCGCGACGGATGATCAGGTTACGGATCACGGCATCGTTGTAGCGGAAGTTGTCTTCCAGCTCGGCCAGGGCCTTGCCGGTGCACTCAACGTTCAGCATCACGTAGTGAGCCTTGTGAACGTTGTTGATGGCGTAGGCCAGCTGACGACGGCCCCAGTCTTCCAGGCGGTGGATCTTGCCGTCGTCTTCTTCGATCAGCTTGGTGTAACGCTCAACCATGCCGCCGACTTGCTCGCTCTGGTCCGGGTGAACCAGGAAGATGATTTCGTAATGACGCATGAATGCTCCTTACGGGTTAGTAGTCTGCCAGCACTCTGGTCAGACAAGGAGTGAATGACACTGTATGTCTTGCCTTGGAAAGAGGCACATGCGCGCCTGCCTGCTCGGCAAGGGGCGCAATTGTAGAGAAGGCGGGAAGTACAAGCAAGGTGGTTGGTGATTATTTGAACAGCCGGAAACATATTCGCAGGCTGTCCAAACCTATTCGCGGGCAAACCCGCTTCCACAGGACGGCGCCGCCAGCCTGTAGAGCAGGTTTACCCGCGAATGGACATCAGCCCTTGGCCTGACGCTGGCGCACCGCCTCGAACAGGCACACCCCGGTGGCCACCGACACGTTCAGGCTGCTGACGCTACCGGCCATCGGCAACTTGACCAGGAAGTCGCAGTGCTCGCGGGTCAACCGACGCATGCCCTTACCCTCGGCGCCCATGATCATCACCAGTGGACCGGTCAGGTCCTGCTGATAGATCTCCTGTTCGGCCTCGCCCGCGGTCCCGACCACCCACAGCCCGCGCTGCTGGAGTTTCTCCAGGGTACGGGCCAGGTTGGTCACTGCCACCAGCGGGATCACCTCGGCAGCGCCGCAGGCGACCTTGCGCACCACGGCCGTGAGGGTTGCCGACTTGTCCTTGGGAATCACCACGGCCGTGACACCGGCAGCATCGGCGGTACGCAGACAGGCGCCCAGGTTATGCGGGTCGGTGACACCGTCCAGCACCAAGATCAGCGGCGGCCGTTCGGCACGCTCGAGCAGTTCGTCGAGCATGGCCTCGCCCCACACCTGGCTCGGACTGACCTCGGCGACGACGCCCTGATGCACACCTTCGACCCACGCATCGAGCTCACGGCGCTCGGCCTGGCCGACCGGCACGCGGTTTTCCGCGGCCAGAGCCAGAAGACCCTGGATACGCGGCTCGCTGCGCCCTTCGGACAACCAGATCTGCTTGACCCGCTTGGGATGGTGCTGCAACAGGCCCTGCACGGCATGCACGCCGTAGATTTTTTCCAGCTGACTCATGACTTGTTCTTGCCTTTGCGCGGCGCGCCGGACTTCGACGGCCCCTTGCGATGCTTGGTCGGCTTGCCGGACGCCTTGGCGCCCTTCTCCGCCTTGCCGCTGGCGTGGCTGTGACGGGCCTCGCTCATCAGCGCCTTTTTCATTTCCCGGCTCTTGCGCACTTCAGCGTTACGCTGCACGGCATCCTTGGGGAAATACGCCTCGGCGGCCTCGCTCTTGCGGCTGCGCGGCTTGGGCGAGATCTTCGCCTCGGATGCGGGTGCCGGCTCCGCCACAGGTGCAGTTTTGCCAGCAGCGGCAGCAGGCGTGCGCCCGACCGGAGCCTTGACACTCGCCTCGGACATTTCGAAGTCGATCTTGCGCTGCTCCAGGTCGACGCGCATGACCTTGACTTCGACAGTATCGCCCAGACGGAAACTGCGACCGCTGCGCTCGCCGGACAAGCGGTGGTGCACCGGATCGAAGTGGTAGTAGTCACCCGGCAGGGCGCTGACGTGCACCAGGCCTTCCACATAGATGTCGGTCAGCTCGATGAACAGGCCAAAGCCGGTCACCGCGGTGATCACGCCCGGGAAGGTCTCGCCGACGCGGTCGCGCATGTATTCGCACTTGAGCCAGTTGACCACGTCACGCGTGGCCTCGTCGGCGCGCCGCTCGGTCATCGAGCACTGCTCGCCCATCTGGTCGAGGGTGTTCTCGTCGTACGGGTAGATGCGCGCCTTAGGAATACTCATGGCGCCAGCCCGCTTGACATGCGGCGTATCGATCTTGGAGCGGATCACGCTGCGGATGGCCCGGTGCACCAGCAGGTCCGGGTAGCGGCGGATCGGCGAGGTGAAGTGGGTGTAGGCCTCGTAGTTCAAGCCGAAGTGGCCATTGTTCTCGACGCTGTACACCGCCTGGCTCAGCGAGCGCAGCATGACGGTCTGGATCAAGTGGAAGTCCGGACGCCCGGCAATGCTCGCCAGCAGGGCCTGGTAGTCCTTCGGCGAAGGCTCCTTGCCCTTGTGCAGCGACAGACCGAGCTCGCCCAGGAAGGCGCGCAGTTTTTCCAGTCGCTCTGGCGGCGGACCATCGTGCACACGGTACAACGCCGGGACGCCGTGCTTCTGCAGGAACTCAGCGGTGGCCACGTTGGCCGCCAGCATGCATTCCTCGATCAGTTTGTGGGCATCGTTGCGTACAGTTGGGCGAATTTCATCGATCTTGCGGTCTTCGCCGAAGATGATGCGGGTCTCCTGGGTCTCGAAGTCGATCGCCCCACGCGTGTGACGGGCAGCCACCAACGCCTTGTATAGCGCATAGAGGTGCTTGAGGTCCGGCAGTACCGCGCTGTACTCCTCACGCAGGGCCTTGCCTTCGCGGGTACGGGCATGCTCGAGCATGCTGCTGACCTTGTTGTAGGTCAGGCGGGCATGGGAGTGGATCACCGCTTCGTAGAACTGGTAGTCGACCATCTGGCCGGCTTTGTTGATGGTCATTTCGCAGACCATGGCCAGGCGATCGACATGCGGGTTCAGCGAACACAGGCCGTTGGACAGTTCCTCAGGCAGCATCGGAATCACGCGCTCGGGGAAGTATACCGAGTTGCCGCGCTGCTGGGCCTCGACATCCAGGGCCGAGCCCAGACGTACATAGCTGGAGACGTCGGCGATCGCCACGTACAGGCGCCAGCCGCCCGAGAACAGACGCAGCTTGCCCAGAGGTTCGCAATAGACGGCATCGTCGAAGTCGCGTGCGTCCTCACCGTCGATGGTGACGAACGGCAGGTGGCGCAGGTCGATGCGCTTTTCCTTGTCCTTCTCCTCGACTTCGGAGCGGAACTTGTGCGCTTCCTTGATCACGTCCTTAGGCCAGACGTGAGGAATGTCGTAGCTGCGCAGCGCGACATCGATCTCCATGCCTGGCGCCATGTAGTTGCCGATCACCTCGACCACATCGCCCTGGGGCTGGAAGCGCGGGGTAGGCCAATGGGTGATCTTGATCTCGACGAACTGGCCGATCTTGGCGCCACCGTTACGCCCCGCGGTCACCAGCACTTCCTGCTGGATCTTCGGGTTGTCCGGCGTGACGTAGCCGATGTCGCCTTCCTCGAAGTAGCGGCCGACCACGCTTTCATGGGCGCGGGAAATGATTTCGACCAGCACGCCTTCACGGCGTCCACGGCGATCGACACCGGAAACCCGGGCCAGGCCACGGTCGCCGTCGAACACCAGGCGCATCTGCGCGGGGCTCAGGAAGAGGTCTTCACTGCCGTCATCAGGGATCAGGAAGCCGAAACCATCGCGGTGGCCGGAGACACGACCGCAGATCAGGTCCAGCTTGTCTACCGGGGCATAGGTGCCGCGCCGGGTATAGATAAGCTGACCATCACGCTCCATGGCACGCAGACGGCGGCGCAGGGCTTCGATCTGGTCTTCTTCGTGCAGGCCGAACTCGGCGGCCAGCTCTTCGCGGGCGGCCGGCTCGCCACGGTCGGCGAGACGCTGCAGGATCAGCTCACGGCTTGGGATGGGATTATCGTATTTTTCCGCTTCGCGAGCGGCCTCGGGATCGAGGGATTGCCAATCGGCCATCAGAAGGGGTTCACCTTGGGGTATATAGATAGGAATTCTGGCATAGGCGTATTGAAACCGGAAATGTCTGCCTTGGACAGCCCCAGCGGAGCGTCGAGGTGGAGGCAATAGGCCTGCGGAATCAACAAGTTGAATTTTTTGAAATTTTTTTTGATCCGGGGCTTTACAGCCCTCAGGAGCGTCCGTATAGTGCGCACCACAACGACGGACAGCCGACGTTGTAGTTGAGATGAAACGCGATGTAAAGCATCATGTGGCCTCGACGAAATGTGTGCCCAGGTGGCGGAATTGGTAGACGCGCTGGTTTCAGGTATCAGTGGCTTAACGGCCGTGGAAGTTCGAGTCTTCTCCTGGGCACCAAGTATTTCGAGCGATAGATAACAAATTGTCTGTCACTCAGCAACACGATTTCATGCTGTAGATGTAAAAGCTTTGCCCAGGTGGCGGAATTGGTAGACGCGCTGGTTTCAGGTATCAGTGACTTAACGGTCGTGGAAGTTCGAGTCTTCTCCTGGGCACCATATAAAAACCCACTAGCTTGCTAGTGGGTTTTTTCTTGCCTGCGATTTAACCCCCACCCTCTGCCGGTGCTGGTTCATCCGCGAACACAAAGTCGGTGCCAAGCACCGTGCATCTTCATTACCCCCACCGGGAACGGACGCACCGTTTAGCCCTTTGTCTATTCATGAATTTCTCGCCACACGGCCACTTGAGAAACGATTTCGTTTACCATTGTTTCCAAATATGTAGCCGTAAGCGAGGAAGTACCCGCATGACGATCCGCCCGCAACTGCTGATGCGCAGCCTGGCCGCCGCCCTCTTCGGCCTGGTGATCGGCGCACCGGCCGCCCTGGCTGACGAACCGGTCACCCTGACCCTGTACAACGGCCAGCACAAGGAAATCGGCGAAGCCATCGCCAAGGCCTATGAGGCCAAGACCGGCATCCATATCAATATTCGCAAGGGCAGCAGCAATCAGTTGGCCAGCCAGATCATCGAGGAAGGCGATCGCTCGCCCGCCGATGTCATCTATACCGAAGAATCCCCGCCCCTGAACAACCTGGGCGAATTGGGCCTATTGGCAAAAATCGATGACGCAACCCTGGACATGCTGCCCAAGGAGTACGTCGGCGCCAACGGCACCTGGATGGGCGTGACCGCGCGGACCCGCATCGTGGTGTTCAACCCCAAGAAAATCGACGAGAAGGATCTGCCGCAAAGCGTGATGGACTTTGCCAACCCCGAATGGGATGGCCGTGTTGGCTACGTGCCCACCAGCGGCGCCTTCCAGGAACAAGCCGTGGCCATCCTCAAGCTGCATGGCCGCGAAGCGACCGAGGAATGGCTCACCGGCCTCAAGGCCTTCGGCAAGGCCTATACCAACAACATGGTTGCCCTCAAAGCGGTCGAGCGCGGCGAAGTCGATACCGTACTGGTGAACAACTACTACTGGTACGCCCTCAAGCGCGAGCGCGGCCAGCTGGACTCCAAGCTCTACTACCTGGCCGACGGCGACGCCGGCAACCTGGTGACCATCTCCGGCGCTGGCGCAGTCAAGGCCAGCAAGCACCCGAAAGAAGCCCAGGCCCTGCTCAACTGGATGGCCAGCGAAGAAGGCCAGCGTGTCATCACCCAGACCACCGCCGAATATCCACTGCATAAAGGCATGGTCTCCGACCAGGGCCTGAAGCCGTTCGAAGAGCTGCGCCCACCGAAGATCTCGCCGGCCGACCTTGGCAATGCCGAGGAAGCCTTGGAACTTGAACGCGAGGTCGGCCTGCTCTGATGACCGCCGCCATGCCCCAGCCGGCCCTGGCGCGCTTCGTGCCACGCCGCAAGCGCCCCTCGATCTGGGTGGTGCTGCCTGTCCTGTTCCTGGTGGCGATGAGCTTGCTGCCATTGCTCTATGTCGCCCTCAAGGCATGGCAAGCTGGCTGGCATGAAGCCTTTCGCCTGCTCTGGCGACCCTTCGTCTGGGGGCTGCTGCGCAACACCTTGATGTTGATGGTGGGCGTCACAGTGGCCTGCCTGATCGTCGGACTGGCATTGGCCTGGCTACTGGAGCGCAGCGACCTGCCCGGTCGTCGCCTGTGGGGTGTGGTGCTATGTCTGCCGTTCGCCGTGCCGTCGTTCGTCAGCAGCTTCACTTGGGTCTCACTGAGCTCGGACTTCGAAGGCCTAGGCGGGGCGATCCTGGTCATGGCACTGTCCAAGTATCCGCTGGTCTTCCTACCTGTGGCCGCGACCCTGCGCAACCTTGACACTTCTTTGGAAGAGTCGGCGCGCACCTTGGGCTGCAGCCGCTGGGGCGTGTTCTTCAAGGTCACCCTCCCCCTGCTGTGGCCTTCGATGATCGGCGGTGCGCTGCTGATCGCCCTGCACATGCTGGTGGAGTTCGGCGCCCTCTCCATCCTCGGCCTGCAGACCTTCACGACAGCGATCTACCAGCAATTCGAACTGGAGTTCAGCAACGCCAACGCGGCCATGCTCTCGGCGGTGCTGCTGGCACTGTGCCTGGCGATGCTCTGGCTGGAGTTGCGCGTGCGCGGCAAAGCGCGCCATGTGCGAATCGGCCAAGGCGTGGCACGTCGCGGCCAACCAGTTCGCCTGCGGGGCTGGATGCCATTGGGGCAGCTTTTCTGCCTGGCACTGGCTGTACTGGGCAGCGGCATTCCCTTGGCCATGCTCGGCTATTGGTTGAGCGTGGGCTCATCGGCAGCGTTCCCGGTCACGGAAATTGGCAAAGCGCTGCTGACGTCGTTGTCGGTCTCTCTGGGCGGCGCTGGCTTTTGCGTGCTGCTGGCGCTGCCCATCAGCTTCCTGGTGGTGCGCTACAAGGGCCGCCTGGCGATCTGGGCCGAGCGCCTGCCCTACCTGCTGCATGCCCTGCCAGGCCTCGTGATTGCACTGACGCTGGTGTTCTTCGCCCTGCACTATGTGCCGGCGCTTTACCAGACATCCGCCTTGCTGCTGCTGGCCTACGCATTGCTGTTCCTGCCTCTGGCCCAGGCACCTGTGCGCACGGCCCTGAACAAGGCCTCGCCCACGCTGGAAGAAGCGGCCCGCACCCTGGGCGCCAGCAGCTTTGGCGCCTTCTGCCGGGTGACCCTGCCGATCATCTTCCCAGCCTTGGCAGCCGCCTTCGCCCTAGTGTTCCTCGATGCCATGAAGGAGCTGACCGCCACCTTGCTGCTCAGCCCGACCGGCATGACCACTCTGGCGACCGAAGTCTGGGCGCATACCGCCAACGTCGAGTTCGCGGCGGCGGCACCTTACGCGGCGCTGTTGATCGTGGTTTCGGGGTTGCCGGTGTATCTTCTGACGACGCGGATGTATTTGAACAAGGCTTAAAAGCCTACCCAGGCTGCCATGCGGCCTGGGCTTCACCATCACAGCTAACTTCTATTGCTCAAGACACTTTCCAAGCGATGAGCAATCATACCCGACAAGACAATCTAAACAAATGACGGTTTATCTATGCTTCCACCCAACTATCTTATAACGACTTGATGACGACCAACAAACTTCGGAAGCGATCGAGAGCCATTTAAACCCCTGCCCTCGCGCGCTCTCGATACACCTTTAAGAACCTATAAACTAGATATAACATCAAAATAAAAACACAAAAATTTAGAGCAATAAAAATTGATCTCACACTCTCCTCATAGAAGCGAAGGAGAAACCACGTTAGACACAGTCCTACCCCATTAAGACAGACAATTGTGGCAATGGTAGGGGACCAAGAGTCACCAAGACTTCGTAACGTCATCCTAAGCACAACGTACACAAACTCGAAAACCAGAAACGGCACTGAAATTTTTATATTATCACCAATTAATTTCGCCACCGCCAGATCTGACGTATAGAGTCTAGCCACATATCCAGACAGAAAAAAACAGACTATTACGCATGGGATCATCAAGAGCCCACCAAACTTAAGTCCTTCCATCAACTTTTCTTTTACCGGTAAACTATTTGTACCGGGCGCAACTCCCGCAACGAGTATAGCAACAGCATTCCCTACACCAATTGATATCATATAAATCAAACTCAAAAAATGTAAAGAGGCTTGATAGGCTGACAGTTCATGACTTCCTAGACCGCTTGAGATTAATGACAATGCAAAATACAAGAAGCTCTCACCAGCAAAACACAAAGCCAGGGGTACTCCCTTAATCATGAAGGGAATGATCTTAGCTTCTCGAAAACAAGATAAAATTGTTTTTTCGCTTCCTTTTTCTGCAGCTCCCGAAACATATACCAACAGTAAAAAAACCAATACGGAGCGCATTAAAACATATACAAAAACAAAAAAACCGAACGATATAGAACTATCAGCATATACGTAACCCAATCCGGCCAACATGAATATGGAATTTGACAGCCATACAAATTTGACCTCATATTCCGGATGACCGATTGCATTTAAATAGCTAAATGCGACAATTTGGCAATAGATTGCGGGAAGCGATAGCGACATTATCAATAGCCCAAAATTTATAGGCTTTAACAATCCTGCCAACCCATGCCACATCATTAAAAAAACTAGAACGCCTCCGAAGATAGAAAAGGCTACTGCCAAAGCCACCCTTAACCCCGTTGCAAGCAAAATACTAGCTTGATCTTTGGCATTTCCTTTAAGCCTCGCAGCATCTATCATAAGTGTTGAGAATAAACCGACTCCAACTACGGTAGTGAATGAAACAAACGCCCATGCAAAAGAAGCTTGACTTAACGATTGAGGTAAGAACTGCCCCACGAATGACAAAAACAAAAATGAGGACGTCATGTCTCCCAATCTTGATATTATAAGAGGCCCGGCCAGTCTGGCGACCGTCATGATGATTGCATCTCTGAAAGTATGTCTGTATAGACCTCTTCCTCCCAGTCTGATACTCGATCGAACCCGAGCGAACCCAAGATATTGGAAAATATTCGTCCAAATAGAAAATGCAAAGACAAATTCCTAACGTCAAATGCAGCGAACCTAGACAAATTGATCGGCCGCCCATTATTAATGACATTTATTGTTTTATTATTCCACCTCACTATCTCGCAAGCTTCAGACTCAAACAGCTCTTTGATTGAAAACTCAAACTCATCATCATATGATGTAACCACTGATATATATGAATTATCCTTTAGCGCCGTGAGAACCATCGGAGTAACTCCATGTTGACCGGACATAGAGAAACAACAATCAAACACATCAACAGTCGCGCCTAGTTGCGAGCGTGTAAATGCCTTAAACCCTTCTGTCGCTGCCATAAACAATCGGGCTTTATCGGTATCAACCACGACAATGTTCTTAACGCCTTTAGAGCGCAACCCAAAGCAAAGCGAACGTCCGATGCGTCCATACCCGACAACTAATATAGATCGGTATACAGACCAGTCAGATATAAATGAACTCAAATGCCCTAACATGATGTTGGCGACCATGACATTTTCCGCCATTTTATAGGAGTCGTATGCTACAGACTTGAACCCCATGGACGTCAAATAGTAATTTGTGTTTTTATACTTCATATGTCCATTGGCAGTATCCTCAAGAACTAGCCGAAGGCGGTCACCCAACAACACTGACAAGCCATCTATATATGGTGCAAAATAACCACCTATATCAAACAAAATAACAGGAAGATCTGATTGAGATAAAATAATTTTAATTTCGTCTATTGTATTCTTGAAATCCGACCTATCCCTAGCCCTTAATATACGTGTCGGATTCGCGACATGACGAAGCAATGCAGTATTTAAAGAGGACTTCTTTGGTATAAAATAGATATTTTCAAAAATGGCCATCCAGTGGTTACAGATACTCAAATTGACAGTAGAGGAAAGATGCGAAAAACAAAAAACAACGCACTCCCCTAAAGCCTCAGCGCTTGTTGCATTATGCGAAGCCAGTATTCGAGCATAACATAAACCAGCAATTTTATGCGCATTTAGATACGTCAATCTATTATCAACTGGCGCACTTTGTAAAATATTTTCTACATTACTCATGTGACATCCTGTCTCAACAATAATGCTTAAAAATCTTTGAATGCCAAGTCAATGAGGCGACAGTAGGCTTCGGAGAGAACAAGCAGTGGGAAAACACAGACATGATCTCCCCTACCAGATAGGTTAGATGGATACTTTACGAAAGTGCCATTCATTGCAGAAAGTAACGCAGCGACATTTCCGCTCAAATCTTGCCGATGGACAGCGTTATTACGTTTCAAAAAGGCTAAGCCGTTCGAGCACTCACCAGGCAGTTTAAGCGCTATTGCCAGATCGATCTCCATCGGGTTTGTAGTGTCTCTTATCTTGATTTGCTCACAGGTATCTATAATCCTCTCCGTTATGTAGAGAACCCCAAACAAGGCTCGTGCTTTCGCCTCAATAAATAGCCCCCGCCTCAATGATTGGGCGATCTCTGATATAAGTACGCCTAGCTCGGCGTCGGAAGCAATTTCTCTGTTTTTTGTTATGGTTACCCATTCATTGCTGGTCAATATGCCTTTAAGTGGCAATATCAGATTTAGCTCTGCAATATAGTTGTCGAAATGGCTGTTCATAGTATTACCACCTTTTGGGTGGGCGTATCCATGTAGATATTTTTACCCAAGAGTGTGCAAGGGTCTTGCGATGAACGCTCTATGAAAACTGCTGGAACTCCACTATTTCTAGCAAGCGCTGCTCTCAGAAAAAAATCACCTCGTGACTTACCATAAAAGATAAAACCTTCCGGCAATGTCAAACAATCAAATGGAAGCTCGGTATCACTCAAGCACAGGCAAATACTACCGCGTTTCCATCCATTTCTACCTTCTTCTACAATTCCGATGGATGTCCCTGGAACCTCGCAAGCACCGCTTGTAATCTCAAAGTCATCGGCGACTGAAGAGAAATCGTCGCACGCTTCCAAGATACAGGCTTGTTCATCAACATCAATCAGATAGAGGGTAGTATTTCCTGCCGTAGCATAGCGAACCCCCGGCGTATTCAAATCCGCGACAAAAGAATCTTTTATTTCTGGGGTGATTGCTTTAGCACTAAGTAGCAATTCCGGCCCAAGCCAGCGGTGTTTTGTAGCCAACCCCCCGGAGAAAATAAACTTGTTGGCACTTTCGAGTGCTGAGATCGCTCTAAAAAGTTCAACGCCGTTCGCCTTAAGATAAGCGTTTTTGGCCTGAGTATATTGGGGTTGGCTTAGAATATCTTCAACAGTGATCGAACTGTTTGCCGAAAGATCAGCCAAGCCATAAATACCGCTTAATCGGCTATACATATTGGGTAAAGCGGTTGATTTCAATCCATATTTCAAGAAACGTAATGCGATACCTATAGGTTGTGTGCCTGAACGGTTATGCATAACTGGCCCATCACATGCTGCATATTGCATTGTGTTAAAAACTACCTTTCCATTTGAAATAGCAGTAAAGCTAACCCCCGATCCCACCTGGCATATAACACCGCTAAAATCATAAGTATCAAAGTCTTTACACATCTGCGCTAAGCAAGCTTTCACTGCAAGGCCATGGTAGCCATGCGTGTAAAGCCCATAGCGCCGTATCGTGTGATGATCGAAAGGGATTTTACTTTCATCGTGAAGTGACAGATCGTCGTTAATCTGATCGCGCACCATTAGTTGCTCTGTGTCTGGGAACGCCTGCTTCGCCTCACGAAACACTTCCAAGCAAAGCCTATTGTGGCGCGAACTTAAATAGTCATTGAATATCATCCTGATTTCATTTTTTTCGGTAAATCTTTCGACCCTCTTACCAAACCCAGCAAACTTCACTCGGTGACCAATTACCTCTGGCATGGGCCATTTTAACTCTCCCAGCACCCTAACTGCTTCGTTCAGAATCACGGACGCAGCCTTTCCGAGGTTATCACCGATTGATACTTGATAGAGCCGATCAACACAACCACTGAGGCGATTATATTTGACCTTTACCACTTGGCGCTCCAGACCTATAAAATTTATATTTACATCGACCCGCCCTCGACCGTAGAACGTTGACGTCTTGACCGAAGAACTTCCGACGTTAATTGCCATTTTGCAACGACCATCAATCATGTCAGCGCCCATTTGTTTTAATCCCAATCTTTCAAGAGACTATTTAGCGAGGGCGTATCCTCCGCGGCAAAGAATTTTTTCCTGAAATAATATTCACACGTGGAAATTTTGTGTTCCGTATGTTTTCTGCTATTAAATTCATGATTCAACGCAGCCAGTGACTTTTCAGAAGAGGGGTACACTGGGTTTTGCGCCAGCAGCCCCTCAATGGCAAAAAACACCTTATCCATGTAAACCAAGGCATCCTCAATGTATTTCCTGCACGCGTTTTCCGTGGCGGCGCCGCGTCGAGAGAGATCAAAGAAACTACTTTTAATCTCATCATAGCCCTTAACTCGAAATACATTTGAATAAACCCATTTAGGGTGTTTGTTAGTAACACCTGTTAAATATGTAAAGCTCATTGTGGTTTTCAGCATCATGTCACGAGTGATTTCGCACCCCATCCACAAATTCCCCGATTGCCAGCATCCTTGAACGTCTTGAAATGCGTAGAAAACCGGCAGCTTTTCACGGTGAGCAATATATATATACTTGTCACGAGGTATCCGCCCTTTAAGACTCTCGAATTTTTTCTCTTCCGCTAATGCGAACCCCGTTAAAGAACGGTGGATAACGTTGTTTTCTCGCTCAAGCAAAACGGGGGAATACAAAAATCGCTGATCGGACTGAACTTCTTCGAACGCGACCTCAACCTTCGAGATAATATCCTCGACTTCGGAAAAAGTAATATAGTCAGTATCGATATGAAGTCCACTCTCACCATAAAAATCAGTGGTATTATGGACCTCCTCATTTTTTGTTAGAAAGTGATAGTTTATGTCCGTCACGAGCGCATGCTCGCTGGACTTAACATCTTCGGCTTTAGGTCTTTCTTCACATAACACAATGCAGTCTATATCAGAGTGTGCGGTACCAATTCCCTCGATAAGGGTTCCAGAAACGATGAGAATGCTCCCCGCTTCGAGACATACTCGGTCCCGCAGATAACGCTTAGGAATTACAACAGCCCCATTCAATATAGATATTTCATCCTTACCAACATCTGAACTTGCCAATTTTATGAGCGTCTCGTGCATATTAACCTCAGTCTCTTCCTGCGATAGGCAGGCGTTAGCGATGCACTAAGGCTGAAAGCCCTAGAACAGAAACTTGCACTAGATTTCGAGAGGGCGCAGTTCCTAGGTCCCGTCCGCAAATAGATTGTTCGCTCAAGCGGAACTATCCCCAGCCAGGAATTGCGACAAAAGATAGAGCTCTAAACCGCGAGCCTCGACCGAAACTCCATACGTTTTACCATCAAGCGTTCCTTTCCGTTGATGTCAGGCTGACAAAACAAAATGTTAGGAGGCAACGATTCGCTAGAAGTTACATACAGAGCCTAGCTCTCGATTTATAGAGCTGCAATGGTAGACGACTGAACAAAGCCAACTCGGGAACTTTCCTACAGCTTTGGGATTAGAAACGGCTTAACCACGTAAATAGATATTTCGCGCTCTACTTGAGGGTCGCGGGGAGATAGAGAATTATTATCTGGGCGGACGTGAAAATACTTCCTGTCATGTACCACCCACAGCATAGCGTCAGAGGCCGGTCGGGCGGAGACGGCTTATCTGTGAACACTGGCGCAAGGGCTTCGCCCTTGATCATGGGAAAAGCCCGCTCCTATAGGGCGGCGCCATAGCCCTGGGAGCGGGTTTTGCATCGCGATGCGGTCAAGCCTTGAACTGACCCAAGCTCGCCCGCAGCTGCGCCGCCAGGTCATCCAGCACCTTGCTACTGGCCGTGGTCTGCATCACCACCTGCGCCGATCGCTCGGCCTGGGCATGAATGTTCTCCACCCGTCCGCGCACAGCCTGCGCTCCGTGAGCCTGTTGCTCAGCCGCCCGGGTCGCCAGGCCAATAGCCGAATGCACCTGCTCCACCGCCGCCTGCACCGACTGCTGGCGGCGCTCGTTGTCACGCAGCACCAGCAAGCCCTCACTGGCCTGGCGACCGGCCTGGCTGATGGTGGTCACCGCCTCTTTGGCGCCAGCCTGCAAAGCGGCGATATGCGCCTGGATATCACCCGTGGAGCTCTGGGTCTTGCTTGCCAGGGCACGCACCTCATCGGCGACCACGGCAAAGCCGCGTCCTGTCTCACCGGCTCGGGCAGCCTCGATGGCGGCGTTGAGCGCCAGCAAGTTGGTTTGCTCGGCGATGCCGTGAATCACCGTCAACACCACTTCGATCTGCTCGCTCTGCTTGGCCAACCGCTCGATCACCTGAGAGCCCGTTTCCACCTCCCCGGCCAGGTTTTCGATCAAACGCGCCAGCTGGGTGGAGGCGCGACTGTTCTCGTCAGTGGCCTGGCGAATATCCACCACCTGCTGCAAGGCCGCTTGCATGGCCTGACTTTCGGCCTGGGCCTCATCCGCCATGCTCGAAAGGTCACGCAGGCTGGCGGCAACTTCGTCACGTTGCAGCGCAGCGGCTGCGTCGGCGCCCGCGTTGCGCTGAGCCATGGTGTCGATCTCCACCCCCGTACGCTGAGCCACTTCGCCAGCCTCACGGACGATGGGCTGCAGCTTGTCGACGAAACGATTGACCGCAGAGGCCATATCGCCGATCTCGTCACGACTGTCGAGGGTCACTCGCTTGGTCAGATCGCCCTCTCCCGCCGCCAGGTCATTCAGCGCCCCAATCAACAGGCGCAGCTTGTTGACCACACGCCGCCCCAGCACCACGGCGACGACCAGCAGCACACCCAACCCCACCAACACCAGGCCTAGGCCGATCCGCCAGCGCAGCTCGGCAGCGGCATCCCGCACCGTTTGTGCGGTGTTGGCCTGCATGGCGGTGGCGCTGTTCTGTGCCGTCTCAAGGCGCGCCCGCAGGGCCTTGCCGCTATCGGCGGCGGCTGCCACGAGGCTATCGCCCACCAGTTGCTCGCCGCTGGCGATCAAGGCGGCAAAGCGTTGATCCAGCGCCTTGAGCTCCTGTTCCACACCAGCGGTGGACACGCCCATCAGCACCTTGCCGATCTCGGCGCCATTGGGGTTGATGGAGGCTTCGACGTAATACACCGAAGGGTCTTTGCGCGCAGCATCGAGCACTTTGTCCAAGGCGCGCTCGCCCTGCCCACGCTCGATCAGCGTCTGGTTGATTGGGTTTTGCCTGTTCAGATAGCGGGTCAGATGCTGGCCTTGGGCGTCGTCGTAGATGACGAACAACACGTTGGGATTGCGCTGGGCGCGACGGGCGAAGTCCGAGAGCGTGGGCACGTCGTTGTCCCAGATAGCACGCGGCGCAACCGAGGCCAGCAGCTCGGCCATGTCGTTGGCCGAATCCTTGAGGTTCTTCTCCAGCGTGGCACGCAGTTGCTGCTGCTCGCCCTGCAGCCGCTCGGAAAGACCGGCGCTCAAGCGCTGGCGGGTACTGGCCGAGAGGCTGTCGAGCCCGGCGCGGACATCCTGCCCCGCCAGCTCCAGTTCGCCGGCCAGTTTCTGGCTGTCGCTGCCCAGGCGTGCGCCCAAATCGGCTTCCAGGGCCGTGACCGTGCTCCGCGTCAGTGCAACGGCAACCAGCACCTGCACCAGAAGAGCGATACCAAGTGCAACAAACACTGGCCGCAAGAGGCGGCTTCGTAACAGTGAAAGAATGGCAGACACGTTGTAACTCCCGTGTTTTCTGGCGCCATTACTTTGATGGCACCGACAGGAGTTTCATACAGCAAGGGTTGTGCCCAGCGCAGCAGGGATAAACGCCAATGTCCGGCGCCGGGCAAGGCATTTCTGCATAGCGCCCAAATGAAAACGCCGCACCTCCTTGCGGGGGCGCGGCGTTCAATCAACTACCGAAGCGGCTGATCAGGCGAACGGATGACGCAGCACGATGGTCTCGTTGCGGTCCGGGCCAGTCGAGATGATGTCGATCGGCGCGCCGATCAGCTCCTCGATACGCTTGATGTAGGCGCGAGCGTTGGCCGGCAGTTCTTCCAGGGTTTTCACGCCCACGGTCGACTCGCTCCAGCCTGGCATCTCTTCGTACACCGGCTCCAGGCCGATGTAGCTGTCGGCGTCGGAAGGCGCGTCGATGACCGCACCGTTCTCGTTCTTGTAGCCAACACAGATGTTGATGGTTTCCAGGCCGTCCAGTACATCCAGCTTGGTCAGGCAGATGCCCGAGATGCTGTTGACGTCGATGGCGCGACGCAGGATCACAGCATCGAACCAGCCGCAACGACGAGCACGACCGGTAGTGGAACCGAACTCATGGCCGCGCTTGGCCAGGGTGGCGCCAGTTTCGTCGAACAGCTCGGTCGGGAACGGGCCGGAACCTACACGGGTGGTGTAGGCCTTGGTGATGCCAAGGATGTAGTCCAGGTACATCGGGCCAACGCCGGAACCGGTGGAGATGCCGCCAGCGGTGGTGTTGGAGCTGGTGACGTACGGGTAGGTACCGTGGTCGATGTCCAGCAGCGAGCCCTGAGCACCTTCGAACATGATGTCCTTGCCGGCGCGGCGCAGGTTGTGCAGTTCGGCGGTGACGTCGAGCATCATCGGCTTGAGCTGCTCGGCGTAGGCCATGCACTCGTCCAGGGTCTGCTGGAAGTCGATGGCCGGCTCTTTGTAGTAATTCACCAGCTGGAAGTTGTGGTAATCCAGCAGCTCACCGAGCTTGGCGGCAAAACGCTCACGGTGGAACAGGTCGCCAACGCGCAGACCGCGACGAGCGACCTTGTCTTCGTAGGCTGGGCCGATACCACGGCCAGTGGTGCCGATCTTGGCTTCGCCGCGAGCCTTTTCACGGGCCTGGTCGAGGGCCACGTGGTAGGACAGGATCAGCGGAGCAGCCGGGCTGATGCGCAGGCGCTCGCGCACCGGAACACCTTTCTCTTCCAGCTTGGTGATTTCACGCATCAAGGCATCCGGAGCAACGACCACGCCGTTGCCGATCAGGCACTGCACGCCCTCACGCAGGATGCCGGAAGGAATCAGGTGCAGAACGGTCTTCTCACCGTTGATCACCAGGGTGTGACCCGCGTTGTGGCCACCTTGGTAGCGCACTACGGCGGCAGCATGTTCGGTCAGCAGATCGACGATCTTGCCTTTGCCCTCATCACCCCACTGGGTGCCCAGGACGACGACATTCTTACCCATAACACTTGTCCTCATTCACGCAAACTTGGTTGCCGGCCTACGGCCGACGAAGAAACTCAATGGGTCAGCGGCAGTACCTGCCAGCGCCCGTCTTGCTGAATCAATTGCCGATCACAATCCGCCTCGAGAGCAGCACTCAACGGCTGGCCAGGCAGGGCCTGGACCACACGCTGGCCCTCGTTGCGCAACTGGCAGACCATCTGCCAGAGGGTCGTGTCGCCACTGTCGGGCATCCAGATCCCGCCAGAAGGCAATACGACCTCCGCTCGCCCCAGTGTGACCAGGGTCTTCAAATCCGTGGAGAAACCGGTGGCCGGGCGTGCCCGGCCAAAGTCGGCACCGATGTCGTCGTAGCGCCCGCCCTGGGCGATCGACTGACCGACACCTGGAACGAACACCGCGAACACCACGCCGGTGTGATAGTGATAACCGCGCAGCTCGCCCAGGTCGAAGTACAGCGGCAAGTCCGGATAACGCGCTGCCAGGCGATCGGCGATCGCCAGCAGGTCATCCAGTGCCGCCAGTACGCTGGCCGGCGCACGTCCAAGCCGAACGCGAGCCTCGGCCAGCACTTCGCGGCTACCGCACAGTTCGGTCAGGGCACGCAGCATGTTGCCCAGATCCTTCGGCAGGTCGGCGGTCAGCGCCTGCACTTCATCGACGGCCTTGCGTTGCAGGGCGTCGAACAACTGCTGCTCGACAGCGCCGGACAAGCCGGCGGCACGGGCCAGGCCGCGGTAGATGCCTACATGGCCAAGGTCCATGTGCACATCGGCGACATCGGTCAGTTGCAGCGTGGCGAGCATCAGGCTGATGACCTCGACATCGCTGGTGGGGCTGGCATCGCCGTACAATTCGGCGCCGAGTTGAATCGGGCTGCGCGAGGTAGACAGGGCGCGGGGTTGGGCATGCAGAACGCTACCGGCATAACACAGACGGCTCGGCCCTTCGCGACGCAGGGTGTGGGCGTCGATACGCGCCACCTGCGGGGTGAAGTCGGCGCGGAAGCCCATCAGGCGACCGGACTGCGGGTCGACCACCTTGAAGGTACGCTGATCCAGGTCCTGACCGGCACCGGTGAGCAGCGATTCCAGGTACTCGATATGCGGGGTGACGACCAGCTCGTAACCCCAACTCTGGAACAGGTCCAACACCTGGCGACGCGCAATCTCGATGCGCGCAGCCTCAGGCGGCAGTACTTCCTCGATGCCATCTGGCAGCAGCCAGCGGTCTACCGTTGCCATTACGCCATTTCCCCTCTGGTCCGGGCGGCTCGCGAGCGGGCGAGCCGTCAGTGAAGCAGGCATTGGCGCACAGCAGCGGGCAGCACTGATCCCAGCGCTACCACCGTACCCAATACCCTCGAATAGCCTTGCGAGCTGACCAAACCGTCAACCGGCGCGTTGCCGATCAACCTTGCAGACGCAAAAAAGCCGGGAATTTCCCGGCTGACTCATCATACACCCCTTTTCCTTCAGGATGCACCCCGCTTGGCATTTTAGCTGCCGGGCGGGGTGCGCCCTTCAGGAGAGGTTCAAGGCTTGCTCTTGTCCAGGAAGCGGAAGAACTCGTTCTTCGGATCCAGGACCAGTACGTCGCTCTTGCTGGAGAAGCTCTCGCGGTAAGCCTGCAGGCTACGGTAGAACGCATAGAAATCCGCGTCCTGGTTGTAGGCCTTGGCATAGATGGCGGCCGCCTGGGCGTCGCCGTCACCGCGGGTCTCTTCCGCTTCGCGATAGGCCTCGGCCAGCAGTACACGGCGCTGACGGTCGGCATCGGCGCGGATACCTTCGGCCAGTTCGTTACCCTTGGCGCGGTGCTCGCGAGCCTCACGCTCACGCTCGGTGCTCATGCGGTCGAACACGCTGCGGTTGACTTCCTTCGGCAGGTCGATGGCCTTGACGCGCACATCGACGACCTCGATACCCAGCTCCTTGCTGGCCATGCGGTTCAGCGAAGCGGTGATGTCCGCCATCAACGCGTCACGCTCACCGGAGACCACTTCGTGCAGGGTACGTTTACCGAATTGGTCACGCAGGCCGCTTTCCAGACGACGGGACAGACGCTCGTCGGCGATCTGCTTGAGACCAGAGGTCGCGGTATAGAAGCGCTCGGCATCCTTGACCCGCCATTTGGCGTAGGCATCGACCATCACCGCTTTCTTCTCGAGGGTCAGGAAGCGCTGGGTCGGTGCGTCCAGGGTCATCAGACGAGCGTCGAACTTGCGCACCTGGTTGACGTAGGGAACCTTCACATGCAGGCCTGGCTGGACATCCGCCTGGACCACGCGGCCGAATTGCAGCAATACCGCACGCTCGGTCTGGGACACGATGTAGAAGCTGTTCCAGGCCACGATGGCCAGCACCACGGCGGCGATCAGGGCGATCAGCGATTTATTGCTCATCAGCGGCTCTCCCTAGAACGCAGCGACTGTTGCTGCTGTTGCATTTCCTGCGCCGCGCGCGCGGCCGCATCGTTGACCGACGCCGGTACATTGCTGACCGGTGCGGCCGAATGGCGGCTGCCTTCGACCATCTTGTCCAGTGGCAGGTAGAGCAGGTTGTTCTGCCCATCCTTGCTGGTCACCAGGACCTTGCTCGAATTGCTGTAGACCTCCTGCATGGTCTCCAGGTACAGACGCTGACGGGTAACGTCCGGCGCCTTGCGGTACTCGGCAACCAGCTTGGTGAAGCGGTCGGCCTCACCTTTGGCGCGGGCGATCACTTCATCGCGGTAGCCATTGGCATCCTCGATGATGCGCTGGGCCTGACCACGGGCTTCCGGCACTACGCCGTTGGCATAGGACTCGGCCTGGTTGCGCGCACGCTGTTCGTCCTCGCGGGCACGGATCACGTCGTCGAAGGCTTCCTGCACTTCACGCGGGGCTGCCGCGCTCTGTACGTTGACCTGGGTGACGGTGATACCGGTGCGGTAGTTGTCGAGGAAGCGCTGCAGGCGTTCACGGATATCGACAGCCATCTGCTCACGACCCTCGGTCAGCACCTGGTCCATCGAGGTGGAGCCCACCACATGGCGTAAGGCACTGTCGGTCGCGTGCTGCAGGCTGACCTCCGGCTGGTCGACGTTGAGCACGAAGTCCTGCAGGTTGGTGATCTTGTACTGCACGGTCAGCGGCACCTCGACGATGTTCTCGTCCTCGGTGAGCATCTGGCCCTGCTTGGTGTAAGCCCGCTCGCGGGTCACGTTCTCAAGATACTTGCGGTCGATGGGCGGGAAATAGATATTCAGGCCCGGGCCGACAGTCTCGTAGTACTTGCCGAAGCGCAGCACCACAGCCTGTTCCTGTTCGTCCACGACGTACACGGCGCTGTACAGCCAGATGGCCGCCAGCACGGCCAGGCCTATGCCCAGCAGGCCGAGACCGCCACCTTTGCCAACGTTGCGGTCACCACCGCCACCGCGTTTCTTGCCGCTGCCGAACATGCCGTTGAGGCTGTCCTGCAGCTTGCGGAAGGCCTCGTCCAGATCCGGTGGACCTTTCTTGTCGCCACCACCACCGCCGCCGCCACGACGGCCGCCCCAGGGATCCTGATTGTTCGAGTTGCCACCCGGCTCGTTCCAAGCCATAGCGCTCTCCATCTGATAAAGCAAAGACGCGCCCACGGCGCGCCGTCCAATGCTACAGAATGCCTGTCACGGTCGCCCGGCGACCTCGACGGGCATTTATTGCAAAGTGTGTTGCTCGATGAAAAGTTCAGGCTCCATGCCTTCGCGACTGACCAGGCGATTGAGCTCCACCCGGGGCAGTCGCACGCTCAGCAGGCTGCGACCTTCTTCATCGTGCTCTTCGCCTTGCACCGCGCCCAGAGCGAAGAATTGCGCGCGCAAGCGGGCAAGTCGCTGTTCCAGACGCAGGGTTCCGACATACAGATCATCCCCCAGCAACTCGGCAATCGCCTGGCCAACTAATTCCAGGCCACGTCCATCACGTGCCGATACCCAGACCCGCTGCGGTTTGCCGTCGGCATCACGCTGGATCTGCGGCTCGACATCTTCGAGCAGGTCGAGTTTGTTATAGACCTCGAGGATCGGCAAGCCTTCGGCTCCGATCTCACCCAGCACGGCCAGCACCTGCTCGATCTGCTCCATGCGCTCAGGCTCATGGGCGTCGATGACGTGCAGCAGCAGGTCGGAGTTGCTCGATTCTTCGAGCGTAGCCCGAAATGCCTCGACGAGCTTGTGCGGCAGGTGTCGGATGAAGCCCACGGTATCGGCCAGCACGATCGGCCCCAGGTCGGCGAGCTCAAGTCGGCGCAAGGTCGGATCGAGGGTCGCGAACAACTGGTCGGCGGCGTAGACGTCGGAGGTGGTCAAGGCATTGAACAGCGTGGACTTGCCGGCGTTGGTATAGCCCACCAGCGAAACGGATGGGATGTCCGCACGCTTGCGGCCGCGCCTGGCCTGTTCGCGCTGGCTTCGCACCTTCTCCAGACGCGCCTTGATCTGCCGCAGGCGGACCCGCAACAGGCGGCGGTCGGTTTCCAGCTGGGTCTCGCCCGGGCCGCGCAGGCCGATACCGCCCTTCTGCCGCTCCAGGTGGGTCCAGCCACGGACCAGACGCGTGCTCATATGCTCGAGCTGGGCCAGTTCGACCTGCAGCTTGCCTTCATGGGTACGCGCCCGCTGGGCGAAAATATCGAGAATCAACCCGGTCCGGTCGAGCACACGGCACTCGAAAACGCGTTCGAGGTTGCGCTCCTGACTGGGCGTGAGGGTGTGATTGAATATCACCAGATCGACCTGTTCGGCATGGACCAGGTCGCGCAGTTCCTCGACCTTGCCACTGCCAATCAGGTACTTGGCTGTCGGCTGGTGCCGGGCCACCGTGGCCAGCGAAACGATCTCCGCTCCGGCCGACAGCGCCAGCTCCTGAAACTCCTGCGGGTCTTCGCGCGCCTCAGGGTTCTGACCTTCCAAGTGAACGAGCAACGCTCGCTCACCACCACCGTGGCGCTCAAAGAACAATGCAGGCTCCTATCAGGCGTTGCCTGGCTCGCTGTCGCCGTGTTCGGAATCGGACGGGCTTGGCAGGCGAACCGGACGGGCAGGAACCACGGTCGAAATGGCGTGCTTGTAGACCATCTGGCTGACAGTGTTCTTCAGCAGTACCACGAACTGGTCGAAGGATTCGATCGAGCCCTGCAGCTTGATCCCGTTTACCAGGTAGATGGAAACCGGGACCTTTTCTTTTCTCAAGGTGTTCAAGTAAGGGTCTTGTAGCGAATGCCCTTTTGACATATGCCGCACTCCTGTAAGGATCAATAGTAAAAAAAAAATAAAAATCGGTAATTCAAGCCACTCTAATCGCAAGAATAGACGGCAATTGCAGGGACTCAGCTCAATATGGAGATGGACCCCAGGTATTTCAAGGTGCGGGACAGATTGTCGCAGGCCAGGCTATCGAGCCACTCAACGTCGGACCAGCCACGTAACCAGGTGAATTGCCGCTTGGCCAATTGGCGAGTGGCAATGATACCGCGTTCGCGCATTTCGTCGGCTGTCAGCTTGCCGTCCAGGTAGTCCCAGACCTGCCGATACCCCACTGCCCGTATAGACGGCAGCCCCGCGTGCAAGTCACTTCTGGCGCGCAGTGCTCGGACCTCGTCGACGAACCCCTGTTCCAGCATTTGCGAAAATCGTAGCGCAATTCGCTGATGCAAAATGTGACGATCTGTAGGAGCGATCGCCAAACTGGCGACAGTATAGGGCAAATGCCCGCTCGCGCCTGCGTCTGAGCCGCGACTTTCCGCGTATTGACGTTGCCGGTGCGCCGTCATGCTTTCGCCGCTCACCCGGTAGACCTCCAGGGCGCGGATCAGGCGCTGCGGGTCATTGGGGTGGATGCGCGCAGCCGACTCCGGATCCACCTCGGCCAGTTGCCGGTGCAACTCGGCCAGGCCCAGGTCTCGGGCCTGGGCTTCGAGCTCGGCGCGTACGGCGGCGTCTGCGGCAGGCATGTCCGCCAAGCCGTCGACCAGTGCCTTGTAATACAGCATCGTGCCCCCCACCAGCAGGGGGATCTTGCCACGCGCGGTGATCTCGGCCATTGCCGCCAACGCGTCGGCACAGAACTGCGCCGCCGAATAGCTCTCGGCCGGATCCAGAATGTCGATCAGTCGATGGGGGTGCTCGGCCAGCACGTCCTTGGACGGTTTGGCCGTACCAATGTCCATGCCGCGGTAGACCAGCGCCGAATCGACACTGATCAACTCGCAGGGCAGCACCTTGGTCAGCTCGATGGCGAGGTCGGTCTTGCCGGCCGCCGTCGGACCCATGAGAAATATCGCTGGGGGCTTGCCACTCATGTCATCGACCGCGTAGGAAAAGTTTGTCCAGATCATCCAGCCCAAGCTGGGTCCAGGTCGGCCGACCGTGGTTGCACTGGCCGCTGCGCTCGGTGTTTTCCATGTCTCGCAACAGTGCGTTCATCTCGGGGATGGCCAGGCGACGGTTGGCACGCACCGCGCCGTGGCAGGCCATGGTGCCAAGCAGCTCGTTGAGGTGTGCCTGAATACGATCGCTGGTGCCGTATTCCATCAGATCCGCAAGCACATCCTGAACCAGCCGGTTGGCCTCAGCCTGCTTGAGCAGGGCGGGAATCTGTCGGATCGCCAGGGTCTCAGGACCCAGGCGCTGCAGTTCGAAGCCCAGGCGCTGGAACCATTGGGCGTGCTCCTCAGCACAATCAGCCTCGCGCTGGCTCAGGGCCAACGACTCAGGCACCAGCAGCGGCTGGCCGCTCAGCCCTTCACTGGCCATGGCTACCTTGAGGCGCTCGTACATGATGCGTTCGTGGGCGGCGTGCATGTCCACCAGGACCAGGCCGACGGCATTTTCGGCCAGGATATAGATGCCTTTGAGCTGGGCAAGGGCAAAGCCCAGCGGCGGGACGTCGCCCTGGCTTTGCGGCAGCGCCACCGGGGCCGGGGCACCGCCCTCCAGCGGGGCGAAAAACTCACGATAGACCGCTTGCGCCTCGGCAACCGGCACAGGCTGTGAAGGACGCGGGGTGTATTGGTACTGATAGCCCGAACCACTGCCACCGGAGAAAGGTTGGCGAGGCTCGGCCTGGGGCTGCTCTAGTACTGGCGAGGCCAGGCGCATCTCGGCCTGAGGGCCGAACTCCCCAGCCTGCAAACCGCTGGGGCGGACGATCTCGGTCGCCGCGGCCGGTGCGGCCAGGTGATCTTCCGGGCGCACGTCGGCCAGGGCCCGGTGCAAGGTGCCGTACAGAAAATCATGGACCATGCGCCCTTCACGAAAACGCACTTCGTGCTTGGTGGGGTGCACGTTGACGTCGACCCCGTTCGGCTCGAGCTCGAGGAACAACACGAATGTCGGATGCCGGCCATTGAACAGCACATCGCGGTAGGCCTGGCGAACCGCATGAGCCACCAGCTTGTCGCGCACGGCGCGGCCATTGACGAAGAAGTACTGCAGGTCCGCCTGGCTTCGCGAAAAGGTCGGCAGGCCCACCCAGCCCCACAATCGCAGGCCGTTGCGCTCGACATCGATCGGCAGGGCCTGCTCGAGAAAGCCCGGGCCGCAGATCGTCCCCACCCGCCGCGCCCGAGTCAATTCATCGGGCGCCTCGTGCAGACTGAGGATGCTCTTGCCGTTGTGGCGCAAGTGGAAGCCCACATCGAAGCGGGCCAACGCCAGGCGACGGATGACCTCCTGCAGATGATCGAACTCGGTTTTTTCCGACTTGAGGAATTTGCGCCGGGCCGGGGTATTGAAGAACAGGTCACGCACTTCGACCGAAGTACCGACCGGGTGCGCGGCGGGTTGCACGCGCGGGGTCATGTCGCGCCCCTCGGTCTCCACCTGCCAGGCTTCGCCAGCACTGGCGGTGCGCGAGGTGAGGGTCAGACGCGCCACCGAGCTGATCGAGGCCAGCGCCTCGCCACGAAAGCCCAGACTGAGCACACCTTCGAGATCTTCCAGCTCGCGAATCTTGCTGGTGGCATGGCGGGCCAAGGCCAGTGGCAGGTCGTCAGGCGCGATGCCGCCGCCGTCGTCCCGCACGCGCAGCAGCTTTACCCCACCCTGCTCGACCTCCACGTCGATACGCCGGGCTCCGGAGTCCAGGCTGTTTTCCAGCAGCTCCTTGGCCACCGAGGCCGGGCGTTCGACCACCTCGCCGGCGGCGATCTGGTTGGCCAGCCGAGGGCTGAGCAACTGGATGCGAGAACCACCATTCATTGTTGGGAGGCCAGGGTAGTGCCAGGAATGTCGAGATGCTGGCCGACCTTCAGCTCATCGCTCTTGAGGCTGTTGGTCGTCCGCAGGCTGGCCACGCTGACCTGATAGCGCACGGCGATCATGGCCAGGGTCTCCCCGGGGCGCACGGTATGCTCGCGCGGCCCCTGGGCGATCTTGCCGCTGTCGCGCAGCCAGGCGATATATGTCCCCGGTGGCGGGCTTTGCTGGAAGTACTGGCGCACACCGGTGTGGATCGAGCGGGCCAGGGCCTGCTGGTGGCTCTTGGTCGCCAGCTTGGCGGCCTCATTGGCATTGGAGATGAACCCGGTTTCCACCAGGATCGACGGAATGTCCGGGGACTTCAGCACCATGAACCCGGCCTGCTCCACGCGCCGTTTGTGCAGTGGAGTGATGCGCCCCATGTTGCCCAACACCTTCTGCCCCACGTCGAGACTGGAGCTAAGCGTGGCGGTCATCGACAGGTCCAGCAGCACGCCTGCGAGCATGCGGTCCTTGTCGTCGAGGCTGACGTTACCGGCGCCACCGATCAAGTCGGAGCGGTTTTCCGTGTCAGCCAGCCAGCGCGCGGTCTCGGAGGTCGCGCCGCGGTCGGACAACGCGAACACCGAGGCACCGAAAGCGGCCTTGGACGGCGCGGCGTCGGCATGGATGGAAATGAACAGGTCGGCGCCCTTCTTGCGCGCGATCTCGGTGCGCTTGCGCAACGGGATGAAATAATCGCCCGTGCGGGTCAGTTCGGCGCGATAGCCTCGCTCGGTGTTGATCTGGCGCTGCAACTCGCGAGCGATCTGCAGGACGATGTCTTTTTCGTGCTGGCCACGCGAGCCCGAGGCCCCTGGGTCCTCACCGCCATGGCCGGCGTCGATGGCGACGACGACGTCGCGCTTGCCACTGGGCACCGGCGGCAACTTGATGGCCGGCTGCGCGGGCGTCACCGGCACGGCGGGAGCGCTCGTGGTTGTCTGTGCAGGCGGCGGAGTCGGCGTGCTGGCAGCAACGGCGTCGGCTTCCTGGTCGTACAGGTCGACCACCAGACGGTTGCCATACTGGGCGTTGGGCGCCAGGGTGAAGCTCTTGGGCGTGACGGCCTTTTTCAGGTCGACGACCACGCGCAGGTCAGTGGGCGTTCGCTGGGCGGAACGCACACTGTTGATGGGGGTATTGGAGGTGGCGACATTCAGCGAGCCGCCCAGGGTGGCGCCGTTGATGTCGATGACCAGGCGGTCCGGCGCGGTCAGGGTGAAGACGCTGTGCTGCACAGGGCCGGATAGATCGAAGACCAGCCGCGTGTTGTCCGGTGCGCGCCACAGACGCATGCTCTTGACTTGTGTGACGGCCAGAGCGTCGACGGTCACCGCTGTCAGCAGCAGCCCAACGACGGCGACCAGTGCGCGTATGCGCATACCTAACCCCATTTACTGTTTGAATTCTGTGGCCAGGGCGGCGCACCAGGCCTCACCGCGAGCCCCCTGCGGTGAAAGGAGAAGCGAGCGTCCACCCGCTTGCGGGCTTATGGTAATGGTCAGGTCGGGCTTTGGCAAAACGCCCGCACCCTTTTGTGGCCATTCGAACAAGCACAGCGGGTCCCCTTCGAAATAATCGCGGATCCCCATGAACTCCAACTCTTCCGGATCGACCAGGCGGTACAGGTCGAAATGGAAAGCGCGCACATTACCAATCTCGTAAGGCTCGACCACGGTGAAGGTCGGACTCTTGACTGCCCCGGTATGACCCAGGCCGCGGATCAGCCCGCGCGAAAGCGTGGTCTTGCCGGCACCCAGGTCGCCTTCGAGAAAGATCACGCCATGACCGCCCGTCACTTCGGCCAGGCGCGCGCCAAATGCGACAGTGGCCGGTTCATCGGCCAGAAACAGGGTTATGCCAGACACGCTGAATGCTCCT
This sequence comes from Pseudomonas sp. NY15354, assembly GCF_048068075.1. Taxonomy (NCBI): domain Bacteria; kingdom Pseudomonadati; phylum Pseudomonadota; class Gammaproteobacteria; order Pseudomonadales; family Pseudomonadaceae; genus Pseudomonas; species Pseudomonas sp. NY15354. The sequence goes on from NZ_JBLUPV010000002.1 coordinate 94,138, forward strand.
CCAACAACTCACGAATGACCGGAACCAGATCACTGGCCGCCAGGCCTCTTCCTTTCACACCCAGGCGCTCCCCCGCACAGGCATGCAACCACACGCCCAGGCAAGCGGCCGACCATGCGTCCAGGCCTTGGGCCAGCAACGCGGCCAGCACACCGCTCAGCACATCGCCCAGCCCCGCGCCAGCCATGGCCGGATGGCCACGCTCACACAACGCCAGTTGCCCGCTGGGGCCTGCCACCAGGGTACCGGCGCCCTTGAGCACGCAGACACTGGCATGCTTGCGCGCCAGTTTGCGGGCAGCCCCCGGCCGGTCGGCTTGCACCGCCTCGGTGGAAATACCCAGCATGCGCGCCGCCTCCCCCGGATGCGGAGTGAGGATGCTGCCGCTGTGCAAAGCCAGGGGCCTGTGTGCCAGCTGATTCAGGGCATCGGCATCCCATACCTGCGGCACAGGCGCGTTGGCCGCCGCCGACAACAGGCTGCGCCCCCAGGCGGCCTGCCCCAGGCCAGGGCCGACCACCAGCACCGATGCGCGCTCGAGCACGCCCATCAGCTGATTGGCGGAACTCACCCCAAGCCACATGGTTTCGGGCAGGCGCGTGAGACCCGCAGCCACATGCTCCGGGCGCGTAGCCACGCTCACAAGGCCCGCACCGCAGCGCAGGGCCGCCTCGGCACTGAGCATCACCGCTCCGCCGGTGCCCAGGTCACCTCCAACCACCAGCACATGACCGAAGTCGCCCTTGTGGGCGTCGGCGGGGCGCGATGGCAGGTGCGCAGTGGTCAGGCTGCTTAGCAGTTGCGGGGCATTACCGAGGTGTTTGGTCTGAGGCATGGGGTCAAAGGCTCCGATGTCTGGCAGAATTATACGCACCTCTGCCTGTATTGCCTTGTCCATCCATGTCCGCTTGCCTTCCTGACCTCAATACGCTGGCCCAATCGATCAAGGATTGGGGCCGCGAACTCGGTTTCGCCCACGTCGGCATCGCCGGCGTGGCGCTTGGCGAGCATGAACAACACCTGCAGCGCTGGCTGGACGCCGGCTACCAGGGCGAGATGGACTACATGGCCGCCCATGGCAGTAAACGCTCACACCCCGACGAACTGGTGCCAGGCACCCTGCGCGTGGTATCGCTGCGCATGGACTACCTGCCCGGCGATACGCGCATGGCACAGATGCTGGCGCACCCAGAGAAAGCCTACATTTCTCGCTATGCCCTGGGCCGTGACTACCACAAGCTGGTGCGCAAACGCGTGCAACATCTGGCTGAGCGCATTCAGCAGGCCATAGGCCCCTTTGGTTTTCGCGCCTTCGTCGACAGCGCCCCGGTGTTGGAAAAGGCCATCGCCGAGCAGGCTGGCCTGGGCTGGATCGGCAAGAACACCTTGCTGCTCAACCGCAAGGCCGGCAGCTACTTCTTCCTTGCCGAGCTGTTCGTCGACCTGCCGCTCCCGGTGGACCCGGCCCAGGCCAGCGAGCACTGCGGACGCTGCCAGGCCTGCCTGGACATCTGCCCTACCGGTGCCTTCGTCGGACCATATGTGCTCGATGCCCGGCGCTGCATTTCCTACCTGACCATCGAGCTCAAGCAGGCGATCCCGGTCGAATTGCGCTCGCTGATCGGCAATCGGGTGTTTGGCTGTGACGACTGCCAGATCGTCTGCCCCTGGAACCGCTTCGCCCGCCCGACCCAGGAAAACGACTTCAAGCCCCGTCATGGCCTGGACAACGCCGAACTGGCCGCCCTGTTCCTTTGGGATGAAGCGACCTTCCTGAGCAATACCGAAGGCTCCCCCCTGCGCCGCGCAGGCTACGAACGTTGGTTGCGCAACCTGGCGGTGGGGTTGGGGAATGCGCCGACCACCGTCCCGGTACTCGAAGCCTTGCGGGCGCGGCGCGAACACCCCTCGGCGCTGGTACGCGAGCATGTAGAGTGGGCGCTGGCACAACACGAAGGCCAGTAACGACGCACCTCTCAGACGCGCAGCAGGGCGATCATTGCTGGTCGTTGTAGTGGAACTTGGGCATTTCCCAGTGGAAGCGGATCGCCAGCAAGCGCACCAGGAAACCACCGAACAAGGTCAGCAGCATGGCCTGCTCTGCCGGCACGTTGAAATGCACACAACCCAAGTAGAACCAGGCGGCGGCAAAGGAGACACTGGCATACAGCTCCCGGCGGAACACCAAGGGAATGTCGTTGCAGAAAATGTCCCGCAGGATGCCACCGAACACGCCGGTGATCACCCCGCTGATCGACGCCACCAGCATGCCCTGCCCCATTTCCAGGGCGGTCATGCAACCGATCAACGTGAAAGCCACCAACCCAAGGGCATCGAGCACCAGAAACAGCGAACGCAGATGGCGCATCAGCGGCGCGATGAAGATGGTCAACAGGGCTGCGAAACTGGTCAGCACCAGGTACTCCGGGTGCTTCACCCAGGTCAGCGGGTAGTGCCCAAGCAGTACATCTCGCACCGATCCACCACCCAGCGCAGTGACGCAAGCGATCAGCACCACGCCAAACCAGTCCATGCCGCGGCGCCCCGCGGAAAGCGCGCCAGTCATGGCTTCAGCGGTGATGGCGACAAGGTAGAGCATCAACAACATGGTGCATGTCCGAAAGTAAGCGGTAAGCGCCAAGCAAAACGCCACCGCGGGCTGTCCCTTCAGCCGCTGTGGCGTTTTGCTTGGCTCGAGGCTTGAAATTTTAGAGTTTGATGAAGTGTTCGCGGTAGTGACGCAACTCGGCGATTGACTCGCGAATGTCGTCCAACGCGAGATGGGTCCCACCCTTCTTGAAGCTGTCACGCACCTGCGGGGCCCAGCGTGCGGCCAGTTCCTTGAGGGTGGAGACGTCCAGGTTGCGGTAGTGGAAGAACCCTTCGAGCTTGGGCATATGGCGATAAAGGAAGCGGCGGTCCTGGCAGATGCTGTTGCCGCAGATCGGCGATTTGCCTTTGGGCACCCACTGCTCGAGGAAGGCCAGGGTCTGCGCCTCGGCCTCGGCCATGTCGATACGGCTCTCGCGCACACGCTGGGTCAGGCCGGAAGCACCATGGGTACGAGTGTTCCAGTCGTCCATACGTGCCAGCACTTCGTCGCTGTGATGAATGGCGATCACCGGACCTTCAGCCAAGGTGTTGAGTTCACTGTCGGTGACAATGGTCGCCATCTCGATGATGACATCGTTGTCCGGATCCAGACCGGTCATTTCAAGATCGATCCAGATCAGGTTCTGTGCGTTTTGCATGAAGGGGCTCCTCGAATAGGCCGTCATTTTAGCCCACGACGCGGCTTTCGTGGCGCAAACGCCAACACAAGGGACGGGATGGTCCATGCTAAACTGCCAGCCGTTTTTCTTTCTGCCCCGCCAACACGGATCATTCATGGCCAAACGCCAGCTCAACCGTCGCCAGAACTGGCGTATCGAAAAAATCCAGGGCGAGCGCGCCGCTCGCGCCGCCAAACGTGAGCAACATGCCTTGCAGGAATTGGAAGGGGGTGATCTGGGCCCTGAACAGTTGGGGCTGGTGATCGCTCACTTCGGCGTGCAGGTGGAGGTCGAGGCGCAGGATGGCGAGGCGATGGGCCAGGTGTTTCGCTGCCACCTGCGGGCCAACCTGCCGGCACTGGTCACCGGCGACCGGGTGGTATGGCGCGCGGGCAACCAAGGCAACGGCGTCATCGTCGCGCAGATGCCCCGCACCGCCGAACTGTGTCGACCGAACAACCATGGTCAGCTCAAGCCCGTGGCGGCGAATGTCGATCTGATCGTGATCGTCTTCGCGCCTGCCCCCGAGCCCCAGGCCAACCTGATCGACCGTTATCTGGTCGCTGCCGAACATGCCGGTATCCGTCCTCTCTTGCTGCTGAACAAGGCGGACCTGATCGACGAGCAGAACGGCCCGACCATCGAGGCTCTGCTGGCCGTCTACCGCGACCTGGGTTATCCCCTGCTGGAAGTGTCGGCTCATCAGGGCGAGGGTATGCAGCGCCTGCAACAGACGCTGGACAAGCACATCAGTGTGTTCGTCGGCCAGTCCGGGGTCGGCAAGTCATCGCTGGTCAACAGCCTGCTGCCAGAGGTCAGGACCCGTGTGGGCGATCTGTCCGAATGGTCCGGGCAGGGCACGCACACTACCACCACGGCCCGCCTGTACCACTTCCCCAACGGGGGTGACCTGATCGACTCGCCGGGTATCCGCGAGTTCGGCCTGGGGCATGTCAGCCGTGACGATGTCGAGGCCGGCTTCATCGAGTTCCGCGAGCTGCTCGGTCATTGCCGCTTCCGCGACTGCAAGCACGACCGAGAGCCTGGCTGTGCCTTGCTCCAGGCCTTGGATGACGGGCGTATCAAGCCACAGCGGATGAACAGCTACCGCTCGATCATCGCCAGCCTGCCGCAAGACACCTACTGAGCCACCCCTCGATGACAAAAAGGCCGCTCCTGCAGTGATTGCAGGAGCGGCCTTGTGTCGACTAGCCCAGCCCAGGCCTCACTCCTGGGTGTTGTCCATTTTCAAAACGCCATCTTCAAAGATGTTCAGCTTCTGACGCAGTTCACGCGGCTGCATCGGCGCCTGGGCCGTATCGCCCTGGCCCGGCGTGGCTGGCGCGCTGGCGCCAGGTGTGCCGTTGACAGGGGGCGTTTGCTCGGTAGGCGCCGGGGCATCCGGCGCGCTCTGCTCGCCTTCGATGCTGCGCTGAGCCTTCTTGGTCAGGACGATGATGTCGATGCGGCGGTTGACCGGGTTGAACGGGTCCTTGCGGTCAAACAGCGACGAGGAGGCGTAACCCACCACGCGTGCGACCTGCTCATCCGGATAGCCTCCGGCCACCAGCGCACGTCGGGCCGCGTTGGCACGGTTGGCCGACAGCTCCCAGTTACCGAACTCGCCGGTGCCGGCATAGGGCTTGGCATCGGTGTGGCCACTGATGCTGATCTTGTTCGGCACGGCCTTGATGGTGTCAGCCATGGCCAGCAGGATGTCCTCGAAGTACGGCTGCAGACGGGCGCTGCCCAGGTCGAACATCGGCCGGTTCTCGGCATCCATGATCTGGATGCGCAGGCCGTCCTGGGTGATCTCGAACAGGATCTGGTCCTTGAACTTCTGCAGTTGCGGGTTTTCCTCGACCTTGTTCTGCAGCTCTTGCAACAGCAACTGCAGGCGCTCCTGCTCGACCTGCTCGGCCAAGGTCTCGACCTTGTCCTTGTCCAGTTGGATGCTGGTGTCTGGGGTCGGCTCGGATTTTTCTTCCGGATTGATGGTTTTCTCCGGCGCCAGTTGTGGCGAACCGCCCAGGTCAATGACGTAGGGCGTGCCGCTCTCGGAGAAGCCTATTGGGTCCTTGAAATAGCCGGCGATGGCGATCTTCTGCTCAGGCGTGGCCGTGGACAGCAGCCAGAGCACCAGAAAGAACGCCATCATCGCGGTGGCGAAGTCGGCGAAGGCGATCTTCCAGGCGCCGCCGTGGTGACCGTCGCCAAAGCGCTTGACGCGCTTGACGATGATGGGCTGATTGTTCTCCATGACTTAGCGACCGCGAACCGCTTGTTCCAGCTCGGCGAAGCTTGGACGATGCGCCGGGTAAAGCACCTTGCGCCCGAACTCCACCGCCAGCGATGGCGGCATGCCAGAGGCCGAGGCCACCAGCGACGCCTTGATGGCCTCGTAGACGTTCAGCTCTTCCTTCGCGTCATGACGCAGCGCGTTGGCCAACGGGCCAAAGAAGCCGTAGGCCGCGAGAATACCGAAGAACGTACCCACCAGTGCCGCGCCCACGTGCAGACCGATGGATTTCTGGTCGCCATCACCCAGCGACGCCATGGTCACGACGATACCCAGAACCGCAGCCACGATACCGAAGCCAGGCATACCATCGGCAATGCCTGTTACTGCATGGGAAGGATGCTCGAGCTCTTCCTTCATGTTCAGCAGTTCCATGTCGAACAGGCCTTCGAGTTCATGGGGCGCCATGTTGCCGGTGGACATGATGCGCAGGTAATCGCAGATGAACGCGGTCATGCGCTCGTCGCCCAGCACAGCAGGGTATTTGGCGAAGATGGGGCTGGCTGCCGGGTCTTCGATATCGCCTTCGATGGCCATCATGCCTTCGCGGCGGCTCTTGTTGAGGATCTCGTAGACCAGGCCCAGCACCTCCAGATAGAAGGTATGGGTGAAACGGGTGCCGAACATCTTCAGCGACTTCTTGATCACATGCATGGTCATGTGACCAGGGTTGGCCTGAAGGAACGCACCGAAGGCCGCACCGCCGATGATCAGCACTTCGAACGGCTGGATCAGCGCCGCGATCTTGCCGTGGGAAAGCACGTAGCCGCCGAGCACGCTCGCGAATACGACGATGATGCCGATAATTTTAGCCATAGGTTCAAAGCACTTGCTGTGGTGGACAGGGTCAGGGGCGGGAGCTTTAAAACTCTTCTTCTACTTATCGACAGAACTGCGCCAGACTATAGGCACAAAATGCGAAAAGCCAGTTCGGACTGATGTCAAAATGCCAATGGACGCTAAGGTACCAAGCCAGATTCCACCTACGCTCGATGCCTGGGTAAAACTGCTCGATGGCATCCGCCTGCCAGTCCCCAAGGAGAGTCACGACCGGGTGCTGGCCGCCATCAACGATAGCCGTCGCTCCCTGCGCGACATCGCCGAACTGATGCAGGACAGCCCTGCTCTGGTGCTTTCGGTGATGCGCGAGGCGAACCATCCGGCCAACGCCAGCCAGGCAGAACCCGCCGAAAGCCTGGAAGTCGCTCTCAACCGCCTGGGCCTGGCCCGCAGCGCGAGCCTGCTGGCACGTCTGCCAGCCGTACCTGGCGAAGACATTCCGCCCGTGCTGCGTCAGTTCCTGCTGATCAGCCAGCACGCCGCCCAACAGGCCAGCGGCCTGTTCGCCAGCCGCCTGGCCCGGTTGTGGCAGGAAATCCACTGGGGCAGCCTGTTGTTCCTGTCACCGCTCTGGCCCCTGGCCTTGGCCTATCCCAAGCTGCTCGATGCCTGGGAACTGCGGGTCATCCACAAAGGCGAGGATGCAGCCGAGGTGGAGCACGAGCTGTTCGGCGTGCGCATTGTGACCCTGTGCCAAGCCATGGCCGAGCAATGGCGTCTGCCCGGCTGGGTGACCCAGGGCTATCGCCTGCTGCTCGATGAGCGCGAACAATTGGCCCAGGTCCTGAGCATCGCACGCGAGCAGGATGCCCTCACCCAACAGCAGCGGCTGGACGAAGAGCCTGGGCTACGCCGCTGGTTCAACCAACCCGCCAACACCGTGCTGCTGGCCAACGGCCTGGCCTTGGCGGCGCAGGTGGGCTGGGACAATCCCCACCTGCTGCGCTGGCAATTGCTGACGGCGTTGTACCTGCAGACCTCGCTCGATGATGTCCAGCAGCAAATTCACCAGCAAGCGGCGGCCAGCGCCCGGCATCATGCCCGACACGCCTTGTTCCATCCGGCCGAAGCCCTGCTCTGGCCCTGGCATCAGCGCCGTCCGCATCCGGACATGCTCACGCCCGAGCCGCCCACCAGCCAGGACCTCGAGCATTGGCGCACGGTGTGCGCCGAGTTGCTGACCCAACCCAGCCCGTTCACCACCAGCCTCCATCTCAGCACTCAGGCCCGCGAAGCCCTGCTGGCCTGTGGGATGCAGCGGATCATGCTGCTGGCGCTCGACAAAACCAATGAATGCCTGCGCGTGCAACAGACCGCCGGCCTGCCCCAGGAAGCGGCCTCGCTCGTGCTGCCACTGGCCCAGAGCAAACTGTTGCAACGGTTGATGGGGCAGGCGGCGCAACTGCGCCTGACGCCAGAGAACCACACCCAGTTCTCGGCGCTGCTGCCAGCCCCCTTGCGCGCGCTGCTGCCCAGTGAACATCTGTTGCTGCGCTCACTGGCAGTCAATGGACAGGTGGTGATGCTGATGATCGCCGACCAGGGCGGCAGACCCATGGTCGATGTCTGCGTGCAGGCCTTCGGCAAGACCGCCCAATGCACCGAGCGCGCACTGTCGGCCTTTGCCAACCGCAACGTCTGAGCCTTAGGCTACAATCGCCTCCTCTATTCCACCCTGGAGATCGTGGATGACTGACTTTTCCGGCTTGCCCCTGGTGATCGAACCGGCCGACCTATTGCCACGCCTGACGTCGCCACAGCTGATCCTGGTCGACCTGACCAGCGCCAACCGCTATGGCAGCGGGCACATCCCCGGCGCCCGGTTCATCGACCCCAAGCGCACCCAATTGGGCCAACCTCCGGCACCAGGGTTGCTGCCGGCGCGGGCCGATCTGGAAAAGCTGTTCGGCGAACTCGACCACCGCGACGATGCTGTCTATGTGGTGTACGACGATGAAGGTGGCGGCTGGGCCGGGCGCTTCATCTGGCTGCTCGACGTCATCGGGCACAGCCGCTACCACTACCTCAATGGTGGCATCCAGGCCTGGCCTGCGGACAAACTCAGCATTGAAGTCCCTCCCAGCACTGGAGGCCCGGTCAGCCTGCAACTGCACCCAGAGCCCACTGCCACCCGCGAATACCTGCAAAGCCGCCTGGGCGCGGCCGACCTCGCCATCTGGGATGCTCGCAGCCCCGGCGAGTACCGGGGGGAAAAAGTGCTGGCCGCCAAAGGCGGGCACATTCCCGGCGCGGTCAACTTCGAGTGGACCGCCGGCATGGACCTGAACGACCACCTGCGCATTCGCCCGGACATGGCCGACATCCTGCAACAGCTCGGCATCACCCCAGACAAGGAAGTGATCACTCACTGCCAGACCCACCATCGTTCCGGCTTCACCTATCTGGTGGCCAAGGCCCTCGGCTATCCAAGGGTCAAGGCCTACGCTGGCTCCTGGGGCGAATGGGGCAACCATCCGGACACGCCTGTAGAAGTTTGAAATTCCAAGGAAACCCAATGAAATCCCGTTTGTTCATCATCAGCCAGTACCTACTGCCGCATCACCTGCTCTCGCGGCTGGCCGGCTGCATCGCAGAATGCCGTGCCCGCTGGTTCAAGAACGCTTTCACCGCCTGGTTCGCCAAGCGCTACCAGGTGAACATGTCCGAGGCACTGGTCGAAGACCTGACCGCCTATGAGCATTTCAACGCCTTCTTCACTCGCGCCCTGAAGCCGGGCGCCCGCCCGCTGGACGAAACCTCAGGCGCTATCCTCTGCCCGGCCGACGGTGCCGTCAGCCAGCTCGGACCGATCGAACATGGCCGTATTTTCCAGGCCAAGGGGCACAGCTTCAGCGCACTGGAGCTGCTCGGGGGCGATCCTGCCCTGGCCGCGCCCTTCATGGGGGGTGAGTTCGCCACCATCTACCTGTCGCCCAAGGACTACCACCGCGTGCACATGCCGCTGGCCGGCACCCTGCGTGAGATGGTCTACGTGCCAGGCCGCCTGTTCTCGGTCAACCAGACCACCGCAGAGAACGTGCCTGAGCTGTTCGCCCGTAACGAGCGGGTCGTTTGCCTGTTCGACACCGAGCGCGGCCCGATGGCCGTGGTGCTGGTCGGTGCGATGATCGTGGCCTCGATCGAGACGGTCTGGGCAGGCCTGGTCACGCCGCCCAAGCGCGAGCTCAAGACCTTCCGTTACGATGAAAACAGCCGCGCACCCATCCACCTGGAAAAAGGGGCCGAGCTGGGCCGTTTCAAACTGGGCTCGACCGCTATCGTGCTGTTTGGCCCAGAGCAAGTGAAGTGGGCTGAAAGCCTGGGTGCCGGCTCTGCCGTGCGCATGGGCGAGTTGCTGGCTCTGCCGGCCCAAGCCTGAGTCATTGCCATAAAAAAGGCCCCGCACATGCGGGGCCTTTTTTATGGCGCTACAAAAGCAGCCGCTAGCCTTAGCTACGCGCGTCGCGATCGCGCAGCCCCAGCAGGTACAGCACGCCATCGAGCCCCAAGGTGGAGATCGCCTGTTTGGCCGACTGACGCACCAGCGGCTTGGCACGGAAAGCCACACCCAGGCCGGCCAGCGACAGCATCGGCAGATCGTTGGCACCATCACCCACGGCAATGGTCTGCTCCAGCTGCAAGCCCTCTTCGCTCGCCAGCTGCTGCAACAGGTCGGCCTTGCGCTGCGCATCGACGATCGGCTCAACCGCTACGCCAGTGACCTTGCCGTCGACCACTTCCAGTTCGTTGGCAAAGACATAGTCGATGCCCAGGCGCGCCTGCACCTGCTTGGCGAAGTAGGAGAAACCGCCAGACAGGATCGCAGTCTTGTAACCCAGACGCTTGAGCTCGGCGAACAGGTGCTCGGCGCCCTCCGTCAGGCGCAGGGAGGCGCCGATCTGGTCCAGCACGCCAACGTCCAGGCCCTTGAGCAAAGCCATGCGCTCCTTGAAGCTCGCTCGGAAATCCAACTCACCGCGCATGGCGCGCTCGGTGATCGCCGACACTTGTTCGCCCACCCCGGCAGCCTTGGCCAGCTCATCGATCACCTCGGCCTCGATCAGTGTCGAGTCCATGTCGAACACGGCCAGGCGCCGGTTGCGGCGGAACAGATCGTCCTTCTGGAAGGCGATGTCGACGCTCAATTCCTCGGCCAGGGCGAAGAAGTCAGCGCGCAGGGCCTGGGCATCACTTGGCTCGCCGCGCACGGAAATTTCCAGGCTGGCCTTGCTCTTGTCGCACGAGGCGTCCAGCGAAACGCGCGCGGACAGGCGCTCGATGCGTTCGATGGTCAGGCCGTACTGGCTAATCACCGCACTGACCCGCTGCAATTGCTCGGGGGTGACCTTGCGGCTGAGCAACGTCACGATATGGCGCGCCTCGCCCTGGCTGTCGGCCCAATGTTGATAATCGGCTTCGGAAATAGGCGTGTAGCGGGCCTGCAGGTTCAACGCATGGGCTTTGGCCTGCACGCTCTGCAGCAGGTTGGTGGCCACTTCGTTGTCCGGAATATCGACCAGAATGCCGAAGGACAGGGTGCCATGCATCACCGCCAGGCCGATGTCGAGAATGTTCACACCGCCCTGGACCAGGACGCCGGTGATGGCCGCAGTGAGACCAGGACGGTCTTCACCAGTGATGTTGATCAGGACGATTTCGCGCAAGACCGGGCTCCGACTTCGATGAAAAATGCGCATTCTACCGATTTTCCGTGACCATCGGGCGCTACCGATACTTTGCCGACAAAACACGGCTCGCTATACTGCGCAACACCTTTTTCGCCATAAAGAGCCGCGCTCTGTGAACCGGCCCACGCCAGTCAAACCTGATAACTTCTTCCTGATGATCTTCCGAGCCCTACGCCAGCGTCGCGTTCCGCTGGCTCTGCGCATCGCCAGCCACAATATTTTCCTGGTGGCCCTGGCGTTGGTGATCTATGCCTGCGTCATGGGTCTGCAGTTCCGGCAGGCCATGCATGAACAGGCCGACGCCCTTGGCCAGAGCCTGACCATCCAGACCGCCAACTCGGCGACCGAGCTGCTGGTGTCCAACGACATCCTCAGTCTCAACGTGTTGCTGGGCAATCTGGTGAAGAACCCGCTGGTGGCCCATGCGGCCATCTACAGCGTGGACAACCGCATGCTGGCCGAAGCCGGCCAGAGGCCGAAAAACGGCCTGCTGGGCGAGGCCGAAGGCCTCTACCAGACCAAGATCACCTTCCAGGACGTGACCGCCGGGCAGCTGCGCATCAGCCTGGACATGAGCCAGTTCCAGCAGCCGATGACCATCAGCATGCAGAGCATGGGCATTCTCGGCGCCATCCTGCTGGCCTTGGCGTTGGCCCTGAGCCTGCGCCTGGGTCGCCACATCACCACGCCGCTCCTGCAGTTGCGCGTGTGGTTGCGCGACCCGCACCCCTATACCCCTGCAACCGATCGCCAGGACGAGATCGGCGACCTGGCGCGCCAGCTGCACACCCGCCTGGCACCGCCGCCACCGCCAGAGCCTGAGGAAGTCGAAGAAGACTTCGAGGACCTGGAAGAAGTCGCCGTCGCGCCAAAGGCCACGGCAAAATCCAAGGTCGCGACCGAAGACGATGAGGACGACGAAGCCTTCGCCGGCCTGATCGATGCCGAGGACAGCCACGCCAAGCCAGTCGCGGCGGTGTCCGACGAACCGCAGTACAGCGCCGTGCTCGCCGTGCAACTGGGCTCCCAGGAGCAACTGCGCCGCCTGCCCCGTACACGCCTGACCGAGCTGCTGGAGCGTTATCGTGACTGCCTGGAGCAGGCCGCGTCGCTGTATGACGGCCAAACCCATACCCTCAACGACGGCAGCACGCTGTTGCTGTTCCACAGCCGCGACTGTGGCGAGGACTATCTGACCAATGCCATCTGCTGCGGCGAGCTGCTGCGGGCACTGGGCCACGCCTTGCAGATCGAGGTAGCCGACAGCGGCATCACCCTGCAACTGCAATTGGGCCTGGTCCTGGCGGACGACCTGCAGGGGCTGGAGCAGATCGACCTGCTGATGACCGAAAAAGCTCAGGATGCCCTGGCGCTCTCGCAACACAGCCGTAACCTGCTGCTGGTGGAGCGCAAGATCAGCGACGATGCGCTGATTCGCCAACGTGCTCGCATCCGCCCGATAGCCAGCCCCGAAGGCGCTTGCTGCGTTGAGCGACTGATGGAACCCTACCCTTCGATGCTCGAGCGCCAGTTGGCGCGTATGCACGAACGCCGGGCCTGAGTTCGGGAACGATCGGGGCTGGGCCAGCGCCCCCTACAAGCTGGCGAAGCCTGCGATGGGCCGTACAGCGGCCCTCAAATTCGCAACCGTTCCTACAGCACCACTTCACGAAAGCAATAAAAAAGCCCGCATCGCTGCGGGCTTTTTTGTGTCCATCGGTTTAGAACCGGTAGACCTCCATATCGGTGCGAATGGGCGAAGCCATCGGAATCTTTGGCTTCTCAGGCCCTTTCTTGACCTGGACCGGCGCTGACTTACGTTGAGGTGTGGACTCTTCGGCAATCGCCGGCTGGTTGGCCAGCGGCTTGACCGCCACACTGAGCTGCTCGGCCAGCTTCTGCAACAATTGCCCCTGAGCCTGAACCTGGGACGACTCGGAGCCTTCGTGCGGCTGCTCCAAGTGGACGATACGGTTATCCCGTACCTTGCCGCGGCGATCGAGCAGACGCCACTGGGCGTCGAGGATGGCCGGTTGGTTCTTGCCCGAATCCAGGCGGGTAATCGACAACAGCACTTGCACGTCCGGGTTGAAACCGGCGGTTGCCGGTGCCAGGACCACGCGCTGGCTGTCCAGACGCCAGGCCAGTTGACGAACCAGCAACTGATCGATATCCGAAGAGAGGCTGCCCGCCCAACGACCGTCAGTCGCCGAAGTCAGGCTGCCATCAGGCTGACGCTGCAGGAAAGTTTCGCGTTGCAGGTAATCGGCGACCGATACCGGGCCGAGCACAACCGCCAGGCCGGCACTCTGCGAGGGCTGGCCTGGATCACCGCTGTCCAGCTGATACAAGGCCACCGGCTGATGCATGCTGCATCCGCTCAGTCCCAGCAGACCTGTCATCAACAGCGCAAATGGAAGGCGCAGAAATTTCATTCATCCCATCCAAGCGGTCGCCCAGGGGCAAACCGCAGTGATACTCATGTAGATTCTTACGGGCGCACGGCCACGCCGGCACCGCAAGGGCACTATCATCCGCGAAATAACCGCCCGACTCCAGCATTTCTGCCTGAAATGACGCTGAAATTGCCGTTCCAGACAGACAGCCGGTTCACTCGGGACGTTCAACCGCCATGCCATCCACGCGCTGGAAGCCACGTGGGAGCTTGCTGCCACGCCGTCCCCGCTCGCCTTTGTAATGCTCAAGATCGTCAGGCTTGAGAGATAGCGTACGCTTGCCCGCTTGCAATACAAGGGTCGCGCCCTCGCCCACTACCGCAAGGTCAGTGACAAATTCTTCACGGCTGGCGACCCGATCACCGGGCACACCGATGATCTTGTTGCCCTTGCCTTTACCCAACTGCGGTAGGTCGCTGACCTTGAAGATCAGCAAACGGCCTTCGGTGGTCACCGCCGCCAGCCAATCCTGCTCACGGTCCGCCACGGGCCGCGGCGTCATCACCTTGGCGCCGTTGGGCAGGCTGAGCAGGCCTTTGCCGGCCTTGTTCTTGGCCTGCAGGTCTTCACCCTTGACCACGAAGCCGTAGCCGGCATCGGAGGCTACGACATACAGCGCATCGTCATCGGGCAGCAGCACGCAGTCGAAGCTGGCTCCCGGTGGCGGCGTCAGGCGACCGGTCAGTGGTTCGCCTTGCCCGCGGGCCGATGGCAGGCTGTGGGCTGCCAGCGAATAGCTGCGACCGGTGGAATCGATAAACACGGCGTACTGATTAGAGCGACCAGCAGCAGCCCCCTTGAAACCATCCCCGGCCTTGTAGGACAGGCCTGTGGCATCGATGTCATGCCCCTTGGCACAGCGTACCCAGCCCTTCTCGGAGAGCACGACGGTGACAGGCTCGGTCGGCATCAGCTCGTTTTCCGAGAGCGCCTTGGCCTCGGCACGTTCGACGATCGGTGAGCGGCGGTCGTCTCCGTAGGTCTCGGCATCCTTGATCAGCTCGCTGCGCACCAGCTTGCGCAGCTTGGCATCGCTGCCCAGCAGGGCCAGCAGTTTGGCCTGTTCCTTGAGCAGCTCGTCCTGCTCGCCGCGGATTTTCATCTCTTCGAGGCGCGCCAACTGACGCAGGCGGGTCTCAAGGATGTAGTCGGCCTGGACCTCGGTGAGGTCGAAGCGGGCGATCAGGGCCTGCTTGGGCTGGTCTTCCGTGCGGATGATATGGATGACTTCATCCAGGTTGAGGAACGCCGTGAGCAAGCCCTCCAACAGGTGCAGGCGTTTCTCGACCTTCTCCAGGCGGTGTTGCAAGCGGCGGCGGACGGTACCGATGCGGTACTCCAGCCATTCGAGCAGCAAAGCCCGCAGGTTCTTCAGTTGCGGCCGGCCGTCCAGACCGATGATGTTCACGTTGACCCGGTAGCTGCTCTCGAGCTCAGTGGTGGCGAACAGGTGTTGCATCAGTTCGTCGGCATCCACGCGGTTCGAGCGCGGAATGATGACGATGCGGCAGGGGTTCTCGTGATCGGACTCATCGCGCAGGTCCGCGACCATCGGCAGCTTCTTGGCCTGCATCTGCGCGGCGATCTGTTCCAGCACCTTGGCACCGGAGACCTGGTGCGGCAGGGCCGTCACCACGATGTCGCCATCTTCTACCCGGTACACGGCGCGCATGCGGATCGAGCCACGGCCGCTTTCATAGATTTTGAGGATCTCGGCACGCGGAGTGACGATCTCGGCTTCGGTCGGATAGTCCGGCCCCTGGATGTGCTCGCACAGTTGCTCGATGGTGGCCTTGGGCTCGTCGAGCAGGCGCACGCAGGCGCTGGCGACTTCACGCAGGTTGTGCGGCGGCACGTCGGTGGCCATGCCCACGGCGATGCCGGTGGTGCCATTGAGCAGGATGTTCGGCAGACGCGCCGGCAGCACGGCAGGTTCCTGGAGGGTGCCGTCGAAGTTCGGCACCCAGTCGACAGTGCCTTGACCCAGTTCGCTGAGCAATACCTCGGAATAGCGCGACAGGCGCGCCTCGGTGTAACGCATGGCGGCGAACGACTTCGGGTCGTCCGGCGCACCCCAGTTGCCCTGGCCGTCGACCAGGGTATAGCGGTAGCTGAATGGCTGGGCCATCAACACCATGGCCTCGTAGCAAGCCGAGTCGCCATGGGGGTGGAACTTGCCGAGCACGTCACCGACGGTGCGCGCCGACTTCTTGTGCTTGGCGTCGGCATCGAGCCCCAACTCGCTCATGGCGTAGACGATGCGTCGTTGCACCGGCTTCAGGCCATCGCCGATATGCGGCAAGGCACGGTCCATGATCACGTACATGGAGTAGTTGAGGTAGGCCTGTTCGGTGAAGTCAGCCAAGGAGCGGCGTTCGACGCCTTCGAGACTGAGTTCCAGTGAGTCGCTCATGCGGGCCTCGTCATTTCAGGTTCTGGCGCGGCGACAAGATGACGCCGCGCCGGGTAAATTCAAATCAGCCGGCAAGCCTATGGCTTGGCGTTCCAGCCGCCCTCGGGGGCCGCGAACCGCCAGACGATCGGGCGAGCCTCGCCATCGGCACGGTCGCCGTTGTTGTTGTCCACACCGACCCAGGCGCCTTTGGCATCGATCACCAAGGCCTCGGCCAGGCCATATGGCTGGTCGTAACGGCGCGACTCCACCAGGGCATCGGCGGCAAACGACCAACAGCGCTCGACCTGCCCGCTGTCGCTGTCGCGGCGGCAGATGCGATACGCGTTGCGTTCGAGGGTGTACAGCTTGCCCTCGTACCAGGCCAGGTCGGAGAAGTCCCGCGTCATGGCTTGAGGGTTGGGCATCTGCGCGGGTTGCATCTCGACACCCGCCTCGCTGAGCAGCACGCAGCTGCGCCCGCATTTCCAGACCGACTGCTGACGCTCGACCAGCAGCAACCCGCGTCGCTCACGCTCGGCCGCCAGCCACAAACGCTCCCCCGACGGGTGGATCGCCAGCCCTTCGAACAGCGCATTGAAGTGCAGCAGCATGCCACTGGCACGTGCCTGGCGAACCATGGCCGGGTCGATCTTCAACCAGTGCGGCTCGCCATCGACAGGCAACTGCAGCACCGCCGCATGGGCCTCGCTGATCAGATAGAAGTTGCCCGCCTGATCGCAAGTGATGCCTTCGAAGTCCAGCTCGCCACCACGGATATACGATGCCGCCCAATTGCGCGACTTCAACCCCCAGGGCAGGCCGCTCTCCGGCACCGGCGGAGGGGTGAAGGTCAGTGGCTGGGCACGCCAGGCTTGGCCTTGCTGATCGAGGCGATAGATGCGGTCGTCGTCCCGATCGGACACCGTCCACAACGCACCCCGGCACCAGGCCAGGCCCGACAGGTTGCCGCCGCGCATGCCGTCTACCGGATGTTCCTCGCTCATCTTGAGCTCCGGCCAGTTGGCCGCCAGGCTCGGCAAGGCGACCAACAGCAGGCAAACCGCTGCAAGCAGGCGGGTCAAACCAGTACCTCGGCGAGGTTGCCCTTGGTCTCCAGCCAGCTCTTGCGATCGCCGGCGCGCTTCTTGGCCAACAGCATGTCCATGATCTCGGTAGTGCCCTGCACATCGTCCAGGGTCAGCTGGACCAGACGCCGGGTGTTCGGGTCCATGGTGGTTTCGCGCAACTGTGGCGGATTCATTTCGCCCAGGCCCTTGAATCGGGTGACCTGCGGCTTGCCACGCTTCTTCTCGGCCACCAGACGGTCCAGGATACCGTCGCGCTCCGCCTCGTCGAGGGCGTAGTAGATCTCCTTGCCCAGGTCGATGCGATACAGCGGCGGCATGGCCACATACACGTGACCGGCCTCCACCAGCGGGCGGAAGTGCTGGACGAACAGGGCGCACAGCAGCGTGGCGATGTGCAGGCCGTCGGAGTCGGCGTCGGCGAGGATGCAGATCTTGCCGTAGCGTAACTGCGACAAGTCTGCAGCGCCCGGATCGACACCGATGGCCACGGCGATGTTGTGTACCTCCTGGCTGGCCAGGACTTCGCCACCGTCGACTTCCCAGGTGTTGAGGATCTTGCCGCGCAGCGGCAGGATCGCCTGGAACTCCTTGTCGCGCGCCTGCTTGGCTGAACCACCGGCCGAGTCACCCTCGACCAGGAACAGCTCGGCGCGCATCGGGTCCTGGCCTGCGCAGTCGGCCAGCTTGCCAGGCAGCGCCGGCCCCTGGGTGATGCGCTTGCGCTCGACCTTCTTGCTTGCCTTCAAACGGCGTCCGGCGTTGCTGATGGCCAGCTCCGCCAACTGCATGCCCAGCTCGGGGTGGGCATTGAGCCACAGGCTGAACGCATCCTTGACCACTCCGGAAACGAACGCCGCTGCCTCGCGAGACGACAGGCGCTCCTTGGTCTGGCCGGAGAACTGCGGCTCCTGCATCTTCATGGACAAGACGAAGGTGATGCGTTCCCAGACGTCCTCAGGCGCCAGCTTGACGCCACGGGGCAGCAGGTTGCGGAATTCGCAGAACTCGCGCATCGCATCCAGCAGGCCCTGGCGCAGGCCATTGACGTGGGTGCCACCCTGGGCGGTAGGGATCAAGTTGACGTAGCTTTCCTGGACGCTGTCGCCGCCCTCAGGCAGCCACAGCAAGGCCCAGTCGACAGCCTCCTTGTTGCCCGCGAGACTGCCGCAGAACGGCTCATCGGGCAGGCGCACGAACTCGCTGACCGAATCGACCAGGTACGAGCGCAGGCCGTCCTCGTAATGCCATTCGATCTTCTCGCCGCTGGCCTTGTCCTCGAAGCTGACCAACAGCCCCGGGCAAAGCACGGCCTTGGCCTTGAGCACATGCTTGAGGCGACTGATGGAAAACTTCGGCGAATCGAAGTACTTCGGATCGGGGCTGAAGTAGACACTGGTGCCGGTGTTGCGCTTGCCGACGGTCCCGACCACCTCCAGCTCGCTGGCCTTGTAGCCATCGGCGAAGGTCATCTGGTACTCGGTGCCATCGCGCTTGACGCGCACGCGGACCTGGCTGGACAAGGCATTGACCACCGAAATGCCCACGCCGTGCAGGCCGCCGGAGAACTGGTAGTTCTTGTTGGAGAATTTGCCGCCGGCGTGCAGCTTGGTGAGGATCAGCTCGACCCCGGACACCCCCTCCTCGGGGTGGATGTCCACTGGCATGCCGCGACCGTCGTCGCACACTTCCAGCGAGTGGTCGGCATGGAGGATCACCTGTACCGAACGGGCGTGGCCGGCGAGGGCTTCGTCGACACTGTTGTCGATGACTTCCTGGGCCAGGTGATTGGGCCGGCTGGTATCGGTGTACATGCCCGGCCGCTTGCGGACCGGGTCAAGGCCCGAGAGGACTTCGATGGCGTCTGCGTTATAGGCGCTAGCGCTGGGATTGGCCATGGGTTCTCGTCGTCAGTCTGGTGAATGCAAAAAGATCAAAATACAGAAAAATCGAGCGCCGCATACTGCCCACGCGCAATGTCGGCGAAGGCCAGCAATGCCGGCAGGCGCTCGGCGAAACCTTGAAAACCGTGGTCGCCACCGGCCTGGATGCGCAGCGCACAGGCCCGGTAGTAGCGCTCGGCATGGCGATAATCCAGGGTTTCGTCGGCAGTCTGCAACCACACCTGGTAGCGGTTGGGGTCCTGCGGTGGCGGCACCTCCAGCTCGGCCAGGGCTTGCACGTGATCCAGGGTCAGCTCCCAGGTCTCGTCGGTGTACAAGTTGCGCTGGGGACCGAGGTACCCATCGAACAGCCGGTGCGGCCCCACCGCCGGGTTGATGAGCAGGGCCTTCAGGCCATGGCGCTCGGCCAGGTAGGTGGCATAGTAGCCGCCGAGCGAACTGCCCACCAGCAACGGTTGGCCCAGCTCGGCGATGGCCCCTTCGAGTTGGGCGATGGCCTGACGAGGGTGGTGGTGCAGGGCGGGCACACGCAGCTGATCGGCCAGGCCCAACTGCTGCAGCACGGCGTCGAGCTGGAGCGCCTTCCTCGACAGCGGCGAGCTGTTGAAGCCATGGATATAAAGGATGGAACCCGACATGCTGCCCCCGGTGTGTTGCGGCGCGCCCGTCCGTGCGGGCGCAGGGACGCGCAGTGTAGCCTGTTCGCTGGGTTTTGGCGCAGCTTCGGGCTTTTCGCAACAAATTCTTCAAGCCATAAGCGGGGGCGTCAGGTTCGCAGTTAAACCCCGGATCACCGTCAATCCCTGGGTGAAGCGACTTTACCGCCCCATTAGACGCCAAAGGCCTCAGTACCCCGGACTGTTGAAGTCCAGCTTCACCGCAAAATCCCGGGCCCGCTCGACCCCGCTCTCGACTCGCCCATCGGCATGCAAGCGCAACCAACGGTATCCCGGCTGCTCCTCACTGACCTGGAAGTCTTCGCTGCACGGCGCGAACTGAATGCAGGTCGAGGGCGTTGCCAGCAGACGAATGCCTTCACGCAGTTCATCCCACGGCTGATGGATATGCCCCCAGAGCACTGCCTTCATCTGTGGATAACTGCGCAGACGCTCCCATAGCTCATCGGCATTACGTAAACCGATCGGTGCAATCCAGGCGCAGCCGACATCCACCGGCTGATGGTGCAGGCAAACCAGACAGTGACGCTCACCCGCGCCCGCCAAGGCCTGGTCCAGGATGGCCAGTTGATCGTCGCCAAGCCAGCCATGGGTGGCATCAGGCACGTTCGAGTTGAGCATGACGATACGCCAGGCCCCGAGATCGGTGACCGCCCGCACCAGATCGCTACCCTGCGCGACCTGGGCCATGACCCGGGCCTCATCGTGATTGCCCGGCAGCCAGCGGCTGGGCGCACCCAGCACCGCGGTCAGTTGGCGGAAGGCTTCATAGGACGCGACGCTGCCATCCTGGGACAGATCACCGGTGCACAGGAGCAGGTCCAGGTGCGGCTGCTCGCGGCGCACCTGCTCGACCACATGGCGCAAGCTGTCTCGGGTATTCATGCCCAGCAGGGTGCCGCCCGCGTCCGCGAACAGGTGGGCGTCGGTCAATTGCACCACCTGCAGGGGTGCCGGGGTTTGAGGGAGATTGGATTGCGGCAACGGCCGGCTCCTCGAACGGATTCAGCGCGATTATGGGATGCCGAAGGGGTTGGAGCAAAGGGCCGAAGCCGACCGCCGTCACATTTCAGCGAACAGCTTCCAACTCATGGCCGCAGGCCAGGCAGTGGCTGAGCCACTCGCCCAGGAACAGGTTGAGCTGCGCCTTTTCGTCTGGCTGGTGCATCGCTGCATTGGGGTAGGGGTAGATGCTGCGCAGGCGCCGGGTATGTTCGGCACTGACCACTTCAGCCATGCGCGCATCGTGGTACACCTGCACTTCCAGATGCGGCACCGGCAGCCACGGCAGACTATGC
This sequence comes from Pseudomonas sp. NY15354, assembly GCF_048068075.1. NCBI lineage: Bacteria > Pseudomonadati > Pseudomonadota > Gammaproteobacteria > Pseudomonadales > Pseudomonadaceae > Pseudomonas > Pseudomonas sp. NY15354. The sequence continues at coordinate 115,052 of NZ_JBLUPV010000002.1, forward strand.
TCCTGACGCACGCGCAAGGTGGTGGTGTAAGGGCAGGCCAGCAGCACATCGAGCACCAGCACGCCCAGCATCTGGTCACCTTGGGTCATGCCGATGCGCCGCGAGCTCTGGGTGGTGCGCATGTCGGGCAACAGACGCATCAGACGGGCGTAGTTGGCCTCGCAGGCTGCCTGCAGCCCGGCCAGGTCGACCCGGTAGCGCTCGCGTAACAGGTTCACGACCACATACCTCGCACTTCCGCCCGGTTCAGCGCCAGCCATTGCAGACCGATGATGGTCGCGGCGTTGCAGATACGCCCGTCACGCACCGCCTGCAACGCGTCCTCGAACGACCAGACGCGCACCCGGATGTCCTCGCCCTCCTCCTCCAGGCCATGCAACCCGCCAGCACCTTCGCTGGAACAGCGGCCGAGGAACAGGTGCACATACTCGTCGCTGCCGCCAGGCGATGGGAAGTAACGGGTCATCGGCCACAATGCGCTGAAGGTCAGGCCGGCCTCTTCCTCGGCTTCACGATGGGCGACCGCCTCAGCCTCCTCGGCCTTGTCGATGAGCCCGGCGACCATCTCGATCAGCCAAGGGTTCTCGACCTTGCCCAGGGCGCCGACGCGGAACTGTTCGATCAGCACCACCTCGTCACGTTGAGGATCGTATGGCAGCACGCAGACCGCATCGTGACGCACGAACAGTTCTCGGCTGATCTCCCGCCCCATGCCGCCGGCGAACAGTTCATGGCGCAAACGCACCCTGTCGAGCCGGTAGAAGCCCTGGAAGCAGTTCGCCTGCTCGACGATCTCGACCGTCTTGGGCACTGAATTCAACGTGTCTGACATGGGAGTCCTCGTTACCTCGTCTACTGCATCGCGCCATCCTACTCTGCGAGCCGCCGTGTTTCACCCCTTTCCAGTGACCGTTCAGGCAGCCGGGACAGAGCGTCTCTACTCTGTTAGCTTAGTGGCGAACTGAAGGCCGCGCCGACGGTCGAAGCTCGACTCCATCTGTTCTGCAAGGATCATCATGACGCTTGTCAAACTGACTTCCGTGGCTGTGCTGGCAATGGCCCTTGGCGCCTGCCAAAGCCTGTTCGCGCCCAACTACCGAGCTCCACTGGAGGTCAAGCGCGACGCCTGGGAACACGTCAAGCCCGGTTGCAGCGAGAGCGACTGCCCGCTGGTGAACATCGACACCATTCATTTCCCGGCCCTGCCCAAGCTCGATGCCATCGTCGAGAAGCGCTTGCTGCAACTGACCGAAGACAACCAGCGCGGCACGGCGCCCGCCTCGCTGCAAGCCTACGAGCAGCAATACCTGGCCAGCGCCGACAAGCGCAACAGCAGCTACCTGCAGGCCAAGGTACGCGAGCAGCATGACGGGCTGGTGATCATCGAACTGTCCAGCTACCTGGACAGCGGCGGCGCCCATGGCATGCCCGGGCGCGGCTTCATCAACTATTCGCGCAAGCTGGACAAGGTCCTGACCCTGCAAGACATGCTGCTGCCCGGCCAGGAGGAGACCTTCTGGAAGACTGTCGAGGAGTCCCACCGCGCCTGGATGATCAGCACCGGCATGGACAAGGACCCCGAGTTCGTCAAGACCTGGCCCTTCCGCAAGTCCCCGCACGTGGCACTGACCTACGGCGCGGTGGTGGTCAAGTACGAGGTCTATGCCATTGCGCCCTATTCCATGGGCCACATCGAACTGAAGATCCCCTACCCGCGCCTCAATGGCGTGCTCAAGCCCGAGCTGTTTCCTGGCCGCGGCTGAGGCTCAGCAAGCCATGCAGCACCCCTGCCAGCAACAGTGCCGGCAGGGTCGCCCCAAGCTCCGGCGCGACATTGGCCATGAAGTGATACGCCGCCACCCCCACCGCCCAGGCCACCAGCGCCTGCCAGTGTAGCCCGCCGATCGCGGCCGGCATCTGCCGACGACGAATGACGAAGTGGTCCATCAGCACCACCCCGAACAACGGCGCGAACACCGATCCGATCAACAGCAGGAAGTTCTGGTACTGCGCCAGCGGCGCCAGCAGGGCGATCAATGTGCACAGCACGCCGATGGCCAGGGCCAGGTGCTCGATCTTCAAGCGCACCAGCAAACCAGTAGACACCGCCGCCGAGTGAATGTCGGCAAAAGCGTTCTCCGACTCATCCAGCAGAATCAGCAGCAGAGGGATACCCAGCCCCGCGCCCGCCAGGGCCAGCAGCAGTGCATTGACCTCACCGCTCGGCGCGAAGGCCAGGGTGTACGCCACGCCCAGGCTCATCAGCCAGGCATTGCCGATGAAAAAGCCCAGCGCCGTACCGCCGAACACGCGGCTGGCACGCTGGCCGAAACGCGAGTAGTCGGCGATCAGCGGCAACCACGACAGCGGCATGGCGATGACGATGTCAAAACCCACCGCCAACGACATCGAGCCGTCGCCCGCCTGGCGCCACAGGCCCGCCAAGTCCGCCTTGACGAACAGGTTCCAGGTCAGCCACAGGCAGGCACCGAGCAGTAGCCAGATCCCCCATTTGCGCAGCACCTTGCGCACGAAGGTCAGTGGGCCGCTGACCGCCAGCAGAGTGGCCAGTGCGCCAAAGCACAAGGTCCAGAGCAGCGGACTGCTCCAGCCACTGCCCTCGCCGAATGCCCGGGTGCCGAGCAGGCTGGCAGCGTCGCGCATGACGATGATCTCGAACGAGCCCCAGCCCACCAGCTGCAACAGGTTGAGCAGCGCCGGCAGGCGCGCGCCATGGCGCCCCAGGCTCAAGCGCAGAGTGGCCATGGCCGACAGACCGGTGTCGCTGCCAATGACGCCGGCCGCCGCCAACAGCAGCACGCCCACCGCAGTGCCCAGCACGATCGCCAGCACCGAGCCAGCCAGGCCCAGGCCTGGCGCCAGCAGCCCGCCAACCTGCAGGACCATCAGGCCGATGCCGAGGGAGAACCAGAGGGAAAACAGGTCGCGCGCGCCGAATTGGCGCTGCCCGTGGGGGACCGGGTGGTCGGGAGAGAAGTGGCTGGGGGTGGTCATCGGCAGATTTACCAGAATTGTTGTTAGGGAAACCGAGTCAAACTGACGAAGGGCACAGCCCTGTGGAAGCGCGTTTACCCGCGAATGCGTCAGTGAACTCACCAAAGCATTCGCGGATAAACCCGCCCCCACAGGGCCGTGCCCCACACAGGAAAATGTGCCCCTCCCACAGGAAGGGGCCGTGATGCATTACACCTTTTTGTACAGCTGGCTGCCTTCCTGGCGGAACCGCTCGGCCTGCTCGCGCATGCCCTCTTCCACGGACACATCCGTCGCCTCGATACGCTGGTTGGCAGCGTACTCACGGACTTCCTGGGTGATCTTCATGGAGCAGAACTTAGGCCCGCACATCGAGCAGAAGTGCGCGACCTTGGCCGACTCCTTGGGCAGAGTCTCGTCATGGAACGCACGGGCGGTGTCCGGATCCAGGCCGAGGTTGAACTGGTCTTCCCAACGGAACTCGAAGCGCGCCTTGGACAAGGCATTGTCGCGGATCTGTGCGCCCGGGTGCCCCTTGGCAAGGTCGGCGGCATGCGCGGCGATCTTGTAGGTGATGATGCCGGTCTTGACGTCGTCCTTGTTCGGCAGGCCCAAGTGCTCCTTGGGCGTCACGTAGCAGAGCATGGCGCAACCGAACCAACCGATCATCGCCGCACCGATACCGGAGGTGATGTGGTCGTAGCCAGGTGCGATGTCGGTGGTCAGTGGGCCGAGGGTATAGAACGGTGCTTCGTCGCAGCACTCGAGCTGCTTGTCCATGTTCTCCTTGATCAACTGCATCGGCACGTGGCCAGGGCCTTCGATCATGCACTGCACGTCGTGCTTCCAGGCGATCTTGGTCAACTCGCCCAGGGTTTCCAGCTCACCGAACTGGGCCGCGTCGTTGGCGTCGGCGATCGAGCCCGGACGCAGGCCATCGCCCAGCGAGAAGCTGACGTCGTAGGCCTTCATGATTTCGCAGATCTCGTCGAAATGCGTGTACAGGAAGTTTTCCTTGTGATGCGCCAGGCACCACTTGGCCATGATCGAACCACCGCGGCTGACGATACCGGTGACCCGCTTGGCGGTCAGCGGCACGTAGCGCAGCAGCACGCCGGCGTGGATGGTGAAGTAGTCCACGCCCTGCTCGGCCTGTTCGATCAGCGTGTCGCGGAACAGCTCCCAGGTCAGGTCCTCGGCGACACCGCCGACTTTTTCCAGGGCCTGGTAGATCGGCACGGTGCCGATCGGCACCGGCGAGTTGCGGATGATCCACTCGCGGGTTTCGTGGATGTGCTTGCCGGTGGACAGGTCCATGACCGTGTCCGAACCCCAGCGGATGCCCCAGGTCAGCTTGGCCACTTCTTCCTCGATCGAGGAGCCCAGGGCGCTGTTGCCGATGTTGCCGTTGATCTTCACCAGGAAGTTGCGGCCGATGATCATCGGCTCAAGTTCCGGGTGGTTGATGTTGGCGGGAATGATCGCGCGGCCGCGGGCGATTTCCTCGCGCACGAACTCAGGGGTGATTTCCTTGGGAATGCTGGCACCGAAGCTGTGCCCGGCATGCTGCTGGTCCAGCAGGCCAGCGGCGCGGGCCTCCTGCAGCTTCATGTTTTCGCGGATGGCGACATATTCCATCTCGGCGGTGATGATGCCCTGACGCGCGTAATGCATCTGGGTGACGTTGGCGCCTGGCTTGGCGCGACGCGGGTTGCGCACGTGGGCAAAGCGCAGCTTGGCCAGGTCGGCATCGTTCAGGCGCTGCTGGCCGAAATTCGAGCTCAGGCCATCCAGGCGCACGGTGTCGCCACGGGCCTCGATCCACGCCGAGCGCACATCGCCCAGGCCTTTGCGCACGTCGATGACCACATTGGGATCGGTGTAGGGGCCGGAAGTGTCGTACACCAGCACCGGGGCATTCTGCTCGCCGCCGAAGTCTGTTGGCGTGTCATGCAGACTGATCTCGCGCATGGGCACGCGGATATCGGGGCGCGAGCCTTCGACATAGACCTTGCGCGAACGGGGGAACGGTTGCACGGACTGCTGGTCGACTTGCGCCGACTCGCTGAGGTGGATCGATTTTTCTTGTTGGCTCATCACAGGCTCTCCAGACAGCGTGGAATGTCGGGGAGAACCTGAAGGGGCGCGGATACACCTAGGACGGTGTGGTGCCGGATACGAGGAGTGCCTTGAGCTTGAGCTTCGACAATCCCGGACCTGGCACAAGATCTCGCCGGGAAAGCGAGCAATCTTGTTCCCTACGCAGGCGCTAACCTGATCAGGTTCAACGGGATCCGGAACTATCCGATCTCAGCCTTCGATTCAAGGCACCCCGACAAGAACATGCGCAGTCTAGACTCAAGTGGTCGGCAAAGCCAAGCGTGTAAATTGGCGAATGATGAAAGGCTCGTCAGACGATTGTTGCCGGGTGCGCCCGGCACTACACTGGCCCATCGCCCGATACTCAACAGTTCAGAAATTCATTTCAAGGATTGCCTATGCTGCGCAAACTCTCACTGGCGATAGCCGTGTCTTGTGCGTCCAACGGAGTGGTCTGGGCAGCGGATATGCCCACGACGGTGAAAACCGACTTGGTCAGCGTCTACCAGGAGGCGGTCGACAACAACGCCGATCTGGCCGCTGCCCGCGCCGACTACGGCGCCCGCCGAGAAGTGGTTCCCCAGGCCCGGGCCGGGCTGCTGCCAAACCTGTCGGCCGGTGCCGAGATGCTCAACACGCGCACCAAGATCGACGAGCCGTCCATAACCTCCAACCGCAGCGGCAATTCCTGGAGCGCCACCCTGGCGCAACCGATCTTCCGTGCCGATCGCTGGTTCCAACTGCAGGCGGCCGAAGCCGTCAACGAGCAGGCGGCCCTGGAACTGTCGGCCACCGAGCAGAACCTGATCCTGCAGACCGCCGAAAACTACTTCGCGGTACTGCGCGCCCAGGACAACCTGGCCTCGACCAAAGCCGAGGAAGCGGCCTTCAAGCGCCAGCTGGACCAGTCCAACGAGCGCTTCGATGTCGGCCTCTCGGACAAGACCGACGTGCTGCAGTCCCAAGCCAGCTACGACACCGCCCGGGCCAACCGGATCATCGCCGAACGCCAGGTACAGGATGCCTTCGAGGCCTTGGTGACCTTGACCAATCGCGAGTACTCCTCGATTCAGGGCGTGGTCCACACCTTGCCGGTGCAGGTACCGATTCCCAACGATGCCAAGGCGTGGGTCGATACCGCGGCGCGGCAGAACCTCAACCTGCTGGCCACCAACCATGCCGTGACCGCCGCCGAGGAAACCCTGCGCCAGCGCAAGGCCGGCCATGCCCCGACGCTCGATGCAGTGGCCCAATATCAAAAGGGCGACAACGACAACCTCGGCTTTACCAACCCCTCACCGTTCGGGCGTTACAGCGGCGACGTGGAGCAGACCAGTATCGGCCTGCAGTTGAATATCCCGATCTACAGCGGCGGGCTGACCAGCTCCCAGGTGCGCGAGGCCTACCAGCGCCTGAGCCAGAGCGAACAGCAGCGCGAAAGCCTGCGCCGTCAGGTGGTGGAGAACACCCGCAACCTGCACCGTGCGGTGAACACCGACGTGGAACAGGTCCAGGCGCGCAAGCAATCGATCATTTCCAACCAGAGCGCCCTGGAGGCTACCGAGATCGGCTACCAGGTCGGTACCCGCAACATCGTCGATGTGCTCGATGCCCAGCGTCAGCTGTACACCTCGGTGCGCGACTACAACAACAGCCGCTATGACTACATCCTCGACAATCTTCGCCTGAAACAGGCCGCCGGGACGCTCAGCCCGCAGGATCTGCAGGACCTGGGCCGCTACCTGAAAGCCGACTACAACCCTGACAAGGACTTCCTCCCACCGGACCTGGCGGCTGCGGCGGCGAAGAACTTCGAGCGGCGCCCCTGAAGCCTTGCGCCACAGACGCTTCACGAGCAAGCCTGGCCTTGCGAAGCACCGCTTACTCCGCGGCTCGTGAAGCATTTGGGGCGCCTGTCGCCCCCCTCACTTCATGTAAAAGCGGATGGCATTGTGATCGCCATCGACATGCAGCGAGGACCGGCAATCGGCGTACGCCTTGCCCATGGACGCGGCGTGGAGCCTGACACGCCGCAGGTCGTACATGATGCTGAAATTACACGCCCGGGAACCCGAAACCACCTCGATTTCCTCGACGAAGCTGTGTTTTCCCAACACTTTCGGCACCATTACCACTCTGCCCTCATCTCTGTCATCCACGGACCAACTGGCGGAGCGATCGATGACAAAGTGCGGCCCTCTGAGCGCGTCCAGGAAATACGACCCGGTATGGCGGACGCTGGCATTGGGATCCGGGTGGATCACGCTCACGCTGGCCCAGGGCTCGACGAACTCTAGATACTTCAACACCCCGATCGCGGCATGCGCCGAACTGGAGATCATTAGAACAAATGCGGTGAGTGTCTTGCTGTACATGCGGCTTTTCCTCAAGTCTGCGACGCGCCTGTTGGCGTTCCGGACATGAGCGTAAGCAGCACGCAGGGCGTGGATGAACTATCTGTTTGCTACCTTCTGCATCACGCCAGGTAGTTGCCCAGCGACTGCAACAGCCGCTCCAGCGCTCCTTGATTGGCCTGCATCACGGTCTTGCCTGCCACCCCCATTCGCCGGGCATCCTGCGGCAGCTCGATCAAGCGGCGCACAGCGCCGGCCAGCCCCTCGGCATCGTCCACCTGCTGCAACGCCCCGGCCTCACGCAACAGGGCGCTGATTTCCAGGAAGTTGAACACATGCGGTCCCATGATCACCGGCAAAGCCAGCGCGGCAGGTTCCAGCGGATTGTGGCCGCCCGTGGCCACCAGGCTTCCGCCGACGAAGGCGATATCGGCCAGCGCATAGAGGAACAGCAATTCGCCCATGGTATCGCCCAGCAGCACAGCAGTCTGGCCGCTCACCGGCGCCCCCGAAGAGCGTCGCACTGTCTCGAACTGCTCGCGGCACAGGGCATGCACCGCATCGAAACGCTCAGGGTGACGCGGCACCAGAACCAGCAACGCATCGCCATGGGCCTGCAACAACTGCCGATGGGCCTCCAGAATCAACGCATCCTCACCGTCGTGGGTACTGGCGGCGATCCACACCGGGCGCTGCTCGGCGCCCCACTGCTCGCGCAGCGCCCTGGCACGCGGCTGCAGTTGCTCGTCGATCTTCAAGTCGAACTTGATCGACCCGGTCACCTGTACGCACTCGGGGCGTGCGCCCAGGCTACGGAAACGCTCGGCCTCCGCCTCGGTCTGCACGGCGATCAGGCTCATCTCGGCGAGCATCGGCCCGGTCAGCCCGGCAAAACGCGCATAGCCGCGGGCCGAACGCTCGGACAACCGCGCATTGGCCAAGGCCACTGGGATACCGCGCTTGGTGCATTGGTGAATGTGGTTCGGCCACAGCTCGGTTTCCATGATGATGCCCAGTCGTGGCCGTACATGATCGAGGAAACGTCCCGCCGTCCACGGAAGGTCGTATGGCAGGTAGCAATGCTGGATGCGCGGCTCGTCGGCGAACATCGCGCGAATCCGCTCCGACCCGGTCGGGGTCATGCAGGTCAGGGTGATGGGCAGGTCTGGGTAGGCCTTGAGCAAGGCGCGAATCATCGGCGCCGCGGCGATGCTCTCGCCCACCGATACCGCATGTACCCAAATGCCCCCCTGGCGCATGGGCGCAAGCTTGCAGGCGAAGCGCTCGGCGATACGCTGGCCGTAGGCCGGAGCCTTGCGGGCGCGCAGATACAGGCGCAGCGCGACCAGCGGCAGGCCCAGGTGAAACAGCAAGGTATAGAGGGTTCTGTTCATGGCGACGCAGTGTACTAGGAACTGCACGAAAAGGCCTGCGAGCCGGAGCCCTCAGCCAATCGCCCGCAGGTGCACGGCGAAGCGTTCGGCCAACCATTGCGCCGCCGGCCCTAACGGCTGGTCACGGCGCCAAGCCAGCTCGACGACCAATGCTGGCGGACGCCACTCGCTGTCCAGTTCGACCATGTGCGTCTGGTAGGTCGGGTACTGCACCACATGCCGTGGCAACCAGGCCCAGCCCAGGCCACGCATCAGCAGCTCGGCCATGGAGTAGAAGCTATCAGCGCGCCACACCTGAGGGCTGATCGCCTCGCCGCCGGGGTAGCCGCTTTGCTGGGGCGTGATCAGCAATTGCCGATGACGTGCCAATTGCTGACGACTGACCCGCTGCTCGCGAGCCAGCGGATGGCCCACGGCGCAGACCGTGACCATCTCGACGCTGCCCAGCGCCCGGCGCTCCAGCGAAGCGGGAATCTGCTCGTGATGGAAGAACAGCCCCAGGTCCGCGCGCCGCTCCACCAGCTTGCGTGCGACATCCCCTTGGGCGCCGCTGGCCAATTGCACCTCGAGGAACGGAAAACGGCTGGACAGTTCGTCCAAGCTGTCGATGACCGGCTGGTAGGGCATGGCTTCGTCATTGGCCACCCTCAGCAATGCCTCTTGCCCTCGCATCAGCGCCAAGGCCCGGCCGTCCAGGCGTTCGCACTGGCGCAGCAGTTCTCGGGCGTCCTCGAGCAAGGCGGCGCCGCTTTCGGTCAAGCGTGGCTGGCGTCCGCTGCTGCGCTCGAACAACGTCACGCCCAGGTCTGCCTCCAACAATGCGATGGCGTTGCTAATGGCCGATTGCGCCTTACGCTGCTCCCGCGCGACCGCGGAAAACGACCGTAACTCAGCCACCCGCAAGAACAGACGCAATTGATCCAGGCTCCACTGCTCGGCCATGCAACCCATCTCCAGAATAGATAGGTAATGACTTTACCCCATTTCATTAAGGCCTAGAATGCGAGCCTTGCAACGGAGACTCTCACCATGAACGCATATACCTACCTGACCATCGCCATCTGCGCAGAAGTCATCGCCACCGCTTCCATGAAGGCAGTGAAAGGCTTGAGCACCCCTCTGCCACTGCTGCTGATGGTGTGCGGCTACGCCGTGGCGTTCTGGATGCTGACCCTCGTGGTGCGCAGCATTCCGGTGGGTATCGCCTACGCTATCTGGTCGGGCCTGGGCATCGTGCTGATCAGCGCGGTGGCGCTGGTGATCTATGGGCAGAAGCTGGATTTCCCGGCCATGCTGGGCATGGCCATGATCGTCGGCGGCGTGGTGGTGATCCAACTGTTCTCCAAGACCGCCGGGCACTGAACAACCAGCCAACGCGTGGGCAGCGCCGAACCCTGTGGGTTTAACGAGGCGTCGAACCGACGCGAAGCAGACTCCGCGATGGATGGCACCGGCTTTGCCGGTGTTCGCGGGTGAACCCGCTCCCACAGGGATTGCGTAAGTCTTAAGAGCGACGCAATCCCGGTCGGAGCCTGGGCCTTATATGCACAGTTCAGAAGTATCAAGGAATACCAACCAAAGGCAATTTGAGCTTGTCCAGCACCATAGAATCTCCCACAACATCCGCGTCGATACGCAAAGACATCGCTGATCCTCGCCACTGCTGAGCCGCGCTGCACTCAAGGACAGCGCCGAACCCTGTGGGCGGGTTTACCCGCGAACGGGACACTGCGGTCTTAGCACCTCCCCGGGCAAGCAATCGGCCACAGCCTGTATACTGGGCAACTGTCCCAGTTCTAGAGGTGCCCGCATGCCATCTGCCATTTCCACTGACGTGCTGATCGTCGGCGCCGGGGTCGCAGGCCTCTGGCTCAATGCCCGGCTGCGGCGCCTGGGGTACTCGACCGTGCTGGTCGAGCGTGCCAGCCTCGGCGGCGAGCAGACCATCAAATCCCAGGGCATCATCCACGGCGGCACCAAGTACGCCCTGCACGGCGCCCTGACCGGCGCGTCGGAGGCCATCGCCGACATGCCTCGGCGCTGGCGCGAAGCCTTGGCCGGCAACGGCGAACTTGACCTCGGCCATACCCGCATCCTGTCCGAAGCCCACTACCTGTGGTCTCCCGGCACCCTGGCCGGCAACCTCACCAGCTTCTTCGCCAGCAAGGCCGTGCGCGGCCGGGTCGATCAGGTCAAGGGCGATCAATTGCCTCCTGCCCTGCAAGATCGCGCCTTCAAGGGCAAGGTCTATCGCCTGGCCGAACTGGTCATCGACGTGCCCAGCCTGCTCGCCAACCTGGCCGAGCTGGCCGGCGACAGCCTGTTGGCCGGCGAGCGCATCGAGCCTCTAAAAGAAGGTGACGACCTGATCGGCTTGCGTGTCGATGACTGGGAGATCCGTGCCCAGCGCATCGTCCTCAGCGCCGGCGCCGGCACCGAGGCGCTGCTCCAGGCCCTGGGCCTGAGCCAACCGGCCATGCAACGCCGTCCGCTGCATATGGTCATGGCCAAGGGACCGAACCTCAAACCGCTCTATGCCCACTGCCTGGGCGGCGGACCCAAGCCACGGGTGACCGTCACCACCCACCCGGCTGCGAATGGCCAGTGGGTCTGGTACCTGGGTGGGGATCTGGCCGAAGCCGAAGGGGTCGCCCGCGACCCTGCGGCGCAGATTGCCGCGGCGCAAAAAGAAATCGCCAGCCTGCTGCCGTGGGTCGACCAGAGCCAAGTGCACTGGGCAACCCTGCGGGTCGACCGAGCCGAACCTGCGCAATCAGGCCTGGTGCGGCCGGACAACGCCTTCCTGGCCGATCAGCAGCGCTTACTGGTCGGCTGGCCGACCAAACTGGCCCTGGCCCCGGACTTCGCCGATCGCGTCCTGGCGAGCCTGGACCGCGACGGTATCCGCCCCAGCGCCCAACCGAACCTGGCCGATCTGCCTCGCCCGGCCCTCGGTGTGCCTGCCTGGGAGCAACTGCTGCCATGAGCCTGCCGACCCTGCACGACTTCCATCGCCCACTGGGCAGCACCGGCCTGAAGGTCTCGCCTCTGGGCCTGGGCACGGTCAAGCTAGGCCGCGACCAGGGCGTCAAGTACCCCAGCGGATTCACCATTCCAGGCGATGACGAGGCCCGACTGCTGCTGGCCCAGGCGCGCGAGCTGGGCATCAACCTCATCGACACCGCCCCTGCCTACGGGCGCAGCGAGGAACGCCTGGGCCCGCTGCTGCGCGGCCAACGCGATGAGTGGGTGATCGTCAGCAAGGTGGGCGAGGAGTTCGAGGACGGCCAGTCCCGGTTCGACTTCAGCGCCGCCCATACACGCCTGTCGGTGGAGCGCAGCCTGCGTCGCCTGGAGACTGACCGCATCGAGCTGGTACTGGTGCATTCGGACGGCAATGACCTGGCGATCCTCGAACAGCAAGGCGTCTACCAGACCCTCGCCGAACTCAAGCAAGAGGGCAAGATCCTCGGCTATGGGCTGTCCGGCAAGACCGTCGCGGGCGGCCTCAAGGCGCTGGAGCAAGGCGATTGCGCCATGGTCACCTACAACCTCAACGAGCAGGCGGAACGCCCGGTGCTGGACTACGCTGCCGAACACGGCAAGGCCATCCTGGTGAAAAAGGCCTTGGCCAGCGGGCACATTTGCCTCGCGCCCGGGGTCGATCCGGTGCAGGCCAGCTTCGAGCTGCTGTTCTCCCACCCCGGGGTAAGCAGTGCTATCGTCGGCACCATCAACCCGTTGCACCTGGCCCATAACGTGGCCACCGTCGCCCGAATCCTGGGACGGCCTTGAATCGCCCAGACGGGCGCCCAACGCAAGGAGGAGCCTCGTGCCGCGAACGCTGATCCGCAAGAATCCGAGCAACTTCAAGACTTTGCCGCTGCATGTCGAAGCCACGCCCGACGGCCTGGCCTACAAGCGCATCGGCATGCCACTGAACTTCTCCCAGGTGCAGCAGCGACGCAAAGCCATTCAACTGGACAACCCCGAGCGCTTCGTGGTCGAACTGGCCAACCTTGGGGTATCGGTGCGCCTGACATTGCATTGGCAGCATCGCGACTACTGGGTGCTGGTGCGTCAGCGCCGCCAGGATCGCGGCGATGTGGTGCTCAAGCTCATTTCCGGTTACGTCCCCGCCCAGGAGCTCAACCTGCCGCTGCACACTGCTATCCAAGAGGTGGCCGAAGAGTGCCTGATGGAGACGCCCGAAGGCTGGCTGGGCGGGCGCTTCAACGACACCTGGCTGCCGGCACCCTACGCCGACGCCCTGCACTACCGCGAGGCCCTACCGTTTGTCCTGAGTCCCGAATCCGGCGCTGCACGTCCGGTTCACTGCGACAACCTGATGCTGCTGGAGCGCCCACGCGCCTATGTGCATTTGCCAACGGCATCCCTGCAGTTGATCTATGACCTGCGCCTGCAAGTCCCTCGGGAGGCCAAGTCGCTCAGCCTGTTCCATGTCGACGAAAGGCTCGAAGGCGACCAACTGGTCGCGCGTCTGAACCGCAAGCGTCCGGATCTGTACCTGATGCCATTGATCGATGGCCAGCCCACCGCCGAGCTCTACACCTTGAAGAAAGACCAATTGGTGCCAGCCAGCACCCGGGGTCTGTATCTGGCCGAAAGCTTTGCCCGACAGGATGGCTGGGTGGTGAAGGATGAGCGGATTCGCTGGAAGGAATGGATCAAGCAGCAAGGGCTGGCGCAGGCACCGGCCTCCAACTTGCAGCGTTTCAGCGATAAGGCGCGGGCGCTGTTGCAGCGAGCCCTGCACAAGTAACGACTCGCGCGGAGCCAGCCCGCCCCCATAGGCATTGCGCCATCTGTCTGGGAGCGGGCTGGTCCGCGACGTCTTTGGCGCAGATCAGTGCTTGCGGATCTTCTCGACGATGGCGGTGGTCGAGCTGTTCTCCACCAGCCCCAGCACTTTCACGGTGCCGCCGTAGGCCTTGACGATGTCGGCGCCGACCACCTGGTCGATGCCATAGTCGCCCCCTTTGACCAGCACGTCCGGCTTGACCTGGCTCAGCAGGTTTTCCGGCGTGCCCTCTGGGAAGCTGATGACCCAGTCCACCGCACCCAGGCCAGCCAGTACAGCCATGCGCCGATCGACACTGTTGATCGGCCGGCCTGGCCCCTTGAGGCGGCTGACCGAAGCGTCATCATTGATTGCCACGATCAGACGGTCGCCTTGGGCGCGGGCCTGCTCCAGATAGGTGACATGGCCGGCATGGAGAATGTCGAAGCACCCATTGGTGAAGACGATCTTTTCGTTGTGCGCACGGGCATCATCGATGGCCAGCAGCAACTGCTCGAGGGTGAGCACGCCGCGCTCGGAGCCCTCCTCACGCTGGATCGCACGACGCAGCTCCGGGGCGCTGATGGCCGCGGTACCCAGCTTGCCGACCACGATGCCAGCGGCCAGGTTGGCCAGGGCAACGGCATGGGGCAGGTCCTCACCGGCGGCAATGGCCGCGGCCAGGGTCGAGATCACGGTATCGCCGGCGCCGGTGACATCGAACACTTCGCGGGCGCGGGCAGGCAAATGCAGGGCCGGGTGGCCAGTGCGCAACAGGGTCATGCCGTGTTCACCACGGGTCACCAGCAGTGCGCCCAACTCCAGGTCCTGCAGCAGTTGCAAGCCTTTGGCGACCAGCTCGGCCTCATCGACGCAACGGCCGACGATGGTCTCGAACTCGCTGAGGTTCGGGGTGATCAGGCTGGCGCCACGGTAGATGGAAAAGTCTTTGCCCTTAGGGTCGGCCAGGACTGGAATGCCCTTGGCCCGCGCCGCCTGGATCAGGCTCTGGTGGTTCTTCAGCGCACCCTTGCCGTAGTCGGAAAGGACCAGCACCTTGATACCTTCAAGCAGGCCATCGACTTCTTCGCCCAGTGACAGTGGGTCGGTGGCGAACGGCTCTTCGAAATCGATGCGCAACAGCTGCTGGTGGCGGCTCATGACCCGCAGCTTGACGATGGTCGGCTGGTGGGCGATGCGCTGGAAGACCGAACGCACGCCCGCGGCCTGCAAGCTGTTGGCGAGGCTGTCGGCAGCCTCGTCCTGCCCGGTCACGCCAACCAGCGAGACTGGTGCGCCGAGGGCAGCGATGTTCAGTGCGACGTTGGCCGCGCCGCCGGGGCGATCCTCGATCTGCTCGACCTTGACCACCGGCACCGGTGCTTCGGGAGAGATCCGCGAGGTACCGCCATGCCAGTAGCGGTCGAGCATGACATCACCGACCACCAGGACCGGGGCTTGATCGAAACGCGGCATGGACAACTTCATGGGCAACCCATATGAAAAATAATGAACAGGGGCAGGATATTAGCACAGGGTCGGCGACGGCTTTATGGCCAGCTGCGATCTGTGCGTTACCAATGATGATCGGGGCCGACGAGGCCCCGATCCAGGGGGTTCAGGTGATATCGGCCTTTTCAGGCTCGTCCAGCCCCATGGCGTGCAGGCGGGCATAATGGCCATTAGCCTGAAGCAGCTCGGCATGGGTGCCGCGCTCCACCAGACGCCCCTGGTCCATGACCAGGATCAGGTCGGCCTTCTCGATGGTCGACAGGCGGTGAGCGATCACCAAGGTGGTGCGACCTTCCATCACGTGGTCCAACGCCGCCTGGATATGCCGCTCGGACTCGGTATCCAACGCTGAGGTGGCCTCGTCGAGGATCAGCAGCGGTGCGTTCTTGAGCAGCGCGCGGGCGATCGCCAGGCGTTGGCGCTGACCGCCGGAGAGCAGCACGCCATTCTCGCCGACCTCGGTGTCGAAGCCCTTGGGCAGTTGGTCGACGAAATCCTTGGCATAGGCATCGGCGGCGGCGGCCTCGATCGCCTCGCGCGGCGCGCCAGCCAAGTCACCATAGGCGATGTTGTTGGCGACAGTGTCGTTGAACAGGGTGACATGCTGGGTCACCTGGGACACATGACGGCGCAGGTTGCGCAGACGGTACTGCTCGATTTCCACACCATCGAGCAGGATCTGCCCCTGATCATGGTGGTAGAAGCGCGGAATCAGCGCCGCCAGTGTGGACTTGCCGCTGCCGGAGCGCCCCACCAGGGCGATCATCTGCCCAGGCTCGGCGGTGAAGCTGATATCGCTCAGCACCTGGCGCTCAGTCCCTGGGTAGGTGAAGCTGAGGTTGCGCACCTCCAGACGGCCTTCGACCTTGTCCTTCTCCACGGTACCGGTGTCCACCTCGGGCTTCTCGTCCAGCTGCTCGAAGATACTTTCGGCGCCGGCCAAGCCCTTCTGGATGGTGGAGCTGACCTCCGAAAGCTGGCGAATCGGCTTGGGCAGCAGGCCTGCGGCGGTGATGTAGGCCACCAGGTCACCGGCCGAGGCATCGCCGCGCAGGAACAGCACCAGGAACATCAGCGCGGCCATGGCGCTGTAGATCACCAGTTGCAGCATCGGCGTATACAACGCGCCGGTCTTGGTCATGCGCAGTTGCTTGTCGGTGTTGCTCTGACTGGCGTTGCTGAAGCGACGCTGCTCGTAGGACTCGCCGCCGAAGCTGCGGACCACGCGATAGCCCTGGATGGTCTCGGATGCCACGTGGGTGACGTCACCCATGGCCACCTGGATCTTCTTGCTCTGCTTGCGAAACTTCTTGCTGGCGGTGCTGACCATCAGGGCGATGACCGGCAGGATGGCAACCATCACCAACGTCAGCTTCCAGTTCATCCACAGCAGGTAGGCAAACAGGAACACCACGGTCAGGCCTTCGCGGATCACTACCTTGATCGCGTCGGTGGCAGCGCCGGTGACCATGGTCACGTTGAAGGTGATGCGGGAAATCAGGTGACCGGAGTTGTGGCTGTCGAAGTAGCGGTTCGGCAGCACCAACAGCTTGTTGAACAACTCCACCCGCAGGTCATGCACCAGGCCCAGGGAGACCTTGGCCAGGTAAAAGTTGCCCAGGAACGAACCCAGGCCCTGCCAGGCAGCGATCAAGATGATCAGCAACGGCACGGCCTGCAGCAGCTGCATGTCTTTGAGGTAGGGAACGTCGGGGAACAGGACCGCCTGTGGATCGCTCAATCCATCGACGAAATACTTGAGAATCCCCGCCAGCATCGGTTGGGTGGAGGCGAAGATCACGAAACCCACGATACTCAGCAGGAAAATGCCGATATAGGGTTTGACGTAGCTCAGCAGCCGGAAGTAGATCTTCAGGCTGGAGGTTTGCTCCGCCGGTAGCGGTGTTTCGGCCATCATCGAGCTCGCTGTTCAGGTTGAACCGGAAATTTTAACACAGGGTTTGTCCAGGGCACGCTTCAGGGGCACTCCAGACCTACCCGGCCAGTCGCGGCACGGACCGGCACACTCCTTCATGGTTTCATCCCTGAAACAATCAAACGCCACCATCATGGTACTGACGCATTATTTTCGGCATTATTGCCGTCATTTTGCTTGCCAGACGACAAGGCCCTACCCATGCAATGCTCCCGGCTTTCCCAGGTCGACTTCGATCAGCTGACACTCGGTGCCAAGGTTCTAGAGGCAGATAGCTACGGCGCCAAAGTCTACCTGCTAGGGAATGGCAATATCCTTAAAATCTTTCGTCGCAAGCGTTTGATTTCATCTGCATTGCTGCGCCCCTACTCGCAGCGTTTCGTCGACAACGCGGCACGCCTGACGCAACTGGGGATCCCCACCCTGGAAGTGATCAGCCACCACAAGCTCGAACTGCCAGGGCGCACCGCGGTGCTGTACCACCCCTTGCCAGGCGAGACGTTGCTGCAACTGTCGCGCAAACCCGGCTTCAGCTGGGATGCCCTGTTGCCACGACTGATCGACCTGATCCGGCACTTGCACCGCTCGGGCATCTATTTTCGCTCGCTGCACCTGGGCAACGTGGTGATGACACCTGACCAACGCCTGGGGCTGATCGATGTAGCGGACATGCGCTTCTTGCGGGCGCCGCTTTCGGCGCGGATGGTACGGCGCAATGTCCAGCACATGGCGCGCTACATCGAGCGGGAAAAACTCGCCAACCAGTTCCCCGTCACCGACTTCGAGGCTGCGCTGCTGAGCCATTGATGCCTGCTGGCTCGTGTGAGAGCAGCAATCCTGGATAGATAGCGGCTGATCCTGGGACTGTTCGGCAGCCCCAGATACAGGCAGAAGGAACCGATCAGACCCCCAGCGCCAGGCGCAGGCGTTGCCAACGGGTCAGTGGCGGGTGTGGACGCAGCGCTGGCGTCATTTGCTCGACGATACTGCGCCCCACCTCGGCGAAGCTAAAGCGTGAAACCGCAAGCTCGCGCCCCTTGCGCGCAATGCGCTCGGCGAGCTCAGGGTCGTTGCGCAAGACGTTCAATTTCTCCTGCAACATCGGAATGCTGTCGTACAGCACCACGTTGTGCATGTCCTCAAGGCCCAGCGCGCGGTTCTCCGCCTCGCCCTGGTCGTAGGCCAGCAGCACGCAGCCACAGGCCATGGCCTCGAAGTTCTTGATCATGTATTCGCCCATGCCCACGTCGGCACTGACGAAGAAGCGAATGCGGTTGAGCGTGTTGCAGTAGTCTTCGCCGGACTTGGTGCGTGTCACCACCAGGTTCTCGACCTGACCAAGCTCGTCGAGTAACGCCTTGCGGCCGCTGTAGGCGACGCTCCCCGTGCTGCCGACGAAGGCCAACTCGATATCGCGTTCGCGCCCTTGGTCGGTGAGCAGTTGCTCGTCGTAGCCCTTGGGGACGAACACCGCGTCGAAACCTTCCTGACGCAGTCGCTCGCTGACCATGTAGCCGGAGCTGATCACCCGAGCCCACGGCAGTTGGCGATAGTGCGCACTGAACTTGCCGGTGTACTTGCAGGGGATGTAGTTCTGGTAGGCGTCGTGCTCGAGAATCACCAGGTTGGGCACGCTGCGGATGAAAGGGACCTGGCGGATCTCCTGCTTGAAGCGCAGGAAGAACACGATTCGGTCGTAGCGCGTGACATCCACCTCGCGCTTGAAGTAGCGACGCAGGTTGCGTTGGTCCTCGCTGCTCAGCCAGCGCAGGTCGCAATCGCAATTGGCGGCCACACCGTCGTACAGACGATCGAGGATCGCCCGTTGCTCCTTCTGCACCAGAAATAGGACTTTCATTGCTTTGCTTGGGCCTCTGCGCCTTCAATCATTCGTCGCGCTCAAATGGGCGACGCCAGAACAGCTCATGGCGGCGTACCGCCTTGCGGAAGAATTCGTTCTCGCCATAGGGCGACGGCTTGCGCCCCGCCAGCCAGTGCTGCAGGGCACGCCGCAAGCGACGCTTGAACGGCGCGGATGGCTGCAGGTCGTGCATCATGCCCAGGGCCATGGCCTTGTCACGCTGGGTGGCCAGGCTCAGCACCTGGCTGCATGGTGCCCAGGCCTGGTCCGCGCTCATCTGCGGCGGCAAGGCAACGCCATCGCCGCTGTCGCCCATCGGCCAGCGGTCGTTGTCGTGCAGGTGGTTGGCGTAGCACAGCAGCGTCTCGGGCTGCCAATCCAGACCCTGCAACGCCTCCAGCACCGCTGCTTGGGCACAGATGTGATCGGGATGCGGATCCAGCTGTGGGTGCGGCATCACCAGCACCTGGGGTCGCGCCTGCTCGAGTACCGCGCGCAGATCGGCCAACAGGTTGTTCCAAGTCGGCGCACCATCGGCATCGCCAGGCAAGTCGAAGGCGTTGAAACGGCGGAACGGGCGGGTATCGGCCATATCGGCCTCGCGCGAGCCCACTGGCTGGTCTGGCGCCGCGTGCATCGCCGGCAGTTGCAGGCAGAAATAGCCCAACTGCACACAGCGCGACTCCGGCACCCCGGCCCAGCGCGGCACCGCAATACTGTCCCAGGCACGCAGACGGCCTTTCAGACGCGCGGCCTCAGCCTTGGGCAAACCCATCTGTTGGTAGTGCTCCGCCTCGATCTCGCCTGCGGTCAGGGTCACCACCCAGGCTTCTTCGGCCTGGCTGTACAGGCCATAGGCTGCGAGTTCGGCGTCATCGGCATGGGGCGCGATGACCATGACGCGGCGCTTGTGCAATTCGATCGAAGGGGTTATCCACAGGCGAGGTTCGCCGATCAATCGGCAGTGGCGGCCGCGCAGGCGCAAGGTGCCCGCCATCAGCGGCGCGGCGAAACCGGTCAGGTTCAGAAAGCGCACGCCATCGACGCCGCGCTCGAAGGTCTGGCGATCCTGCTCGGACTCGCCGTGCAGCATCACCCGAGGGTCGAGAAAGCGTCCCAGCCAATTGGCCTTGACCCGTACTTCGAGGATCAGCGTCTCATCACCCGCCAGCGGCGCATCGACCTGGAGCAGGCCGGCATGAAGCCGCGCGGCGGCCTCGCGGGTCTGCTCGCCGAATCGGAAGGCATAGTCTTCGGAGGGCGAATAAAACAGGTGATCGGCAAACCAGGCCTCGTGCGCGACCCACAGCAGCGGCAACAGCAACAGCGGCAGCCACCACCAGCTCGCCACACCTATGACGATCAGCAGGACCAGCCCCAGCAGCAGGCCCAGGCGCTTGTTGCGCCGATGCCGCTTGAGCAACTGCTGCTTGCGGCTCACGATTGGAATACCGGCACGGGGTTGCACCAGCGGTCCTTGTACTCGCGGTCAGCACGACCGAAAGAGAACCGCAGCGGTTTGTTGCGTGCTCGAGCATCCTCCCAGGCAGCCTGGGTATTGAGGAAGCTCAGGACGCTGCCCGGACTGAAGGCCTTGGTCTCGGGGTCTACCCCCCCATTGATGTACTCGACACTGACCCATTCCGGCGCCTCGACTCGGTACACCAACTGGATCGCGATCGGTGCCCCATCGAGCAGCAGCACCGAGCCGATCAGCAAATCCCGCAGGCGCTCCAACACCTCGGCCATGCGCGCCGCCCCCGTGGCCGGGAAGCCCCAGCGGCGCTGGAACAGGTCACAGTACATGGCGGCAATCTCGGCCGCGCTGAAATCGCTGATCGGCCGCACCACCCCGCCTGCTTCTTCCAGCAGGCGCAGCTCGCGGCGCTGGTTGTAGCGGAACTTCTTCGACAAGTCCTCGGGTAGGCGGGCCATGGCCAACTGCTCGGCTTGCGCCTTGAGGCCGGTGAATCGCCCCTGGTTCAGCGCGGAGAGATAACGCGCCGCATGGCGCAGTGGCGCCCCGGCATCAGCGGCAGCGGGCAGGATGATTTCCGCGTTGCCCAGGTCGAACAGGCCCTTCTTGCCGTGGCGCTTGAGCACATCCTTGGACAGCGCCAGGTGACGCCCCCAGGTGGGAATCGCGGCCTTGAGTTCACCCGCCTGGTGCCAGCCCAGGTATCGCACTGGGATCTGGGCCAGCCCGGCCAATTGCTCGACTACCTGTGGATGGGTGGCGACACTGCCGCCAAAGCGCTGCCAGGCATCGGCGTAGGCCTGCCCATCGATGACGGACCAGCCGCGCTCGCGCAGGGCCCGGATATGATTGAGCATCACGCCTCCGCCACCAGCGCCCGAACCTGCGGCAGAGCCCAGAAGGCCTCGCGCACGGCCTGATCGGAAAACCGCTCATGCAGGCGTTGCAGCATGTGCTCGGCGCACGCCTGGCGCTGCGACGCATCCAGCCCGGCCATGTGCTTAAGGCCCTGTGCCAGTTGCCCGGCATCCCCCAGCGGGAACAGCACACCCACGCCTTCGACCACCTCCAGCGCACCGCCACACGCGGTGGCCAGCAGCGGTACACCGGCGACCATCGCCTCCAGCAGGACCATGCCGAACGGCTCATGATCGGAACTCAAGGCGAACACATCGAACGCCTGAAAATAACGACGCGCATTGGGCACCTGCCCCAAAAAGTCCACCTGACCGGCAATACCCAGCTGCGCCGCCTGCGCCTTGAGCGCAGCTTCCAGCCGGCCTTCGCCCAGGATCGCCAGACGAGCACCGGCAGGCAGGCCAGGCAACGCCTCGGCAAAGCCTCGCAGCAAGGTGGCCTGGTCCTTGTCGGGGTGCAGGCGACCGACGTTGCCGACAATCCATGCCTGCGGATCGAGCCCCAGGGCCTGGCGCGCTTCATCACGCGGCACTAGGCTGGCCTGCAGGCCCGGGACATCGATGCGGTTGTACAGGGTCTGGATTCGCTCGGCCGGCCACTGCGCCAGGCACCGGCGCATGTCGTCACGCACCGCGTCGGAGACGCCGAGCAGGCTCAGGCGCTTTCTGAACAGGTTGGCGAACAGGCGCCGACCACCGCGCTGGTAGTCACCGAACGCGTGGTGCACGCCGATCACCGGCAAGCCGGTACCCAGCAGCGCCACATAGATCGGCTTGAAGCGGTGGGCGATGCAGAAGCTGAAGTCGCGGGCCGCGGCGATCTTGCGCAGCGCGGCGATCGCGCCCAGCTTCAGGCCACGTACGGCCTTGGAGCTGAACTCCAGGAACAGCACTTCGTCCGACGCACAGCCAGCGGCTACCTTCGGGTCGGCCTTGCCGGTGAGAAAGACCGTGGTGACCTTGTAGCCGCTGCCCTCGAACAGGCTGGCATATTGACGGGCACAGTCCAGGAATGGCCCGTCATAGCCGTGGCAGAACTGCAGGACGCGCCGTTCAGAGCGGTTGGTCATAAGGCGCCGCGCCGTCCTTGACTACCAGGATGTCTTCCATGATCAGGTACTGCAGGTCCGAGCCGAAGAACATGTTCAGGGCGTCGGTCGGCGAGCAGATCATGGGTTCGCCACGGCGGTTCAGCGAGGTGTTCAGCGACACGCCATTGCCGGTGAGGTCCTCGAGGGCCTTCATCATGTCGTAGTAGCGTGGGTTGTATTCACGCTTGAGCACCTGGGCGCGAGAGGTACCATCCTCGTGGACCACCTCTGGCACGCGGGTCTTCCATTCCTCGGCGACCTCGAAGGTGAAGGTCATGAAAGGCGCTGGGTGATCGACCTTGATCATCTGCGGCCCGACGGTATCGAGCATCGACGGGCAGAAGGGTCTCCAGCGCTCGCGGAACTTGATCTGCTCGTTGATCCGGTCGGCCACGCCCGGCACGCTTGGGCAGCCGATGATCGAACGACCACCCAATGCACGCGGGCCGAACTCCATGCGGCCCTGGAACCAGGCCACAGGATTGCCATCGACCATGATCTTAGCGATGCGCTGCGGCATGTCGTCGATCTTGCGCCACTTGGGTGCATTCGGATGACGGGCACAGGCCGCGATCACATCTTCGTTGGAGTACGAAGGGCCGAGGTAAACGTGTTCCATCTTCTCGACCGGCACACCGCGGGCGTGGGAAACATAGGCTGCGGCACCGACGGCGGTACCGGCATCGCCGGAGGCCGGCTGGACGAACAGTTCCTTGACGTCCGGGCGGGCGATGATCTTCTGGTTGAGCTTGACGTTCAGTGCGCAGCCGCCGGCGAAGGCCAGCTTGCCACCCTGTTTGAGGATGTCGCCCAGATAGTGGTCGATCATCTGCAGCGCGAGCTTCTCGAACAGCGCCTGCATGCTCGCGGCGTAATGGATATAAGGCTCGTCGGCGATGTCGCCTTCACGCTTGGGCCCCAGCCACTCGATCAGCTTGGGCGAGAAGTAGAAGCCCTTGCCCTTCTCTTTATAGCGGCGCAGGCCGATGACGTTGGCGTACTCGGTGTTGATCACCAGTTCGCCATTCTCGAAGCTGGCCAGACGGGAGAAGTCATACTTGCTGGCATCGCCATACGGCGCCATGCCCATGACCTTGAACTCGCCATCGAGCATCTCGAAGCCGAGGAACTCGGTGATCGCACCATACAGGCCGCCCAGGGAGTCCGGATCGTAGAACTCCTTGATCTTGTGGATCTTGCCGTTCTCGCCGTAGCCGAAGAAGGTGGTGGCGTACTCGCCTTTGCCGTCGATACCGAGGATCGCGGTCTTTTCCTTGAAGCCCGAGCAGTGATAGGCGCTGGAGGCGTGGGCCAGGTGGTGCTCGACCGGCTCGATCTTGATCTTTTTCGGATCGAAGCCCAACTGCTCCAGGCACCAGACGATCTTCTTGCGGTAGCGCTTGTAGCGACGGTTGCCCATCAGGATCGCGTCAAGGGCGCGATCCGGGGCGTACCAGTAGCGCTTGGCGTAGTGCCAGCGCGCCTTGCCGAACAGGCTGATGGGGGCGAACGGAATGGCCACCACGTCGACGTCGGACGGCTTGATGCCGGCCTGCTCCAGACAGAACTTCGCCGACTCGTAGGGCATGCGGTTCTTCGCATGCTTGTCACGCACGAAGCGCTCTTCTTCGGCGGCGGCAACCAGTTTGCCGTCGATGTACAGGGCCGCGGAAGGGTCATGGCTAAGGGCGCCGGACAGGCCAAGAATCGTCAATGCCAAGGGTCTAGCCTCTTCTTTCGGTAGGGATGCGCCATCGGCCTTGCAGGCGGATGGCGGCTAAAGGGCGGAATTATAACGCAAACAGCAGGGGGTGCGATTGCCGGAAGGGGCCGCAGGAGCCAGTGCTGCACCGCGGGCGCTAGCGCAGCCTGTGATAGCTTGGGCAGCAGGCTCTTTTACTCGGCGATCAGCCAGTCCATGCGGAAGCTGCCGGCCGTTTGCGCCAACTCATTGGCCAGCCATGGCAACAGCTCGCGCAGTTCCTCTTCCAAACCCCAAGGCGGATTGGCGATGGCCAGGCCCGAGCCATTGAGGCCCTGCGGGCTGTCCTGGTGATGGACGTACAGCTCGACCCGCAGCAACTTGGGTGCCCCAGTGCTGGTCAGGTCCTGATAGAAACGTGTCAGCGAGCGCTGATCCTTGATCGGGTACCAGATCGCCGCAACAGTCTGGCGCATGCGACCGATCGCCTCTTTCATCGCCACGGTGCAGCGCTTGAGCTCATCGGCCTGCTCGAACGGCGGGTCGATCAGCATCACTGCGCGCTTTTCCTGGACCGGCAGCAAGGCCCGAGGCACATGCCAGCCCTCCCCCAGGTGCACGACCACGCGCGGGTCTTTCTTCATGTTGTCCTTGAGCAGCGGGCCGTCTTCAGGGTGCTTCTCATTGAGCAACGCCCGATCCTGCTGACGCATCAGGCGCCGTGCCAGCTCCGGGGAACCGGGGTAGTAACGCAGCTCGCCGTCCGGGTTCAGGCGCTTGATGATACGCAGGTAGTCAGCGGTGACGGCTGGCAGGTCTTCGCGATTCCAGAGCCGAGCGACACCTTCGAGGTATTCGCCAGTGCGGGTCGCCTGGTCGCCCTGCAGGTCGTACAGGCCGAGACCGGCATGGGTATCGATGTAGGCGAATGGCTGTTCCTTGCGCGACATCAGGGCGATGAGGCGTGTCAGCACGATGTGCTTGAGGACGTCGGCATGGTTGCCGGCGTGGAAGGCGTGACGATAGTTCATGGCAACTCCTGCGGGGGCGACAAGTTTACCTTGTCGCGCCAGCGGAGTCAGGTACGGCAGTCGGGGTGAAGCATTCGCGGGAAAACCCGCCTTCACAAGCCCAGTGAAGCAGCTATAGAAGCGGACTTACCCGCAAAAAGATCGCAGCCGACCCAGAAGGTCTTACTTGTTCGAGTGGTACGCCGCATCAGCGGTTTCAAAGCGCGAAACCATGCTGCTCGACGGGCTGCCCAGCTTGCTCACCACAACGATGGCGATGCTGGCGAACAGGAAGCCTGGGATGATTTCGTACAGCCCCATGCCGACGTAGTTCTTCCACAGGATCACGGTCAGGGCGCCGATAACGATACCGGCCAGCGCACCATTGCGGGTCATGCCTTTCCACAGCACAGAGATCAGCACAACCGGACCGAAGGCCGCGCCGAAGCCGGCCCAGGCGTAGGCCACCAGGCCCAGTACGCGGTTTTCCGGGTTGGCGGCCATGGCGATGGCGATCAGGGCCACGGCCAGGACCATCAGGCGACCGACCCAGACCAGCTCACGCTGGGAGGCATTCTTGCGCAGGAAGGATTTGTAGAAGTCTTCGGTCAGGGCGCTGGAGCACACCAGCAGCTGGCAGCTCAGGGTGCTCATCACCGCGGCCAGGATGGCCGACAGCAGGACACCGGCGACCCACGGGTTGAACAGGATCTTGGCCAGCTCGATGAACACACGCTCGTGGTTCTCGGTGACAGGACCGGCGAGTTCGGGGTGAGCCGAGAAGTAGGCGATACCGAAGAAACCGACGGCGCAGGTACCGGCCAGGCACAGGATCATCCAGGTCATGGAGATACGACGGGCCTTGGCGATCGACTTGACCGAGTCGGCGGCCATGAAGCGCGCCAGGATGTGCGGCTGACCGAAGTAGCCCAGACCCCAGCCCATCAGGGAGATGATGCCGATGAAGGTCGCACCGCGGAACATGTCGAAGTTGGCAGGGTTCTGCGCTTCGATGGCCAGGAAGGTGGTGTCGAAGCCGCCAGTGGAGATCAGCACGATGATCGGAGTGAGGATCAGGGCGAAGATCATCAGCGAAGCCTGGACGGTATCGGTCCAGCTCACCGCCAGGAAACCGCCGACGAAGGTGTAGGCGATGGTGGCGGCGGCGCCGGCCCACAGGGCGGTCTCGTACGGCATGCCGAAGGTGCTTTCGAACAGGCGGGCGCCAGCGACGATGCCGGAAGCGCAGTAGATGGTGAAGAACACCAGGATGACGATGGCCGAGATCACTCGCAGCAGACCGCTGTTGTCTTCGAAGCGGCTGGAGAAGTAGTCCGGCAGGGTCAGGGCATCGCCGTTGTACTCGGTCTGCACACGCAGACGGCCAGCGACGAACAACCAGTTGAGGTAGGCGCCGACGGTCAGGCCGATGGCGATCCAGGCTTCGGAAAGACCTGCGAAGTAGATGGCGCCCGGCAGGCCCATCAGCAGCCAGCCGCTCATGTCGGAGGCGCCGGCCGAAAGCGCGGTGACCACGCTACCGAGGCTGCGTCCGCCCAGGATGTAGTCGGAGAGGTTCTTGGTGGAGCGATAGGCGGCGAAGCCGATCAGCACCATTGCCGCAATGTAGATCACGAAGGTGATCGTGAGTGGATTGCCCATGGTTGTGCCCTGGCGTTGTTTTTATGTCTTGCGACCGCCGGCAAGGCGGTTGCACCTAGGCGGCGCATCCTATGCAACAACATGAACGAGGTGCAACCCTTTTTCATTTGCAAGTTGCACCCGGACCTGCATTTTCAGACAAAACCGCTTCTTTGCGCCTTTTTGTTTCAAAACCCGTGGTTTTCATAAGAAAAAGCACCAAGAAAGTACTTTTTCATGCCATCGAAGAAGCCGTCGGACGAGTTGCACCTACGCCGATCAAAAAACGGGTTGCACCCGGTTGCACCCAGATTGTCCTACAGCTAATCTTGCCGCCAGCTTAGGCCACATCCGTGGCAATAACGAGGATAAGAAATGGCGACGACCACCCTTGGGGTCAAACTCGACGACCCGACCCGTGAGCGACTCAAAGCAGCTGCGCAGTCCATCGACCGCACGCCGCACTGGTTGATCAAGCAGGCGATCTTCAACTACCTGGAGAAGCTCGAGGGTGGCGCTACCCTGAACGAACTCAACGGCCATGCCGCCAGCCTCAGCGATGATGCCGGCGACGTTCAGCCCGACCACAGCCACCAGTGCTTCCTCGAGTTCGCCGAAAGCATTCTGCCGCAATCGGTCCTGCGGTCGGCCATTACCGCCGCCTACCGCCGCCCCGAGCCTGAAGTGGTGCCGATGCTGCTGGAGCAGGCGCGCCTCTCCACCG
This sequence comes from Pseudomonas sp. NY15354, assembly GCF_048068075.1. Classification (NCBI taxonomy): domain Bacteria; kingdom Pseudomonadati; phylum Pseudomonadota; class Gammaproteobacteria; order Pseudomonadales; family Pseudomonadaceae; genus Pseudomonas; species Pseudomonas sp. NY15354. The sequence continues at coordinate 142,566 of NZ_JBLUPV010000002.1, forward strand.
AGCAGGCCGAGGCCACCAACAAGCTGGCTGCCGGCATTGCCGAAAAACTGCGCAACCAGAAGAGTGCCAGCGGCCGCGCCGGCATCGTCCAGGGCCTGCTGCAGGAGTTCTCCCTGTCGTCCCAGGAAGGCGTGGCACTGATGTGCCTGGCCGAAGCCCTGCTGCGCATCCCGGACAAAGGCACCCGTGACGCCCTGATCCGCGACAAGATCAGCACCGGCAACTGGCAGCCGCACCTGGGCAACAGCCCGTCGCTGTTCGTCAACGCCGCCACCTGGGGCCTGCTGCTGACCGGCAAGCTGGTCTCCACCCACAACGAATCCGGCCTGACCTCCTCGCTCACCCGCATCATCGGCAAGAGCGGCGAACCGATGATCCGCAAGGGCGTCGACATGGCCATGCGCCTGATGGGCGAACAGTTCGTCACCGGCGAGACCATCGCCGAAGCCCTGGCCAACGCCAGCAAGTTCGAAGCCAAGGGCTTCCGCTACTCCTACGACATGCTCGGCGAGGCTGCCCTGACCGAGCACGACGCCCAGAAGTACCTGGCCTCCTACGAGCAGGCGATCCACTCGATCGGCAAAGCTTCCCACGGCCGCGGCATCTATGAAGGCCCGGGCATCTCCATCAAGCTCTCCGCACTGCACCCGCGCTACAGCCGCGCCCAGTACGAGCGTGTGATGGAAGAGCTGTACCCGCGCCTGCTGTCGCTGACCCAACTGGCCAAGCAGTACGACATCGGCCTGAACATCGACGCCGAGGAAGCCGACCGCCTGGAGCTGTCCCTGGACCTGCTCGAGCGCCTGTGCTTCGAACCCTCGCTGGCCGGCTGGAACGGCATCGGCTTCGTCATCCAGGCCTACCAGAAGCGCTGCCCGTACGTGATCGACTACGTCATCGACCTGGCCAAGCGCAGCCGCCATCGCCTGATGATTCGCCTGGTCAAGGGCGCCTACTGGGACAGCGAGATCAAGCGCGCCCAAGTCGAAGGCCTGGAAGGCTATCCGGTGTACACCCGCAAGGTTTACACCGACGTTTCCTACATCGCATGCGCCCGCAAGCTGCTGTCGGTCCCGGAAGCCATCTATCCGCAGTTCGCCACCCACAACGCCCACACCCTGTCGGCCATCTACCACATCGCCGGCCAGAACTACTACCCCGGCCAGTACGAGTTCCAGTGCCTGCATGGCATGGGCGAGCCGCTGTACGAGCAGGTGGTGGGCAAGGTCTCCGAAGGCAAGCTGAACCGTCCGTGCCGCGTGTACGCCCCAGTCGGCACCCACGAAACCCTGCTGGCCTACCTGGTCCGTCGCCTGCTGGAAAACGGCGCCAACACCTCGTTCGTCAACCGCATCGCCGACCACTCGATCTCCATCCAGGAACTGGTCGCCGACCCGGTCGCCAGCATCGAGCGCATGGGCACCCAGGAAGGCAGCATCGGCCTGCCGCACCCGCGCATTCCGATGCCGCGTGAACTGTATGGCAGCGAGCGGGCCAACTCGGCCGGCATCGACATGGCTAACGAACATCGCCTGGCGTCGCTGTCCTGCGCCCTGCTGGCCACCGCCCACAACGACTGGAAGGCCGCCCCGCTGCTGGCCTGCGCAGCCAGCGAGCAGCCAGCCGCACAGGTGCTCAACCCGGCCGATCATCGTGATGTCGTCGGCCACGTGCAGGAAGCCACCGTCGCGGACGTCGACAATGCCATCCAATGCGCGCTCAATGCCGCGCCAATCTGGCAGGCCACTCCGCCCGCCGAACGCGCCGCGATCCTCGAACGCGCCGCGGACCTGATGGAAGCCGATATCCAACCGCTGATGGGCCTGCTGGTGCGCGAAGCCGGCAAGACCTACGCCAACGCCATCGCCGAAGTGCGCGAGGCAGTGGATTTCCTGCGTTACTACGCAGTGCAGGCGCGCAACGACTTCAGCAACGACAGCTGCCGCCCGCTGGGTCCGGTGGTGTGCATCAGTCCGTGGAACTTCCCGCTGGCGATCTTCTCCGGCCAGGTGGCCGCCGCCCTGGCCGCGGGCAACCCGGTCCTGGCCAAACCTGCCGAACAGACCCCGCTGGTCGCCGCTCAGGCCGTCCGCCTGATGCTGGAAGCCGGCATCCCTGAAGGCGTGCTGCAACTGCTGCCAGGCCGCGGCGAAACCGTCGGTGCCGGACTGGTCGGTGACGAGCGCGTCAAGGGCGTGATGTTCACCGGTTCCACCGAAGTCGCTCGCCTGCTGCAACGCAACATCGCCGGCCGCCTGGACAACCAGGGCCGTCCGATCCCGCTGATCGCCGAAACCGGCGGCCAGAACGCCATGATCGTCGACTCCTCGGCCCTCACCGAGCAGGTGGTGATCGACGTGGTGTCCTCCGCGTTCGACAGTGCCGGTCAACGTTGCTCGGCCCTGCGCGTGCTGTGCCTGCAGGAAGATTCCGCCGACCGCGTGATCGAGATGCTCAAGGGCGCCATGGCCGAAAGCCGCCTGGGCAACCCCGAGCGCCTGTCCGTGGACATCGGCCCGGTCATCGACGCCGAAGCCAAGGCAGGTATCGAGAAGCACATCCAGGGCATGCGCGACAAAGGCCGCTCGGTCTATCAGGTCGCCATCGCCGAAGGCGAAGAGATCAAGCGCGGCACCTTCGTGATGCCAACGCTGATCGAGCTGGAAAGCTTCGACGAGCTCAAGCGCGAGATCTTCGGCCCGGTCCTGCACGTGGTGCGCTACAACCGCAACGAGCTCAACCAGCTGATCGAGCAGATCAACGCCTCCGGCTACGGCCTGACCCTGGGCGTACATACCCGCATCGACGAGACCATCGCCAAGGTGGTGGACAACGTCAACGCCGGCAACATGTACGTCAACCGCAACATTGTCGGTGCCGTGGTCGGCGTCCAGCCGTTCGGTGGTGAAGGCCTGTCCGGCACCGGTCCGAAAGCCGGTGGCCCGCTGTACCTGTACCGCCTGCTGTCGACCCGCCCGGCCGACGCCATCGCCCGCCACTTCCAGCGTGTCGACGGCGAAGGCAAGGTCGACACCGTCCTGCGTGACCAGCTGATCAAGCCGCTGCAGACCCTCAAGACCTGGGCCGCCAGCAGCCAGCTGGGCGACCTGGCCAACCTGTGCGAACAGTTCGCCGCCCAGTCCCAGAGCGGTATCAGCCGCGTGCTGCCCGGCCCGACCGGCGAGCGCAACACCTACACCGTGCTGCCACGTGAGCACGTGCTATGCCTGGCCGACAACGACGGCGATCTGCTGGCTCAGCTGGCTGCCGTACTGGCCGTGGGCAGCTCGGCGGTATGGGTCGACGCGGAGCCTGCCAAGAGCCTGCGCGCCCGCCTGCCGAAGGAGCTGCAAGCGAAGGTCAAGCTGGTGGCCGACTGGCAGAAGGACGAAGTCGCCTTCGACGCCGTCATCCACCACGGCGACTCCGACCAATTGCGCGGCGTCTGCGAGCAGGTAGCCAAGCGCGCCGGTGCCATCGTCGGTGTCCACGGCCTCTCGAGCGGCGACCACCAGATCGCCCTGGAGCGCCTGGTGATCGAGCGCGCGGTGAGCGTCAACACCGCAGCGGCAGGCGGCAACGCCAGCCTGATGACCATCGGCTGATTCACCGCTGAACAAAAAAGGAGAGCTTCGGCTCTCCTTTTTTTATCTGTGACATTTACGCGCCGCGAAGGGGGTAAGCAGGCCAGTTACGCCATAGCCACCAGAGGCTCCAGCCCTTGACTGCCTCAGAAAGCATCAACAGGCCCAGCCACAAGCCGGCACTGAGGTCTGGAATCAACACGATCAAGGCGATGGAAGGGACGATGAAGAGCACTCGAAATGGAATCTGTACGAGCGCCAAATGCAGAGCGCGCCTACACCCCACATAAAACAGGACACCACTCACGACTACCGATAGCTGAGTGATCCATCCAAGCCACACCAGGACTTCCAAACCGCCGCCCCAATTCTGCATGTTTACGAGCGCAGCATTGAGGTCAGACCAAAACGGCACGTCCCCTCGCCGGACGCTGCTGATAATCAAGAAACACACATAAAAGGCATCCATTGCACTCCAAAAGAGCAGTATCGGACGCCTGAGATGGATCGTCGGCATTGCCTGTTCATTCCTCTCTAAACTCATAGCTCTCATCAGCAGTCACAGGCCGCCAATGCCAAGATGCTCCTGTCACGGACCAGTGATCGTCAGCCTCCACGTAATACTGTGTAACCTTGCGCACAGCGCCATAAGGATGAATGGCCGATAAACGTGCAATTTCGCTTTCATCACCCCTCAATGCCACCCACTGCTGTGTAACCGTTCTTGCCGTATTGGCATAGTCCTTCCCAGACGACAAAAAAACTCGCCCTTCGTCACCTCGCGAAGTAAGAAAGTTAGCAATGAACGCCATACTGGTGACGGCCTTATTCATCTCGATTTTTAGTGTTTTCCATTTACCAGGACCGTTGTACCCCCTCCAATATCTCTCATCCACTCTGGACCTGCATAACTTTGCATACCAATAACGCTTCGGATCAATGGGAAGAACAGGCCTCCGCCTCATGAGCATCCATTGCCCTTGTTCCAACGAACATAACACCCGCGCTATCTGCACTTCAGTCAGGTTCCTCGATGTATTTAGCCCACAAGATTTCAAAAGCGCTGCTGCCCCCCACAGGTCGCCTCCCTCCCGCAAATTGCTACGAACACGTGCCACTGCAAAAAAAGGACTTTCTACCTTGCCTAAATCCTCTTTCCAGACTTGCTTCCAGTGAGAGAGTCGCTCCATTGCGTCACATCCTGAAAAAAGCAGCAGTATCTGTGTCTTAGAAAAAAACGTTTATCAACGCCCACCGAAAATAAAGTAGGGAATTTCCTGATTCTGACTGAGACCACGCTGCTTCAGATGCCCACCACTCAGCGGTCACAGGCCAACCAGAAAAATAACAGCCCTCAGTTATAAAACCTCGTCTCACCTGACTGCGACGAGCATTTACCTAATTCGCTGTCACTGACCGGACATGCATCATTAGCGTCTGCACGAAATGTGTCCGCGTGAAGACCAGCCCCGTTTCAACACCGTATGGGCGGGGGCAGGTGAACAAAAAAGGAGAGCTTCGGCTCTCCTTTTTTTATCTGTGACATTGAGTCAGGCGACTATCTGTCTTCTACCGAAGAACCAGAGCGTCCAGATTTTGAACAGTTCGCACGCCAGCACGATCAAAAAGAACATCAACGGATGGGCTGACGCTTGGTACCCCTCGTACAGGTAAAGGACCGAAACGGAGGGAATGAACAAGAGCAACCTGACAGGCAGTTGCAACCCCACCAGCCATTTCACGCCATTGCGCTGGGCGAAGAACAGCACACAACTGATTCCCACTGACACCAGCAGGCCCAGGCGCAAGGCAAAAAGCACAGCGGTCGCCATACCTTCGTCGCTGGCGACCATGGGAATCCGTAGCGCATCGGAAACGAATGGAACCCTGCCACCGGCGATCGCCTTGAACACGTAGTCGATTAACAACAGGGCATCGAACGCGCCCCAGCACCACCAGCTGATCCGTCTGCTGTTCACAACAAGATTTACCTTTTGACGATAGTTGAGCACGGGAGTCCACAGCCCGCGGGCGTGTACCGTGAAAGCTTCACGCCACACGTTATTTCCTCCACCTGCAAAGTGCGAGGCTGCCATAATGACCTCGCGCGGCTCAAGGCAAGCAACATGACTCGCCTGAGCGTGCAGAGGGGTGGTTCTAAAGGGGGAGCCACCGCGCACCGGAGGTTCCCGCATGTTCGATTCCAGCGCCCTGCTGCGCCAGCGTTTTGCCGCGCTGCGCAGTTCGGCCGAGTTGTTTTCCCTGCGCCATGTGAAGCAGTCGCACCAGAGCCTGTCGGTGCGTCGCAATGTGGCTGAGCCGCCGTTCTTCAGTCAGGACGAAGGCGCCATGCTCACCGTGCGCGTCAAGGGCGTGGAGGCCTATGCCGCCACTGCCGACCTGTCCCAGGCCGGCCTGCAACGCGCCCTCGAACAGGCCGAGTCGCTGGCTCGCACGATTGCCGCCCACAGCTTGCTGGACCTGAGCGGGCAACCGGTGGCCAGCGAGCGTCATGATCATGTCTCGCCTCACTTCGACCAACCGCTGCCCAGCCTTGCCGAGTGCCTGGAACTGCTCGCCGCCGAATCGGCCAGCGTGCCCAACGACAGTCGCCTGGTGGATTGGCAGGCGAGCCTGGGCATCAGCCTGGTCGAGCAGACCTACCTCAACTCCGCCGGTGCCGAGCTGCGCCATGCCCAGCGCTTCCTGTTCCCGGGCCTGGGCGTGACCGCCAGCGACGGCCAGGACAGCCAGAGCCGCAGCCTCGGCCGGGAGAACTTCGGCCAGCAAGGCGGTTTCGAGGTCATCGAGCGCTGCGGCCTGGTCGGCGCGGCCCGGCGCATCGCCGACGAAGCCCTGCAACTGCTGCTTGCGCCCAATACCCCCAGCGGCCCGCGCGATCTGCTGCTGATGCCGGACCAGATGATGCTGCAGATCCACGAATCCATTGGCCACCCACTGGAGATGGACCGCATCCTGGGCGATGAGCGCAACTACGCCGGCACCAGCTTCGTGAAGGCGAGCGACTTCGGCCACCTGCAATACGGCTCGAAGCTGCTCAATGTGACCTTCGATCCGACCATCGGCGAAGAGCTGGCCAGTTACAGCTTCGATGACGACGGCACGGCAGCGAGCAAGCAGTTTCTGATCCGCGACGGGCGGCTGCTGCGCCCCTTGGGTGGCGCCTTGTCGCAGTACCGCTCGGGCCTGGACGGCGTCGCCAACAGCCGGGCCTGCGGTTGGAACCGCGCACCGATCGACCGCATGGCCAACCTCAACATCGAGCCGGGTGATAAGTCACTGGCGCAGCTGATCGGCGGCATCGAGCATGGCATCCTCATGCGCACCAACCGCTCCTGGTCCATCGACGACGCACGCAACAAGTTCCAGTTCGGTTGCGAGTGGGGCCAGTTGATCGAAAACGGCGAGCTCAAGGGCGTGGTGAAGAACCCCAACTACCGCGGCATCTCCGCGCAGTTCTGGGGCAATCTGGTCGCCGTGGGCGATCACAGCACCTTCCAGGTGCTCGGCACACCCAACTGCGGCAAGGGCGAGCCCAATCAGGTGGTACGGGTTGGCCACGCCTCACCGGCGTGCGTGTTCCGCCAGATCGACGTATTCGGAGGAGACGCCTGATGAGCGCCACGCCCCAGCAACGCTTCGAGGACCTGACAGGCGCCCTGCGCGACGCGCTCCAGGCCGGCGAACAGTTCACCCTTGGCTACAGCGCCGAGCACTCGCAGTTCATCCGCTTCAACCATGCCCGCGTACGTCAGGCGGGTGAAGTCACCCAGGCCAGCGCGCACTTGCGCCTGATCCATGACGGGCGCCAGGCCGAGCAGCACTTCACCCTGGGCGACGACCCGCAGCTGGACCGCCAGCGCCTGCACGACGCGCTGGCCCAACTGCGCCAGATCCTGCCGCTGCTGCCTGTCGACCCGTACCTGCGCCTGGACGAAAGCCCCTGGCAGTGCCATAGCCTGCAAGCGCAGCCGCTACCGGACTGCGCTGATGTCCTGGGCCTGATCGAGCGCGAAGCGAGCGAGCTGGACCTGGTCGGCATCTATGCCGCAGGCCCCATTTGCCGGGGCTTTGCCAGTTCCTTCGGCGCCTTTGGCTGGCACCAGGCCAACAGTTTCAACTTCGACTGGAGCTTGTTCCATGCCAATGGCCAGGCAGTAAAAGCCAACTACGCAGGCAACGCATGGGAGAGCGAAGCCCTGGTGTCACGCCTGCGCCAATCCCGAGAGCAACTTAAGTTCCTTGGCCGCCCGGCAATCATCCTCAAGCCCGGCAGCTACCGCGCCTACCTGGCCCCGGCAGCCATGGACGAAATCGCCGGCATGCTCTGCTGGGGTGGTTTTTCCGCCCAGGCCCTGGCCACAGGCAACAGCGCGCTGCAACGCCTGTACAACGGCGATGCCAGTCTCAGCCCGCAAGTCAGTTTCGATGAGCAGGTCAGCGGCTCGCTCAGCCCACCGTTCTCCAATGAAGGCTCGCCGCGCCAAGACGTTCGCCTGATTCGCGACGGCCGTGCCCAGGCACGCCTGATCAGTGCGCGCAGCGCTGCGGAATTCGAGTTGCAGGCCAACGGCGCCGACAGCTTCGAGTCGCCTTGCGCACTGAGCCTGGCGCCGGGGCAATTGCCGTCGGCGCAGATCCTCGAGCGGCTCGGCACAGGCCTGTACATCAGCAATCTCTGGTACCTGAACTACTCGGACCTGCCCGCCGCCCGCATGACCGGCCTGACCCGCTTCGCCACCTTCTGGGTGCAGGATGGCAGCATCCAGGGCCCGGTCGGCACCATGCGCTTCGACGACAGTCTGTACAACCTGCTGGGCAGCCAGCTGGAGGCGCTCACGTGCGAGCGGGAGCTGATCCTGTCGACCAGCACCTACGGCCAGCGCAGCACCGGGTCGAGTCATTTGCCGGGGGCATTGGTCAAAGGCCTGACCCTGACATTGTGATCGGCCCCTTCGCGGGAACCCGCTCCCACAAGTTCTTCGGTGTTCTCAACAACACCGCTGTGCCTGTGGGAGCGGGTTTACCCGCGAACAGGCCCACACAGGTAACACACGACAGAGAGGTAGCTGATGTCCGATCGCGCGCCACTGGACCCCGTCACCGCCCGCTGGATCCCCTGGGTGGTGGCCATCGCCTTCTTCATGCAGTCCTTGGACGGCACCATTCTCAATACCGCCCTGCCCGCCATGGCGCGCTCCCTGGCCGAAGACCCCTTGCGCATGCAGGGCGTGATCATCGCCTACATGCTCACCGTCGCCCTGCTGATCCCCGCCTCGGGCTGGATCGCCGACCGGTTCGGCACCAAACGCATTTTCTTCAGCGCCATCCTGCTGTTCAGCCTGGGCTCGCTGCTGTGCGCCATGGCCAACAGCCTCACGTTCCTGATCCTGGCGCGGGTCATCCAGGGCCTGGGCGGTGCGCTGATGCTGCCGGTCGGGCGACTGGTGGTGCTTCGCGCCTACCCACGCTCGGAACTGGTGCGAATCATGAGTTTCATCACCATTCCTGGCCTGCTCGGCCCGCTGCTGGGGCCTACCTTGGGTGGCTGGCTGGTGGAGATACTCACTTGGCACTGGATCTTCCTGCTCAACCTGCCCGTCGGTGCGCTGGGCTGCTATGCCGTGTGGAAGTTCATCCCCGACCTGCGTGGCGCCGAGCGCACCGCCTTCGACGGCCCCGGATTCCTCCTGTTCGGCGCGGCGATGGTGCTGATCACCATTGCCATGGAAGGCCTGGGTGAGCTGCACCTGCCGCACCTGCGGGTGATGTTGCTGCTGTTCGCCGGCATGGCCTGCCTGGCTGCCTATTGGCTACGGGCGGGGCGCGACCCTCAGCCGCTGTTTTCGCCCAGCCTGTTCCGGGTGCGCACCTTCGCCATCGGCATCCTCGGCAACCTGTTCGCTCGCCTGGGCAGCGGTGCCTTGCCGTTCTTGGTGCCGCTGCTGCTGCAGGTAGCACTGGGCTATTCGCCCGCAGAAGCCGGCATGAGCATGATCCCGCTGGCCGCCGCCGCCATGCTCGCCAAGTCCATCGCACGGCCGCTGATCGAACGCTTCGGCTACCGCATCATCCTCACCGGCAACACCCTGCTGCTTGGCCTGCTGCTGGCCAGTCTGGGGCTGGTGGACGCGGACACGCCCTATGCCCTGCTGCTCGCGCAACTGGCCTTGCTCGGCGCCGTGAACTCCATGCAGTTCACGGCCATGAATACCGTGACCCTGATCGATCTGGACGACGCCAGCGCCAGCAGCGGCAACAGCTTGCTGTCGGTGGTCGCACAACTGTCCCTGAGCCTGGGGGTGGCCTGTGCTGGCGCCTTGCTCGGCGGCTTCACCGCTGCCGGCAGCGCCGAGGGCGTGGAAAGCACCTTGGGCGCCTTCCAGTTGACCTTCCTGACCATCGGCCTGATGGCCATGCTGGCGGCGGCGATCTTCCTGCAGCTTTCGCCGACGGACGGAAGGCGTGCCCGTCGTCAGGAAGCGCACATGGAGTCGTAGGGCGAATGGCCACGAGGCTGGTAGACTGTGCGGCATTTTTCGCTTCGCAACGCAGGCCCGCCTCGTGACCATCGATTCCACCGCCTTTGCCACTCTGCCGCTGTCCGCCGCCATGCTGGCCAACCTGGACGCCCTCGGCTACACCTCGATGACACCGATCCAGGCCCAGAGCCTGCCGGTCATCCTCAAGGGCCAGGACCTGATCGCCCAGGCCAAGACCGGCAGCGGGAAGACCGCCGCCTTCGGCATCGGCCTGCTCAACCCGATCAACCCGCGCTACTTCGGCTGCCAGGCACTGGTGCTGTGCCCGACCCGCGAGCTGGCCGACCAGGTGGCCAAGGAGCTGCGCCGCCTGGCCCGTGCCGAGGACAACATCAAGATCCTCACCCTGTGTGGTGGCGTTTCGCTCGGCCCGCAGATCGCCTCGCTGGAGCATGGCGCGCACATCATCGTCGGCACCCCAGGCCGCATCCAGCAGCATCTGGACAAGGGCACCCTGGTGCTCGACGGGCTCAACACCCTGGTACTCGATGAAGCCGACCGCATGCTCGACATGGGCTTCTTCGATGCCATCGCCAGCATCATCGGCAAGGCCCCGTCGCGCCGCCAGACCCTGCTGTTCTCGGCCACCTACCCAGCCGGCATCGAGCAGTTGGCCGCCGAATTCATGCGCAAACCGCAACAGGTCAAGGTCGAGAGCCTGCACGCCGACAACCAGATCGAGCAGCACTTCATCGAGATCGACCCGCAGCAGCGCCTGGAGGCGGTCACCCGCGTGCTCGGCCACTTCCGACCGCAGTCGTGCGTGGCGTTCTGCTTCACCAAGCAACAATGCGAGGACGTAGTCGCCCACCTCACCGCCAAGGGCATCGTCGCCCAGGCTCTGCACGGCGACCTGGAACAACGCGACCGTGACCAGGTGTTGACGATGTTCGCCAACCGCAGCAGTTCGGTCCTGGTGGCCACCGACGTGGCGGCCCGCGGCCTGGACATCGATGGCCTGGACATGGTGATCAACGTCGAGCTGGCCCGTGACCCCGAGATCCACGTGCACCGCGTCGGCCGCACCGGCCGCGCCGGCGAAAAAGGCATCGCCATCAGCCTGGTTGCCCCTGCCGAGGGCCACCGCGCCCAGGCCATCGAAGACCTGCAAAAACGCCCACTGCGCTGGGAGCAGCTCGACAGCCTCAAGCACAAGGGTGGCGAGCCGCTGCTGCCGGTCATGACCACCTTGTGCATCGCCGCTGGCCGCAAGGACAAGCTGCGCCCAGGCGACATCCTCGGCGCCCTGACCGGCGACGCCGGCATCCCCGGCAAGCAGGTGGGCAAGATCGCCATCTTCGACTTCCAGGCCTTCGTGGCCGTGGAGCGCGCTGTGGCCAAACAAGCCATGCAGCGCCTGAACAGCGGCAAGATCAAGGGCCGGTCCCTGAAAGTCCGCATCATCTAAAGATTTGCGCGACGCCTGTGGGAGCGGGTTTACCCGCGAATGCGATGGTGGGCTCACTACCGCCTTCGCGGGTAAACCCGCTCCCACTGTGGCCCGTGTGTCATTTCAGAAAAGGTTTACACCGTGCATTCCACCGACGTGATCATCATCGGCGCCGGCGCCGCCGGCCTGATGTGCGCCCAGCTCACCGCCCGCCGTGGCCGCCGAGTGCTGGTGCTCGACCACGCCAACAAGCCGGGCAAGAAGATCCTCATGTCCGGGGGCGGTCGCTGCAACTTCACCAACATGTACACCGAGCCGGCCAACTTCCTCTCGCAGAACACGCACTTCTGCAAGTCGGCCCTGGCCCGCTATACCCAGTGGGATTTCATCGAGCTGGTGTGCAAGCACGGCGTGCCGTACCACGAGAAGAAACTCGGTCAGCTGTTTTGTGACAACAAGTCCAGCGACATCCTCGACATGCTGCTCGCCGAATGCGACGAAGCCGGCGCCGAGATACATATGCAAACCAGCATCGAGCAGATCGAGAAGACCGCCGAGGGCTATTGCCTTCAGACCTCCACCGGCCCTTTCGCCTGCCAGTCCCTGGTGATCGCCACCGGCGGGCTGTCGATCCCGACCTTGGGTGCCACCGGCTTTGGCTACCAGGTCGCCCGCCAATTCGGCCATACCCTGCTGCCGACACGTGCAGGCTTGGTGCCCTTCACCATCACCGAGCCCCAACTCAAGGCACTGTGCACCGAACTCTCCGGCACCGCGCTGGACTGCGTCGCCAGTTGCAACGGCACCAGTTTCCGGGAAAACCTGCTGTTCACCCACCGCGGCCTGAGCGGCCCGGCGATCCTGCAGATCTCCTCGTTCTGGGAGGCGGGCGACACGGTGGAGATCAACCTGCTGCCTGATCGTGACGCCCTGAGCTGGCTGCAACAGCAACAGGCCGAGCGCCCCAACAGCGAGCTCAAGACCCTGCTGGGCGAGGTCTTCACCCGCAAGCTGGCCAACCTGCTGGCCGAGCAGTGGTTCGTGTCCAAGCCGATGAAGCAGTACACCCCGGCCGAGCTGGCCCAGGTGGCCGACAAGCTCTCGGCCTGGCAGCTGGTGCCGGCCGGCACCGAAGGCTATCGCACCGCGGAGGTCACACTCGGCGGCGTCGATACCCGCGAGGTGTCGTCCAAGACCATGGAGTCGCTCAAGAGCCCGGGGCTGTATTTCATCGGCGAAGTGCTCGATGTCACCGGCCATCTGGGCGGGTTCAATTTCCAGTGGGCCTGGGCCTCGGCCAACGCTGCAGCGCAGTTCGTGTAGAGTAGAATCCTTTCAGCAGCACGGAACGCTTCTTGCTGGTCTGTGCTCAGGTGCCGGTTTCCGGGCTGCGCAGCAGCCTCGAAACGGACGGCGCGCAAGGTATTCATTCGATCACAGCCCAAGGCCATCATGTCATCGAGCTCGTTCCGCCATTCATTGCGTCGTTTGTGGGGCCAAGACAAATTCAGCTACAGCATCCGGGTAACGGTCGCGCTCACCGGCAGCATGGCGCTGTGCTGGTACCAGGACGAAATGGCCCTGTTGATCCCACTGTTCCTCGGCATCATCGCCAGCGCCCTGGCTGAGACCGACGACGGCTGGCAAGGCCGCCTGAGCGCCCTGGCCGTGACCCTCGTGTGTTTCGCCATCGCCGCCTTGTCGGTGGAACTGCTGTTCCCCTACCCCTGGATTTTCGCCGGCGCCCTGGCCCTGGCAGCCTTCGCCCTGACCATGCTCGGCGCCTTGGGCGAGCGCTACGGCGCCATTGCCTCGGCGACCTTGATCCTCTCGGTGTACACCATGATCGGCGTGGACCAGCGCGGCGGGCAGGTCAGCGACTTCTGGCACGAGCCGTTGCTGCTGGTGGCCGGTGCCGCGTGGTATGGCCTGCTCTCGGTGCTGTGGCAGGCGCTGTTCTCCAACCAGCCGGTGCAGCAGAGTCTGGCGAAGCTGTTCATGGAGCTTGGCCGCTACCTCAAGCTCAAGGCCAACCTGTTCGAGCCGATCCGCAACCTGGATCTCGAAGCCCGGCGCCTGGAGCTGGCCCAGCAGAACGGCAAGGTGGTGGCTGCGCTGAACGCGGCCAAGGAAATCATCCTGCACCGGGTCGGCAACAGCCAACCGAACGCCAAGGTCAGCCGTTACCTGAAGCTGTACTTCCTGGCCCAGGACATCCATGAACGGGTCAGCGCCTCGCACTACCCCTACAACGCCTTGGCCGAAGCGTTCTTCCACAGTGATGTGATGTTCCGCTGCCAGCGCCTGCTGCGCCAGCAAGGCTCAGCCTGCCAGCAACTGTCACATTCCATCCGCCTGCGCCAGCCGTTCGTCTACGGCAGCGGTTTTGCCGAAGCCCTGGAAGATCTCAACGCCTCCCTGGAACACCTGCGCCAACAAAGCAACCCCGCCTGGCGCGGCCTGCTGCGCTCATTGCGGGCACTGGCCGGCAACCTGGCGACCCTGGACCGCCTGCTGGGCGCCGCCAGCAACCCCGATAGCCTCGCCGATGCCAGCGACAGCAGCCTGCTGGACCGCTCGCCACGCAACCTCAAGGATGTCTGGAGTCGCCTGCGGACCCAGCTCACCCCGACCTCGCTACTGTTCCGCCACGCGCTGCGCCTGTCCCTGGCGCTGTCGGTGGGTTACGGCATGGTGCACTTGATCCATCCGACTCAAGGCTACTGGATCATCCTCACCACCCTGTTCGTCTGCCAGCCCAACTATGGTGCGACCCGCCGCAAGCTGGTGCAGCGCGTGCTCGGCACGGCCGTCGGCCTGACCGTGGGCTGGGCACTGTTCGACCTGTTCCCCAGCCCGATCATCCAGTCGATGTTCGCCGTCGTCGCCGGGGTGGTGTTCTTCGTCAACCGGACCACCCGCTACACCTTGGCCACAGCGGCGATCACCTTGATGGTGCTGTTCTGCTTCAATCAGATCGGCGATGGGTACGGCCTGTTCCTGCCGCGTCTGTTCGATACCCTCGTGGGCAGCCTGATCGCGATTCTGGCGGTGTTCCTGTTCCTGCCCGACTGGCAGGGGCGGCGCCTGAACAAGGTGCTGGCCAATACCCTCACCTGCGCCAGTGCCTATCTGCGCCAGATCATGCAGCAGTATGCCCATGGCAAGCGCGACGACCTGGCCTACCGCCTGGCCCGCCGCAATGCCCACAACGCCGATGCGGCGCTGTCGACCACGCTGGCCAACATGCTCATGGAGCCTGGGCATTTCCGCAAGGAAGCCGATGTGGGCTTCCGCTTCCTGGTGCTCTCCCACACCCTGCTCAGCTACCTCTCCGGGCTCGGCGCGCACCGCGACACGGCGCTACCGCCGGAGGTCCACGAGCAGTTGATCGATGGCGCCGGACAAAGCCTGGCCAACAGCCTCGATGAGATCGCCAATGGCCTGGCCGCGCGCCTGCCCGTGGCCATTCACAGCGATGCCGAGGAAGCCCTGGCCGGCGCGTTGGAGCAGATGCCCGAGGAACTGGATGAACACCAGCGCCTGGTGCAGACGCAACTGGCGCTGATCTGCCGCCAGCTTGGGCCGCTGCGCACCCTGGCGGCGCACCTGATCAAGGAAAACCCGCCGCACTGACCCTGCGCGGCGGTTTGGCAGCGGGGTTCACCTGCGAAAGCGTCGCATGTCAGAACCCATGCTGGCGCAACAGCCGGGCATAGCTGCCATCGGCCTTCATCGCGGCAATGGCGCGGTCGAATCGCTCGACGATCTGTCGATGTTCGGGATGCTTGAGGCTGACCAGGATATGCAGGTTGTTCTCGCCCAGCGCGGGCTCCACGAAGGTCACGGCTTCACGCACCTCCTTCGTCTCACGCTGCAGGCTGTAGCGCGCGACGAACTCGTCTTCCACCGTCAGGTCGACCCTTCCCGCCGCCAGCATGCGCACCGCCGAGGAAAAATTACGCACCGCCACCTTGTGCAAACGCGCGTCGCTGTCGAACCCAGGTGAATAGGCGTAGTCGCGCACCACGGCAATGGAGTAGTCGTAGAGATCGGTCAGCCGCCGGTAGCTCAACGGCTTGTTTTGCGGCCTGAGCAGGCGGATGCGGTTGACCAGATAAGGTTTGGAAAAGGCGCCCAGACGCGTGCGCGAATCGTTGTACCAGGTATTGACGAGGATGTCGTAGCGCCCCTCACCGATGCCCATCAGGGCTCTGGCCCAAGGCACTTGCTCGACATTGCTGGCATAGCCGGCGCGGGTCAAGGCGGCGGTGACGATGTTGGTGGCCAGGCCACCGCCGGGCAGGTCACTGTCAGTGAAGGGCGGCCAGCTATCGGCCACCAGGCGCAACTTCTCGACCGCCATCGCGGGTGTGACCAGCACGATTACCAGTAAGCCAAGCGCGCAAAGCAGTGGCCGCATGCTCGAGTCCTTTCGCAGTTGGTGATCCACTCTGATGGTGGCGATCCGCACTACTACAGGATGGGCAGACTACACAAAGCCCTCTCGGCCGGCAGCCGACAAATGATATCAAATAGCCTCTATTTTGGCCGAATGTTGCGAAGCCTGTTTTTGGGCAATGTCCGACTCGTCGCCGGAGCCTGGATTTGCGATGATCGACCGCCCCTTCAAAGAGTTCATACCCATGTCCATCGAGTGGATTTGCAAGCACCATACCGACCTTGGCAAGGAGCAGCTCTATGCCATCCTGCAACTGCGCACCGAAGTCTTCGTGGTGGAGCAGCAATGCGCCTACCAGGAGGTCGACGGTCAGGACCTTTGCGGAGATACGCTGCACCTGATGGGATGGGAGCAGGACCGTTTGGTGGCCTACCTGCGCCTGCTCGACCCTCAATCCCAAGGCGGCGATGTGGTCATTGGCCGGGTGGTGACCGCTCCCGCCGCCCGCGGTGGCGGCCTGGGCCATCAGTTGTTGCTCAAGGGCCTGGAGTGCGCCGAGCACTGCTGGCCGGGAACACCGATCTACCTATCGGCCCAGGCACATCTGCAGGCCTACTATGCGCGGCATGGGTTCGAAGTGGCAGGGGAGCAATACCTCGAGGATGGCATCCCGCATATCGGTATGCGCAAGGCTTGAGGCAAGAGGGCACAGACCGGCCGGGCGCTCAGGTCATGGATACCCCAGCACGTCCCTGATCTGGCGCAGATGCTGGATGATCCACTGCTTGTCGATGGCACCCCAATCATGGATGCGATAGTGCCCAGCGTGATTGCGCGCCCCCGCCTGCTGCTCGAACTCACAGACGATATCCAGGTCCGCCAGTGCGGCGATGGTGTCCTGCGCAGTGCGCCGGGGCATGCCGGTGGCTTCCATCAGCGCCGGAACGCTGGTGGCGGTCTGACTGTCGATCAACCAGGCCACGTAGAGCCGCCGGTAGAAACTGCTCTTGGTCTTGCTCACATCCATGCTGCTCGATCCTCAGGTAGTGCCCGGCAGCTCCTGATAGGTCAGGTAGACGCGCAGGTCGAATTCCAGTTGATGGTAGTCCGGCTCCATGTGCTGACAGAGCTGGTAGAACGCCTTGTTGTGGTCGCGTTCGCGCAGGTGCGCCAACTCGTGCACCACGATCATGCGCAAGAACTGTGGCGCTGCGTCCTTGAACAGCGAGGCGATGCGAATTTCCTTCTTGGCCTTGAGCTTGCCGCCCTGCACGCGGGAAACCGCCGTGTTCAGGCCTAGGGCACGATGCGTCAGATCCAGGCGATTGTCGAACAACACCTTGTCCAGGTTCGGCGCATTGCGCAGGTACTGCTGTTTCAAGTCCTGGGCATAGCCGTACAGCGCTTTGTCGCTCTGCACATCGTGGCGCTCGGGATAGCGTTGTCGTAGGTAGTTGCCCAGGCGATCGCTGGCGATCATCTGGCGCACCTGCTCTTGCAGGTGAGGCGGGTAGGCTTGCAGGTAGCGTAGGGTGGTCATGGTACGGCGGCATTCCTGATGAGCTGGGACCGCTTCGCGCCCCATCGCAGCACAAGGCCGCTCCTACAGGGACTGTGCATTCCTGTAGGAGCGGCCTTGTGCCGCGATAGGCTGCGAAGCAGCCCCAATGGACGCCGGATCAGTTGACCTTGGCAGCCAGCTCACCCTTGGCGTAACGCTGGAACATGCCTTCCAGGGAGATCGGCTTGATCTTGGAGGCGTTGCCGGCGGTGCCGAAGGCTTCGTAACGGGCGATGCAGACATCACGCATGGCCTTCACGGTCTCGGCGAAGAACTTGCGTGGGTCGAACTCGCTCGGGTGCGCAGCCATGTAGCGACGGATGGCACCGGTGGAGGCCAGACGCAGGTCGGTGTCGATGTTGACCTTGCGCACGCCGTACTTGATGCCTTCGACGATCTCTTCGACCGGCACGCCGTAGGTTTCCTTGATGTCACCGCCGAACTCGTTGATGACCTTCAGCCACTCCTGCGGCACCGAGGAGGAACCGTGCATCACCAGGTGGGTGTTGGGGATGCGCTTGTGGATTTCCTTGATGCGGTCGATGGCCAGGATGTCACCGGTTGGCGGCTTGGTGAACTTGTACGCACCGTGGCTGGTGCCGATGGCGATGGCCAGGGCGTCGACCTGGGTCTTCTTGACGAAGTCGGCGGCTTCTTCCGGGTCGGTCAGCATCTGGCTGTGATCCAGGGTGCCTTCGGCGCCGATACCATCTTCTTCACCGGCCTGGCCGGTTTCCAGGCTGCCCAGGCAACCCAGTTCGCCTTCGACGGACACACCGCAGGCGTGGGCAAATGCCACGGTCTGCTGAGTGACGCGAACGTTGTACTCGTAGTCGGACGGGGTCTTGCCGTCTTCCTTGAGCGAGCCGTCCATCATCACCGAGCTGAAGCCCAGCTGGATGGAGCGCTGGCAGACGTCAGGGCTGGTGCCGTGGTCCTGGTGCATGCACACCGGGATGTGCGGGAACTCTTCGATCGCCGCCAGGATCAGGTGGCGCAGGAACGGGGCACCGGCATACTTGCGGGCGCCGGCCGAAGCCTGGACGATGACCGGGGAGTCGGTGGCGTCCGCAGCTTCCATGATGGCGCGCATCTGCTCGAGGTTGTTGACGTTGAAAGCCGGAACGCCGTAGCCGAACTCGGCGGCGTGGTCCAGCATCTGGCGCATGCTAATGAGTGCCATTGTGTATCTCTCTCCCGACAAGCGTCGTTGTTTCGTGCAAGCCTGCCGCAGGGGCGGTTGCTGTTCAAGTAGTGTGGGCCGCCGTCGCGGCCCGGCCAGTCACGGTGCCTTGCAGCCCCGCCCAATCAGATCGTTGGTTGCCACCCAATACACCAGGCCTTCGTCGCCTTTGGTGTGGAAGGCCAGTACCCCGTCGCTGTACAGCGCACCGGAGGCACCCGGCTCAGACTTGAGCCGATAGACCTGGTCGCCGCCACCCAGGCGTACGTCGACCGAATCTTGCGTGGCATCGGCGAAGCGCCAGAGCACTTCGGTCTGGGTGTCGCAGACCCAGCGGGTCCAGTTATCCGCCGGAGCCGGTTGCGCCGGCTGCAGCAGCGAGCATCCTGCCAGGGTCGCCAGGGCCAATGCGGCCAGAAGCGCTTTCATCCAAAAACCTCGTCGTGGATCCGCTACGCGGCCCCTAATCCAAGACCACAAAACCCAACCTTGGTTGCCTGGCGCCCGATCAAGGGCAGCCCGGCGCCTGGCGCTGGTGTTCGTCGTCGTACTTTTCCAGGCCTTCCGGGCCCATGCGCTTGTTGATGACCGGCGCGGTCTCAGCCTGCCACTGAGACTGGTAGCAGCCGCCCTTGGGCGGCTGCGACGGCTCGGTGTCGGCAGATTTGCTGGAGCAGGCACCCAGCAACAGGGTCAGGATCATCACAGGCAATTGCTTGACCATCAGGTCGCTCCCTTTGCCAGGCGCCGCCATGCTCAGGCCTTGGCCCGCTCTTCCAGGATAGCCACGGCGGGCAGGACCTTGCCTTCGACGAATTCGAGGAACGCGCCGCCACCGGTAGAAATGTAGGAGATATCAGCGCCGACGCCATATTTGTCGATGGCCGCCAGGGTGTCCCCACCACCGGCGATGGAGAAGGCGGCGCTGTCGGCGATGGCCTTGGCCAGCACTTTGGTGCCGTTGCCGAACTGGTCGAACTCGAACACGCCGACCGGACCGTTCCACAGGATGGTCCTGGACGACTTGAGCAGCTCGGCGAACTGTTCGGCAGTCTTCGGGCCGATATCCAGGATCATGTCGTCATCGGCCACGTCGGCGATGGACTTGACGATGGCCTCGGCACTCTCGGCGAATTCCTTGGCAACGACCACGTCCACGGGCAGCGGCACGCTGACCTTGGCGGCGATGGCCTTGGCAGTCTCGACCAGGTCCGGCTCGTACAGCGACTTGCCGACCTTGTGGCCAGCCGCGGCGAGGAAGGTGTTGGCGATGCCGCCACCGACGATCAGTTGGTCACAGACCGTGCTCAGGCTGTTGAGCACGTCCAGCTTGGTGGACACCTTGGAGCCGGCGACGATGGCGGCCATCGGCTTGGCCGGGGCCTTCAGGGCCTTGCCCAGGGCATCGAGCTCGGCCGCCAGCAGCGGGCCTGCAGCGGCGACCTTGGCGAACTTGGCAACGCCGTGGGTCGAGCCCTCGGCGCGGTGGGCGGTGCCGAAGGCGTCCATGACGAACACATCGCACAGGGCCGCGTACTTTTGCGCCAGCTCGTCGGCGTTCTTCTTCTCGCCCTTGTTGAAGCGAACGTTCTCGAACAGCACCAGGTCACCGGCCTTGACCTCGACACCGTCCAGGTAGTCGGCGACCAGCGGCACTTCGCGGCCCAGGGCCTTGCTCAGGTAGTCGGCGACCGGCTTGAGGCTGTTCTCGGCGGAGAATTCGCCCTCGGTCGGACGACCCAGGTGCGAGCAGACCATCACCGCCGCGCCCTTCTCCAGGGCCAGCTTGATGGTCGGCAGCGCAGCCAGGATACGCGCATCGCTGGCTACCACACCGTCTTTCACAGGGACGTTGAGGTCTTCGCGGATCAGTACGCGCTTACCTTGCAGGTCGAGGTCGGTCATCTTCAACACGGTCATGAATGCAGTCCTTCAGGGCTGTTTGGTGCGGGTTTGGTGGACGACGTGCAGGAAGTGGTCGGCAACGTCGAGCATACGGTTG
Organism: Pseudomonas sp. NY15354; assembly: GCF_048068075.1. Classification (NCBI taxonomy): domain Bacteria; kingdom Pseudomonadati; phylum Pseudomonadota; class Gammaproteobacteria; order Pseudomonadales; family Pseudomonadaceae; genus Pseudomonas; species Pseudomonas sp. NY15354. The sequence continues at coordinate 163,251 of NZ_JBLUPV010000002.1, forward strand.
GCGAACCCCCATTCGTTGTCGAACCAGGCCAGCAGGTTCACCAGGCGAGGGCCGGAAACACGGGTCTGGCTGGCATCGACGATGGCCGAATGCGGGTCATGGTTGAAATCACAGCTGGCATGGGGCAGCTCGGTGTAGGCCAGCAGCCCCTTGAGCGGGCCGTTCAGCGCGGCCTCGCGCAACACCCGGTTGACCTCTGCCGCGCTGGTGTCGCGAGCGGTCTGCAGGGTGATGTCCAGGCACGACACGTTGACGGTCGGCACGCGTACGGCTTTGGCCTGGATTCGACCGGCAAGTTCCGGAAGCAGGCGCTCGATGCCGCGTGCCAGACCAGTGGACACCGGAATCACCGACTGGAACGCCGAACGCGTACGACGCAGATCCTCATGGTGATAGGCGTCGATCACCGGCTGGTCGTTCATCGCCGAGTGAATGGTGGTGATCGACACGTACTCGATGCCGAACGCCTGGTCCAGCACACGCAGCAGCGGCACGCCGCAGTTGGTGGTACAGGAGGCGTTGGACACCAGGCGTTCATCGCCGCTCAGGCAGTCCTGGTTGATGCCATAGACCACCGTGGCATCGACATCCACTTCACTGGACATCGGTTGGGAAAACAGTACCCGAGGCGCGCCGGCATCGAGGAAACGCTGGCCATCGGCACGGGTGTTGTAGGCTCCGGAGCACTCCAGCACCAGGTCGACGCCCAGCGCCGCCCAGTCGATGCCTTCCGGGGTGGCGCTGCGCAGGACCTTCACGCAGTCGCCATTGATGTGCAGGCAGTCACCATCGACCCTCACCTCGCCGGGGAAGCGGCCGTGGGTGGAGTCGAAACGGGTCAGGTACTCGAGGCTGGCCTGGTCGGCCAGGTCGTTCAGCGCGACGATCTCGAAGCTGGCATTCGCCCCTCGCTCGAACAGTGCGCGCAAGACACAACGACCGATACGGCCGTAACCGTTGAGTGCAACTTTGTAGGGACGCGGATGGGGCATCAGAGGACTCACGAACACATACGTTAATGACCACTGCCTGGGGCCGCTTTGCGGCCCATCGCGACGCAAGGCCGCTCCTACAGAAGGCTGCATGCGCAACACCCTGTAGGAGCGGCCTTGTGTCCCGATCGAGGGCAAAGCCCTCGCCTTGCACAACCTGGAGGGCGTTGCCGCCCTCCGTTTCACATCAGTCTTCCAGCAGTTCTTCGGCGGTACCCAGGATGTTTTCCAGGGTGAAGCCGAACTCCTCGAACAGCGCGGAGGCTGGCGCCGACTCACCATAGGTGGTCATGCCGATGACGCGGCCTTCCAGGCCCACGTACTTGTACCAGAAGTCCGCGTGGGCGGCCTCGATGGCGATACGCGCACCCACTTCCAGCGGCAGCACGGACTGCTTGTAGGCTGCGTCCTGGGCGTCGAACACGCTGGTGCACGGCATGGAAACCACACGCACCTTGCGACCCTGCTCGGTCAGCTTGGCATGCGCCTGGACCGCCAGGCCCACTTCGGAACCGGTGGCGATCAGCAGCAGCTCAGGCTCGCCGGCGCAATCCTTGAGGATGTAGCCACCGCGGCTGATGTCGGCGATCTGCTGGGCGTCGCGCTCCTGATGCTGCAGGTTCTGGCGCGAGAAGATCAGCGCCGATGGGCCGTCCTTGCGCTCCAGGGCTTGCTTCCAGGACACGGCCGACTCCACCGCGTCGGCTGGGCGCCAGGTGTCCAGGTTCGGCGTGCTGCGCAGGCTGGTCAGTTGCTCGATCGGCTGGTGGGTCGGGCCATCTTCGCCCAGGCCGATGGAGTCGTGGGTGTAGACATGAATGACGCGCTGCTTCATCAGGGCGGACATGCGCACCGCATTGCGGGCGTATTCCATGAACATCAGGAAGGTCGCGCCGTAAGGCACCAGGCCACCGTGCAGGGCGACGCCGTTCATGATGGCGGTCATGCCGAATTCGCGCACGCCGTAGAAGACGTAGTTGCCGCTGGCATCGTCGGCGCTGACGCCTTTGCAGCCCTTCCACAGGGTCAGGTTGGAGCCGGCCAGGTCAGCCGAACCACCGAGGAACTCCGGCAGCAGCGGGCCGAAAGCGTTCAGGGCGTTCTGGCTTGCCTTGCGGCTGGCGATGGTCTCGCCCTTGGCAGCGACTTCGTTGATATAGGCCTGGGCCTTCTCGGCGAAGTCGGCTGGCAGCTCGCCGCTTTCACGGCGCTTGAATTCGGCAGCCAGCTCAGGATAGGCCTTGGCGTAGGCATCGAAACGCTGGTTCCAGTCGGCTTCGAGCTTGGCACCGGCAGCCTTGGCGTCCCACTCGGCGTAGATGTCAGCCGGGATTTCGAACGGGCCGTGGTTCCAGTTCAGTTCCTTGCGGGCCAGGGCGATTTCGTCGTTGCCCAGCGGTGCGCCGTGGCAGTCTTCCTTGCCCTGCTTGTTCGGCGAGCCGAAACCGATGATGGTCTTGCAGCAGATCAGGGTCGGGCGATCGCTCTTGCGAGCGGTCTCGATGGCGGTCTTGATCTCGTCGGCGTCGTGGCCGTCGACGTTGCGGATCACCTGCCAGTTGTACGCCTCGAAGCGCGCTGGCGTGTTGTCGGTGAACCAGCCGTGTACTTCACCGTCAATGGAGATGCCGTTGTCGTCGTAGAAGGCGATCAGCTTGTTCAGGCCCAGGGTGCCGGCCAGGGAGGCGACTTCGTGGGAGATGCCTTCCATCATGCAGCCGTCGCCCAGGAACACATAGGTGTTGTGGTCGACGATGGTGTGGCCGTCACGGTTGAACTGGGCCGCCAGCACTTTTTCCGCCAGGGCGAAGCCCACGGCGTTGGCGATACCCTGGCCCAGCGGGCCGGTGGTGGTCTCGACGCCTGCGGTGTAGCCGTATTCCGGGTGGCCCGGGGTGCGGCTGTGCAGTTGGCGGAAGGCCTTGAGGTCGTCGATCGACAGGTCGTAGCCGGTCAGGTGCAGCAGCGAATAGATGAGCATCGAGCCGTGGCCATTGGACAGCACGAAACGGTCGCGGTCGGCGAATTTCGGATTGCTCGGGTTGTGCTTCAGGTAATCGCGCCAAAGCACCTCGGCGATATCCGCCATGCCCATGGGGGCACCTGGGTGGCCGCTGTTGGCCTTTTGCACGGCATCCATGCTGAGGGCACGAATGGCGTTGGCACGTTCACGACGGCTGGGCATCGCTGAGTCTCCTGGGGCTTGAAAAGGTAGTGAAACGAAAAAGGCCGCCATTTTCGCCCACAGGCGGGGCTGGGGGCAATGACGGATGGTCGCAGTTGGGTATTTTTCCTGTCTTTGGGCCGCAATTCGGGACAATTCGCAAGTCGGCGACCCCCTGCTCGCGGGTAAACCCGCACCCACAGGGGCAACGCCAGTCCATGGGCACGGGTTCGCCCGTGAACCAGACAACCAGGACTCCGCCCATCAGCCAATATCAAAACTTTTTGATATTGCTATTGCGACGACTGCATCCCCTGTCTAGACTGCCGCCCCATGAACCCAAGCGCGCCCATCATCCATCACCGCAGCGACGAGCTGGCCGCCCTGTGCAAGGCCAGCGGCGATCCGCTGCGCCTGAATGTACTGCGCGCACTGGCCAGTGACTCGTTCGGCGTGCTGGAGCTGGCGCAGATCTTCGACATCGGCCAATCCGGCATGAGCCACCACCTCAAGGTGCTGGCGCAGGCCGAACTGGTGGCCACGCGCCGCGAAGGCAATGCGATCTTCTACCGCCGCGCCCTGCCCGACAGCCTGCGCCTGGGCGGCCGCCTGCACGCGGCCCTGCTCGAAGAGGTGGATGGCCTGGCCCTGGCGCAGGACGTGCAAGCGCGCATCGCCCAAGTGCAACAGCGCCGCGCCGCCACCAGCCAGGACTTCTTCTTGCGCGTGGAAGAAAAGTTTCGTGCCCAGCAAGACTTGATCGCCGGCCTGCCGCAGTACCGCGACAGCCTCTTGGCCCTGCTCGACAACCTAAGCTTCGGCCCCGGCGCCAGCGCGCTGGAAGTCGGCCCCGGCGATGGCGGCTTCCTGCCGGACCTGGCGCGGCGCTTCAATCAGGTCACAGCCCTGGACAATAGCTCGACCATGCTCGAACTGGCCCGCCAAGTCTGCGAGCGCGAAGGGCTGAGTAATGTAAACCTGCAGTTGGCCGATGCACTGGGTGCAACGGATGTGGAAGCCGACTGCGTTGTGCTGAACATGGTGTTGCACCATTTCAGCGACCCGGCCCTGGCCCTGCGCCTGCTGGCCAAACGGGTGAAAGCGGGCGGCAGCCTGCTGGTCACCGAGCTGTGCAGCCATGACCAGAGCTGGGCGCGGGAAGCCTGCGGCGATCTCTGGCTGGGTTTCGAGCAGGACGACCTGGCCCGTTGGGCCCGGGTAGCGGGGCTAGTACCCGGGGACAGCCTCTATGTGGGCTTGCGTAACGGTTTCCAGATTCAGGTCCGCCATTTCCAGCGGACGACTGGCGACACTCACCATCGGTAAATTTTTAGGAACCCGTCGAGATGAGCGAATACTCCCTTTTCACTTCCGAGTCCGTGTCCGAAGGGCATCCGGACAAGATCGCCGACCAGATTTCGGACGCGGTCCTTGATGCAATCATCGCCCAGGACAAATACGCCCGCGTGGCCTGCGAAACCCTGGTCAAAACTGGTGTCGCCATCATTGCCGGCGAAGTGACCACCTCCGCCTGGGTCGACCTGGAAGAGCTGGTGCGCAAAGTCATCATCGACATCGGCTACAACAGCTCCGACGTCGGCTTCGACGGCGCCACCTGCGCCGTGATGAACATCATCGGCAAGCAGTCGGTGGACATCGCCCAAGGCGTCGACCGCTCCAAGCCGGAAGACCAGGGCGCGGGTGACCAGGGCCTGATGTTCGGCTACGCCAGCAACGAAACCGACGTGCTGATGCCTGCCCCGATCTGCTTCTCCCACCGTCTGGTCGAGCGCCAGGCCGAAGCACGCAAGTCCGGCCTGTTGCCGTGGCTGCGTCCGGACGCCAAGTCCCAGGTCACCTGCCGTTACGAAAACGGCAAGGTCGTGGGTATCGATGCCGTGGTCCTGTCGACCCAGCACAACCCGGAAGTCTCCTACAAAGACCTGCGTGAAGCCGTCATGGAGCTGATCGTCAAGCACACCCTGCCTGCCGAGCTGCTGCACAAGGACACCCAGTTCCACATCAACCCGACCGGCAACTTCATCATTGGTGGCCCGGTGGGCGACTGCGGCCTGACCGGTCGCAAGATCATCGTCGACTCCTACGGCGGCATGGCCCGCCACGGTGGCGGCGCGTTCTCCGGCAAGGACCCGTCCAAGGTCGACCGTTCGGCGGCCTACGCCGGCCGCTATGTGGCCAAGAACATCGTCGCCGCAGGCCTGGCCGATCGCTGCGAGATCCAGGTGTCCTACGCCATCGGCGTGGCCCAGCCGACCTCCATCTCGATCAACACCTTCGGCACCGGCAAGATCGCCGACGACAAGATCGTGCAACTGGTCCGCGAGTGCTTCGACCTGCGCCCATACGCCATCACCACCATGCTCGACCTGCTGCACCCGATGTACCAGGAAACCGCTGCCTACGGTCACTTCGGCCGTATCCCACAGCAGAAGACTGTCGGCGACGACACCTTCACCACCTTCACCTGGGAACGTACCGACCGCGTCGACGCCCTGCGCGCCGCAGCCGGTCTGTAAGGGTGAGCGGCTGACTGCAGGCCGCACGCCACAGGTTGCAAGAAAAAGCCCCTGCCGAGTGATCGGCAGGGGCTTTTTCGTGACATATCGGCTGACAACTCCACCCAGCGCCAATGCCTGCGATTGCCTAGCCTGAGCATTCCCTCCCGCCAAGCAAGGATGCTGGCCATGCTTTCAATGCTCATCGCTGCATTGCTCATACTCCTGCCGGTCGTCACTCAGGCCGCCACCTGCCCGACTTGGCCCCAGGTTCGTGCCTCCGATGAACTCACCCGATTGCGCGAAACCCTCGCCGCGTGGGACGACCAGTACCACCGCCAGGGCCATTCACCGGTGGCGGACGAACTGTACGACCAGAGCCGGCAACGCTTGCACATGCTGCAAACCTGCTTCGACCTGCCAGACAGTGATGATCCGCTGGCCAGCGCCCGCGGCACCATTGCTCACCCGATACCCCATACGGGCGTGATCAAACTGGCCGATGAGCAGGCCGTGGCGGGCTGGTTACAAGGAAAACGGGATGTCTGGATACAACCGAAGGTCGATGGCGTTGCAGCGTCGCTGGTGTACCGCCAAGGCCATTTGGTCCAACTGCTAAGCCGCGGCGATGGCGTCCAAGGGCACGACTGGAGCCGCCATATTCCCCACCTGAGCGGCATCACTCGGCAACTGCCGGAGCCCTTGGACCTCGTACTCCAAGGCGAACTCTACTGGCGCCAGGCGCAGCACACGCAAGCCCTGGCCGGCAGCGCCAATGCCCGTGGCACGGTGGCCGGACTGCTGGCGCGCAAGACGCTGGACGATACCCAAGGTACCGACATTGGCCTGTTCGTCTGGGATTGGCCCGACGGGCCGTCCCGACAGGCCGAGCGTCTGTCTCGGTTGGCGGAGCTGGGGTTTGCCGACAGCCAGCGCTACAGCGTCGCCATCGAAACCTTCGAGCAGGCGTCACATTGGCGCCAGCATTGGTACCGCTCGCCCCTGCCCTTCGCTACCGATGGCGTGATCCTGCGCCAGGACAGTCGCCCGCCGGCCAAACGCTGGCGAGCCAGGCCGCCCTCCTGGATAGCGGCCTGGAAGTACCCTTTCCAACAAGCCCTGGCCGAGGTGCGCGAGGTGCGCTTTCGGGTCGGCCGCACCGGTCGCATCACACCCATGCTGCACCTGCACCCGGTCGTGCTGGATGACCGCCGCATCAGCCTGGTCAGCCTCGGCTCACTGGCACGCTGGCAGAAACTCGACATCCGCCCAGGCGATCAGGTGGCGATCACGCTGGCCGGGCTGACGGTACCGCGACTGGAAAGCGTGGTGCACCGCTCGGCGCACCGAGCACCCGTGACGGCGCCGGACGCCACGCAGCACCATCCGCTCAGTTGCTGGCAGCCCGACGACACCTGCAAAGCGCAATTCCTCGCCCGTCTGGCCTGGTTGAGCGGCCGCCAGGGCTTGAAGATGCCCAGCCTTGGCCCTGGCACCTGGGCCCGCCTGGTAGAAAGCGGGGCAGTGGCCAGCCTGCATGATTGGCTGGCCCTGGAGCGTGCCGACCTGCAGCGCATACCAGGCATCGGTACGGCCCGTGCCGAGCAACTGCTGCAAGCCTTCGCCAAGGCTCGCCAGCAACCGTTCGAGCGCTGGTTACGGGCACTCGGCGTTCCGGCTCCCCGCAGCCTGCAACTGGGGCCGGATTGGCAGACGCTCGCGGCCAAGCGCCGCGAACAATGGCTTGCCGAACCCGACATCGGCCCTGGACGCGCCGCGCAACTGGAAGCGTTCTTCACGGATGAAACGCTGGGCCTGCTGGCAAAGCAATTGCGCGCACACGCAATCCAGGGTTTCTAATTTCGTCAGATCAGGGCAGCATTTCGTTTTCCGCTGTCCTGCCTTCGAATGGAGTCCACGATGAAATTGCTTTCGTCCCTTGCACTGTCCGCCCTGCTCAGCCTGGCTGCCAGCCCCCTGCTGGCCGCCGAAGAGCAGCCTGGGCTGACCGGCTGCGCGGCCAAGCGCCAGGCTATCAGCGAACAACTCGAACAAGCGCGCACCCAAGGCAACAGCGAGCAACAGGCCGGCCTGGAAAAGGCCCTGGCCGAAGCCACCGAACACTGCACCGACTCCAGCCTGCGCAAGGAGCGTGAGCAGAAGGTGCTCGAGGCTCGCCACGAAGTGAACCAACGCACCAAGGACCTGGACAAGGCCATGAAGAAAGGCGATCCGGAGAAGATCAACAAGCGCAAGGAAAAGCTCGCCGAGGCCAAGAAGGAGCTGCAGGAAGCGGTCGACGGACTGGAGCGTTGATGTTCAGCGGTACGGAAGTAAGACTTTTCTGAAAGCGATGTAGCACCCGTTTCCAGGGTTCACTCGCCAACCGGTTGTAGGCACTATTCCCTACAAATCTTGTTGCTATTGAAGGAAATGTTCATGAAAGTCCGTTCCGCCCTGACATTGCTGGTCACTCTTGGCCTGGCGACTGGCACCGCGCAGGCAGCGCAGCCCGACCCAGGCCTGACCGGTTGCGCGGCCAAGCGCAGCGCCATCGAGAACCAGCTCGAATACGCCCGCAAGCACAACAACTGGGGTGAGATTCGCGGTCTGGAAAAAGCCTTGAAGGAAAACGCCGCACACTGCACCGACGCCAACCTCAAACAGCAGCGTGAAGCCAAGATCGCCGAGGCCAAGGCGGAAGTAGCCGAACGCAAGGCAGACCTCGCCGAGGCCCAAGCCAAGGGCGACAAGGGCAAGATCGCCAAGCGCGAGCGCAAGCTTGCCGAGTCCGAGGCGCAGCTCAAGCAGGCCGAGTTGGAACTGAACAAGTGACATTGGCTTCCCGGGCTAGCGCTGAGAGGGACATTGCGCGGTAGTTGTGGGAAGCCCTGTCATCGTGGGGCCGCTGCGCGGCCCATCGCAGGCCTCGCCCCCACAGGGCGTGCAAACGCATCTGTGGGGCCGGCCGCAGGCACCGCTCCAGCGGGCAATCAGTGGTTGCGAAACTCCGTATGGCAGGCCTTGCACGCAGCTTCGACCTTGTCCATTGGCGCTTTCAGAGTTGCCGCCTCCAGCGGCTGATCACGGGTCACGCTGACCAGTTCGCCCGTCACCCCCTCCAATTGCCGAGCCAAATCCTGGAAGCGCGCCTGACGCTCCCACACCTCAGGCCGCGCGCTGCTGTCGCCCTCATCCTTGACCTGTGGAAAATGCTGCCACGGCTCGTGGGCCAGGCCCTCGAGCTTCACCGCGCCCTCGGCGAACCGGGCGCCGTCGAACGGTAGCCGCCCACGTAGCATGCCGCCCATATCTTCGCTGGTCTTGAGCATCTGCTTGAAGATCGCCTTGCGCTGGCCCAGTGGTGAGTTAGGATCGACACGGTCACAGGCCGCCAGGGACAGGCCGACCAACAGCAGAACGGTGAAACATTTCAACATCACGGTCACATTGGCAGAGGGAAAGGGCCAACAGTATCCTCGCCTGCTCGACAAAGACCAATACCCTTACGAAAAACATGGGCAGCCCGAATACGCCGCCCATTCAAGGATTCAACCATGAGATCTGCTCTGCGCCACTTTGCCTGGGCGCTTCCCACCCTGGCCCTGCTGGTCGGTTGCAACGGTGGCGAGAACGCCAAACCCGAACCCCACGCCGTGGCGACCTACGCCCCGGCCACCTGGCAAGACCTGCCAAGCGTCAGTGATGACGACCTGCTGGCGGGTTTCCAGGCTTGGCGCAATGGTTGCGAAAAGCTCAAGCGTGACCCGGTCTGGGCCGCTACCTGCGAGGCCGCGGCGCGGATGCCTGAGGACGCCGCCCAGGTCCGCGCCTTCCTGCAGCAGAGCCTGGAGGTCTACGGCCTGCGCTCGGCGCAGAACAACGCCAACGGCCTGATCACCGGCTACTACGAACCGGTCTACCCCGGAAGCCTCAACCGCACCGATGCCGCCCACGTGCCGGTGTATGGCATTCCCGAGGACATGATCGTGGTCGACCTGGCCAGCGTCTATCCAGAGCTCAAGGGCAAACGCCTGCGCGGGCGCCTCGATGGCCGCGTACTCAAGCCCTACGATACCGCTGAAGTGATCAACCGCGACGGCGTAAAAGCACCGGTACTGGCCTGGCTGACCGATCCAATGGACCTGCAGTTCCTGCAGATCCAAGGCTCCGGGCGTATTCAGCTCGAAGACGGGCGCCAACTGCGTCTGGGCTACGCCGACCAGAACGGCCACCCCTATCGCCCCATCGGCCGTTGGCTGGTGGAGCAAGGTCAGTTGAAGAAAGAAGACGTGACCATGGGCAGCATTCACGCCTGGGCCCAGGCCAACCCACAGCGGGTTCCCGAACTGCTGGCCAGCAACCCCAGCTACGTGTTCTTCGGCACCCGTCCAGACAGCAACGAAGGCCCACGCGGCTCGCTGAACGTACCGCTGAGCGCTGGCTACAGCGTCGCCATCGATCGCAAGGTGATCCCCCTGGGCAGCCTGCTGTGGCTGTCCACCACCCGTCCGGATGGCAGCCCGGTGGTGCGACCGGTGGGTGCCCAGGATACGGGCGGCGCCATTACCGGCGAGGTTCGCGCGGACCTGTTCTGGGGGACTGGTCCAGAGGCCGGCGAGCTGGCCGGGAACATGAAGCAGCCAGGGCAGATCTGGATGCTGTGGCCCAAGGGGGCGGCGCTGCCTGAGGTGCCGAAAGTCCCTTGAGTCGATGAGCCTTCTTCGCGGCCCCTCCCACCGGCACAGCGCTATGTTTGAGAACAACGCAGCACCTGTGGGAACGGGTTTACCCGCGTAGAAAGCGACCCGGCTTCAAATGGAGACCACGAAGAACGCCACGATCAGCGCCAGCCCGGCGAACCACACCAACGAACGCAGGATGGCCAAATCGGCCAGGTAGCAAATGATGTAGAGCAGGCGGCTGGTGATGTACAGCACCGCCAGCACATCCTGCGTTACCTGCTCGGCGTTGCCGACGATGTCGGCGACAAGCACCGCGGCGGCAAATGCCGGAAAGGCCTCGAAGCTATTCTGCTGGGCAGCATGGGCACGCCGTGGCAGGCCCGACAAGGTATCGAGGAAGGCGCGCGGGTCGTGATTGTCTCGCAGGCCGAAACGGCCACTGCTCAGCTTCGCCGTCAACCCGCACAGCGGCGGCAGGATCATGGCAATCAGGATGCACCACAGGGCAACGGTCATGGATAGGACTCCTTGTTCAAATGGTCGGTTTCAGAGCTTCATCACCAGCATGCCTGCCAGGACCAGCCCGCAAGCTAGGAGTCTTAGCCCGCCAAAAGGTTCTTTGAGGTAACGCATGCCCAGCAGCACCACGAGGATCACGCTCAACTCCCGCAGCGCCGCAGCTTCAGCAACCGACCCCAAGTGCATGGCCCACAACACCAGGGCATAGCTCAGCAGCACGCATATCCCCACTGCCAGCCCGAGGCGCCATTGAGTGCGCCAGAACAGCACGAATGGCGCCCGCCGCGCCACGCTTGCCAACAGCGGAAAGGGCCAGGCACTGAGCAAGGTCAACCAGACCAGGTAATCCAACGGCTTGCCCCAAAGCTGCACGGCCCTGCCATCGAACCAGGTATAGCAACCGATGCACAGGCCGATCAGCGCGACCACCGGCAGCATCGACCACGGCAGGCGGTCACCGCCGCCGCCCTGCCACAACAAGCAGGCCATGCCGCAAGGAATCAGCAGAATGCCGATGATCTGCTTGTCGCTCAGCGATTCGCCGGCAAAGGCCAGTGTCAGCCCCAGCACCACCAAGGGCGACAAACCGCGCATCAGAGGATAGACCAGCCCCAGGTCGCCGACCCGATACGCCTGGATCAATAGAAAACGGTACAGCTGCTCAGCCAGCGCCGAAGCGAGCAACCAGGGCCAGATGTGCGCAGGTGGAACGTCTACGAATGCCACTGCCGCCACGGCGAAAGCCAGAGCTACAAGGTCCATGCTGGCGATCACCAGCAGGCGCTCACCACTGAATTTGATCAGGGTATTCCAGGTCGCGTGGAGCAGGGCCGCGACCAAAACCAGCGAAGTTGCCAACACGGGAGGGTCCTTGCACAGAGTCCAGGCCCTCGTTGGCCTGATTGTCCGACACTATATCGATTTCCGGGCCCGATGTAGGAGTCGGCGCCCTGTCTGGCGGAACGAATCCCACGGATTGGGTCATAAGGTGTGTCCCGAAACGCTCACCAGGTCATCAAAGAACTGCCCGAGCGCTTCGGGTAACGACTTGGAAGCCACTGTTACAGGATTTGGGATGCTTGAACTTGTTGCCGCTTTTATCTGCCTGACCACCCTCCTCACCTACGTCAACTATCGCTTCATAGGCCTGCCACCGGCCATTGGCGTGATGGTCACCGCACTGCTGTTTTCCTTGATCCTCCAGGGCCTGAGCCTGATCGGCTTCCCCGGCCTGGAAGCACGCGTCGAGGGGCTGATGAACCAGATCGACTTCAACGACCTGTTGATGCACTGGATGCTGTCGTTCCTGCTGTTCGCCGGTGCGCTGCATGTCAACCTCGCCGATCTGCGCAGCTACCGCTGGCCGATCGGCCTGCTGGCCACCTTCGGCGTACTGATCGCCACGGTGGTGATCGGCTATCTGGCCCATTGGGTCTTCTCGTTGTTCGGCTGGAACGTGCCGCTGATCTACTGCCTGCTGTTCGGCGCGCTGATCTCCCCCACCGACCCGATCGCCGTGCTCGGCGCACTGCGTACCGCCAATGCCTCCAAGCCACTCAAGACCACGATCGTGGGCGAGTCGCTGTTCAATGACGGCACGGCGGTGGTGGTGTTCACCGTGCTGCTGGGTATCGTCCAGCTCGGCGAGGCGCCAAGCTTCGCCGACACCGCACTGTTGTTCGCCCGCGAGGCCATCGGCGGGATCGTCTTTGGCGGCGTGATCGGTTACGCCACCTACCGCATGATCAAGAGCGTCGAGCAGTACCAGGTCGAGGTGATGCTGACCCTGGCGTTGGTGATCGGCGGCTCGGCCATGTGCTACGAACTGCACGTCTCGGCGCCAATCGCCATGGTGGTGGCCGGCCTGATCATCGGCAACCTGGGGCGCAACCTGGCGATGAACGACATGACGCGTCGCTACATGGATGGTTTCTGGGAACTGATCGACGACATGCTCAACGCCCTGCTGTTCGCCCTGATCGGCCTGGAGTTGTTGCTGCTGCCGTTCAACTGGCTGCACCTGGCCGCCGGGGCCGTGCTGGCCGTGGCGGTGCTGCTGTCGCGCCTGCTGACCGTGGCGCCTGCGATCGTGTTGCTGCGCCGCTGGCGTAGCGTGCCCAAAGGCACCGTCCGCGTACTAACCTGGGGTGGCCTGCGCGGCGGGGTATCAGTAGCTCTGGCACTGTCGCTGCCCGTAGGCGCCGAGCGTGACCTGCTGCTGTCGATCACCTACATCGTGGTGCTGTCGTCGATCCTGGTGCAGGGCTTGAGCATCGGGCGGGTGGTGCGCGGGGTCAGTGCACAGCCTTGAAAAGGCCGGGGCCGCTTGGCGGCCCTTTCGCGGCACAAGGCCGCTCCTACACAGGTACAGCGCTATACCTGTAGGCACTGGCGAAGCCTGCGATGGGCTGCCAAGCAGCCCCATTGCCACCACGGCCTGCTGTGCGGCATAAGGCTGCCTCTACGGAGCATCGCGCTCGCCTGCAGAAGCTGCCTGCGAAATCACTCCACCGCGGTATCGGGGAACTGATCCTGGATGTACTTGATTTCGGTACGCCCATGCGCTGCCGGCAGGCCATCTTCCCCCAGGTTGACGAAAACCATCTTGTCGACCGTGAGAATGGCCTTGCGGGTGATCTTGTTGCGCACTTCGCACTTGAGGGTGATGGAGGTACGGCCGAACTCGGTGGCGGTGATGCCCAGCTCGATGATGTCACCCTGGCGCGAAGCACTGACGAAGTTGATTTCCGACATGTACTTGGTGACCACGCGCTGGTTGCCCAGCTGGACGATGGCGTAGATCGCCGCCTCTTCGTCGATCCAGCGCAGCAGGCTGCCGCCGAACAGGGTGCCGTTGGGGTTGAGGTCTTCGGGTTTTACCCACTTGCGGGTGTGGAAATTCATCGGTACTCCTAACCTGCATGACTGACATAGGGTAATGATGGCAGAGCCTTCGGCAGCGCTCCATTGAACATCGACTATCGTCTCGATTAGTCGACAGAAAACCTTGGGCGTGGCACGACGCCACGGCTATAATCCCTGCCGATTCACATGGCCACCCGCCACGGGGGCCATCCCGCCACCCATCCGAGGGGCGCTGCAGCAGGCTCGGCCTGTCAGGCTCGGTTGGGGCGTTGTCCGCACTGCGGACGCCTAACGCACAACGGCGCCCATTCGCACACTACGAATGGAGGCTCTCGATGAGCGCTGTAAACACGCCTGCAGGTTTTTCCGACTTCAAGGTCGCCGACATTTCCCTGGCCGATTGGGGTCGCAAGGAAGTCATCATCGCCGAATCGGAAATGCCCGCGCTGATGGGCCTGCGCCGCAAGTACCAGGCTGAGCAACCGCTCAAGGGCGCCAAGATCCTGGGCTGCATCCACATGACCATCCAGACTGCCGTGCTGATCGAGACCCTGGTTGCCCTGGGCGCCGAAGTGCGCTGGTCGTCGTGCAACATCTTCTCGACCCAGGACCAGGCCGCTGCCGCCATCGCCGCCGCCGGCATCCCTGTCTTCGCCTGGAAGGGCGAGACCGAGCAGGAATACGAATGGTGCATCGAGCAGACCATCCTCAAGGACGGCCAGCCATGGGACGCCAACATGGTCCTGGACGACGGCGGTGACCTGACCGAAATCCTGCACAAGAAATACCCGGCGATGCTGGAGAAGATCCACGGCATCACCGAAGAGACCACCACCGGCGTGCACCGCCTGCTGGACATGCTGGCCAAAGGCGAGCTGAAGGTTCCGGCGATCAACGTCAACGACTCGGTCACCAAGAGCAAGAACGACAACAAGTACGGCTGCCGTCACAGCCTCAACGACGCCATCAAGCGTGGCACCGACCACCTGCTGTCGGGCAAGCAAGCCCTGGTGATCGGCTACGGTGACGTGGGCAAGGGCTCGGCCCAGTCCCTGCGTCAGGAAGGCATGATCGTCAAAGTCACCGAAGTCGATCCGATCTGCGCCATGCAGGCCTGCATGGATGGCTTCGAAGTCGTTTCCCCGTTCAAGGACGGCATCAACACCGGCACCGAAGCGGGCATCAACAAGGACCTGCTGGGCCGCATCGACCTGATCGTCACCACCACCGGTAACGTCAACGTCTGCGACGCCAACATGCTCAAGGCCCTGAAGAAGCGCGCCGTGGTCTGCAACATCGGTCACTTCGACAACGAGATCGACACCGCCTTCATGCGCAAGAACTGGGCATGGGAAGAGGTCAAGCCGCAAGTTCACAAGATCCACCGTACCGGCGCTGGCACCTTCGATCCGCAGAACGACGACTACCTGATCCTGCTGGCCGAAGGCCGCCTGGTGAACCTGGGCAATGCCACTGGCCACCCAAGCCGCATCATGGATGGCTCGTTCGCCAACCAGGTCCTGGCCCAGATCTTCCTGTTCGAGCAGAAGTTCGCCCAACTGCCTGCCGCGCAGAAAGCCGAGCGTCTGACCGTCGAAGTACTGCCCAAGAAACTCGACGAAGAAGTCGCCCTGGAGATGGTCCGCGGCTTCGGCGGCGTGGTCACCCAGCTGACCCCGCAACAGGCCGAGTACATCGGCGTGACCGTCGAAGGCCCGTTCAAGCCGGACGCCTACCGCTACTAAGCGGCTAGCTCGAAGCATCAAGCGGCAAGCAAAGCTAGGCCGCGCCCATGCCGCTTGTTGCTTGAGTCCCGAGGACTTGAACGATGCCCAAGCCAGATCGGCCATCACCGATCTGGCTTTTACTTGCAGCTAGCCGCATGAAGCTTGCTGCTCGAGGAACGAGTGATGTCACAAGAACGCCGCTACAGTTTCGAGTTTTTCCCCACCAAGACCGACGCCGGCCATGAAAAGCTGATGGCCGTCGCTCGCCAACTGGCGGGCTACAACCCTGATTTCTTCTCCTGCACCTACGGTGCCGGTGGTTCCACCCGCGACCGCACCCTGAACACGGTGCTGCAGCTGGAAAGCGAAGTGAAGATTCCTGCCGCGCCGCACCTGTCCTGCGTCGGCGACAGCAAGGAAGAGCTGCGCGCACTGATCGCCCAGTACAAGGCGGCAGGCATCAAGCGCATCGTTGCCCTGCGCGGTGACCTCCCGTCGGGCATGGGCATGGCCTATGGCGAGCTGCGCTATGCCAGCGACCTGGTCGAGTTCATCCGCCAGGAAAGCGGCGATCACTTCCACCTGGAAGTCGCGGCGTACCCAGAGATGCACCCCCAAGCGCGTAATTTCGAGTCCGATCTCGCCAACTTCGTGCACAAGGTCAAGGCCGGTGCGAACAGCGCCATCACCCAATACTTCTTCAACGCCGAGAGCTACTTCTACTTCGTCGAGCGTGCGCAGAAGATGGGCGTGGACATCCCGGTCGTGCCCGGCATCATGCCGATCACCAACTACAGCAAGCTGGCGCGCTTCTCCGATGCCTGCGGTGCTGAAATCCCTCGCTGGATTCGCAAGCAGCTGGAAGCCTATGGCGATGACACCGCCAGCATCCAGGCGTTTGGCGAAGAGGTGATCACCCGCATGTGCGAGCAACTGCTGCAAGGCGGCGCCCCCGGCCTGCACTTCTACACACTGAACCAGGCCGAGCCGAGCCTGGCGATTTGGAACAACCTGAAGCTGCCGCGCTGACACATTTCGCTAACAGGTCCTTAAGGCAAACTTAAGGTGTTGGTATTAGGCTAGAGCCTTTCATCCTGCCCAAGACCTGTTAGCGAGCAGCCCATGCAGCCTTTGCCTCCCACTGCCCCCCAGCTCATCTACCTGGCGTTCGGCGCAAAGACCTACCATCAGGAAGCCTGCTTCAGCATCATCAGTGCCCTTGCCCAGCTGAAAAAGGCCGGCAACCAGGTCCTGGACATTCAGGTCCATACCGACGATCGCGCGCCTTACGCAAAGCTGCCGGTCACCGTTCACCTGATCGACGACGCAACCCGCGCGACCTGGGCCCAGCCCCATGGCTATCACTTTCGCAGCAAGCACGTGCTGTTGCGCCAGGCCCTCGAGCAGCATCCCCAGGCCGTGCTGATCGACACCGACACGTTCTTCCGTCAATCGCCCATGGAACTGCTGCGCCGCGTCAAGCCTGGCAACCTGCTGTGCAATGCCATTGGCGCACGCTATGGCGAAAACCCAAAGACCGACCTGTACCAAGGCCTGCGTAGCATCCTGCACGAGCGAGGCCTGGCGGATGACCACATGAACCTGGTCAATTCCGGCGTCATCGGGCTGGCAGCAGAGGATGCAGCGATACTCGACCAGTCGATCGCGATGATGGACGAGTTCCACCCCATCGTCCCCAACGCCTATACCCTCGAAGAGTTCTGCCTGGCCGTCGCGGCCTACCGCACGCTCACGGTGACCGACTGCACCGACGTCATCCATCACTACTGGAGCCGCAAAGACCTGTTCCGCGCCAAGATCCAGGCCTGGCTGCGTAAACACGGCGATGACCCTCTGAGCGAGGCGGCCCTGGCTGATGTAGCCCTGGTCAATGACCGCCTGCCAAAGCCACCCACCTTGCACCGTCTGGGTTACAAAGCCTTGAGCCTGACCCTGCCCAGCCACCAACGCCAGTTCGCCCGGGAGCTGCTGTATGGTTGCTACCCCTATGCCAATGAGTTCGACCGGGCCTGCACCTTCGCCTGGTGGGACAAGGCGCTGGAAAACCTTCAGCAACGCCATGGGCGTCTGGACAGCGAGCAACTGCACCAATTGCTGCACCATCCTGGCCTGCGCCTCTCTTTGGGGAGCAAATACCGAGACGTGCAAGAACATCTGCTCAAACCTGACAAAAGCTGACAATACGCTTCACTGGCCCCAGACAGACATTGGACGTACTCTGCCGCCATGCCTGACTTCATCCGTCTTCTTTGTGCCCTGCTGCTCGTCTGCCTGAGCCCAATTGCCCAGGCGGAGCGCCTGCGTCTGGTCAGTGACGACTGGGCGCCCTACATCTATTGGGAAGATGGCCAACCCAGGGGCATCGACTATGAAGTCACCAGCGAAGTGCTCAAGCGACTCGGCATCGACGTCGACTGGCAACTCATGCCCTGGAAGCGCTGTCTGGCCATGGTGCAGCAAGGCTTGGCCGACGGCGTGATGGACATCTTCCAGATCGACTCACGCAAGCCGTTCATGTTCTATCCGGACGAACCGCTCTCCAAGGTGGAGTTCGTACTGTTCCAGAACAACGTCAAGCCCCACGCCATCGAACGCCTGGAAGACCTTGAGGGCCTTACCGTAGGCACCTCGCCGGGCTATACCTATAACCCGGCATTCAGCGAGTCCCCTCTGTTTCGTCGGGAGCCGGCGCCCACCCATGAAGCGAATTTCGGCAAGTTGATGCTCGGACGTATCGATCTGCTGGTCACGGACCGCCGTGCGGGGCGCCAATTACGCCGGCAACTGGGGCTTGAGGGACAGGTCCAGGAGCTGCCCCTGGTGATCAGCCGACACTCGCAGTACCTCGGCCTGGCGCACAAGCCCGGGCGAGAACGCTTGGCCCAGGCCTTCGCCGACGAGCTGCGACGCTTCAAGCAGGACCCCGCCTATGCGGCCATCAATGCCCGGTACGACAGCGACCTTGGCAATATTCCTGACGCCGTTGAGCAGCACGAACGCAGCACACCGCGATAGCTCTGTTATACTCGGGCCTTCCCGCCCGGCTCACGCCCGGACGCTCGGCCTCGCAACAGGCATCTCGACCCGTCGGCAACGCACTCCCAGTGCCACCCGCCGCTTCCCGGATGCGCAGTGAATGCCCAGCTGGACCGGACGCGATCGCATCTCGCCGATGCCCGTCGCGCCAGGCAGATCATCCCATCGGGCCCAGCCCCCACGAGAACAGGATTGCCCATGTCCTTTGCTTCCCTCGGTCTCTCCGAGGCTCTTGTCCGCGCTATCGAGGCTGCGGGCTATACCCAGCCCACTCCGGTGCAACAGCGGGCCATTCCCGCCGTGTTGCAAGGTCGCGACCTGATGGTCGCCGCCCAGACAGGTACTGGTAAAACCGGCGGTTTCGCACTGCCGATCCTCGAGCGTCTGTTCCCGGGTGGCCACCCTGACAAATCCCAGCGTCACGGTCCGCGCCAGCCACGCGTACTGGTGCTGACCCCGACCCGCGAACTGGCGGCCCAGGTACACGACAGCTTCAAGGTCTATGCCCGTGACCTGAACCTGATCAGCGCCTGCATCTTTGGCGGTGTCGGCATGAACCCGCAGATCCAGGCCATGGCCAAGGGCGTCGACGTCCTGGTCGCTTGCCCGGGCCGTCTGCTCGACCTGGCCGGTCAAGGCAGCGTGGACCTGTCCCACGTGGAAATCCTGGTCCTCGATGAAGCCGACCGCATGCTCGACATGGGCTTCATCCACGACGTCAAGAAGGTCCTGTCCCGCCTGCCGGCCAAACGCCAGAACCTGCTGTTCTCGGCGACCTTCTCCAAAGACATCACCGACCTTGCCGACAAGCTGCTGCACAACCCTGAGCGCATCGAGGTCACGCCGCCGAACACCACGGTCGAGCGTATCGAGCAACGGGTCTATCGCCTGCCGGCCAGCCACAAGCGTGCCCTGCTGGCCCACCTGATCACCCTCGGTGCCTGGGAGCAGGTGCTGGTGTTCACCCGCACCAAGCATGGCGCCAACCGCCTGGCCGAGTACCTGGAAAAGCACGGCCTGAGCGCCGCCGCGATCCACGGCAACAAGAGCCAGAACGCCCGCACCAAGGCCTTGGCCGACTTCAAGGCCAACACCGTGCGCGTGCTGGTCGCCACCGATATCGCCGCGCGCGGCCTGGATATCGACCAACTGCCTCACGTGGTCAACTTCGAGCTGCCCAATGTCGAGGAAGATTACGTCCACCGCATCGGCCGCACCGGTCGCGCGGGCCGCTCGGGCGAAGCCATCTCCATGGTCGCGCCTGATGAGGAAAAACTGCTCAAGAGCATTGAGCGGGTCACCAAGCAGAAGATCCCGGACGGTGACCTGATGGGCTTCGACCCAAGCCAGGTGGAAGCCGAGAAACCGGAAGTCCGCGAACGCCCGCAGAACAACGGCCGTGGTGGTCGCAACCAGCAGCGCGCCGAAGGCAGCAAGGACGGCAGCGGCGGTCGCAAGGACAAAGGCAAGGATAAAGGCAAGGCCAAGCAGCACGCCGCCGAGAAGCCAGCCGAGCAGGAAAAGGCCGGCGAGAAATCCCAGCAGCAGCGCAAGCCACGCAACAAGAAGCCACGCCAACAGCAAGCGGCCCAAGGCCAGAGCGCCATGCCGTCGGCCCCGGTGGACCGTGATCCGGAAGAGTTCCTGGACGACGACATCGACAACTTCGGCAACCGCGCCGACTACGTCAGTCCTTACCAGAACGCCAAGAACCAAGGCCGTAACCGTCGTCCTGGCGGCAATGGTGGTCAGCAAGGCCAAAACCAAGGCCAGCGCACTGGCAGCGGCCAGCCGCGCAGCAACGGCGGCCAGCGCAAAGGGCAAGGTCAGAGCCAGGGCCAGGGCTCCGGCGAGAAACGTGCCCGCAACAACAACGGTGGTGCACGTCGCGACAACAATGGTGGCGGTCGCAATCGCTCCTCGAGCCGCGACGACTTCTCCCGCCAGGAACCAGCCGTTCGCAGCCCGCGTGAAACCCACCAGCCGGTGATCATCCGCAAGGAATCCAAGCTCGATCGCTACCCGACGCCAGAGCAGCTCGATGATCTGCCGAGCCGTCCGCGCGGTGAGCGTCCAGCCTTGCTGACCCGCAAGGGCTGATCCCGCAGCGCCTACGCAAACGAAAACGCCGCCCAATGGGCGGCGTTTTCGTTAGGGCAAAGCGAATTACTTCTGCTTCACGCCTTCGACGCTGATGTCCAGGTCCAGGGTCTGGGAGGTCGGGCCTGGGCCTTTGATGCCGAAGTCGTTCAGGTTCAGCGTGGTGGTGGCGTTGAAGCCGGCACGCTCGCCGCCCCATGGGTCCTTGCCTTCACCGTTGAAGGTAGCCTTGAAGGTGACCGGCTTGGTCACACCGTGCATGGTCAGGTCGCCCGTCACGTCGGCAGTCTTGTCGCCGGTCTTCTTCACGCCGGTGGAGACGAACTTGGCTTCCGGATACTTCTTCACATCCAGGAAGTCGGCGCTGGCGATGTGCTTGTCACGCTCAGCGTGGTTCGACCACAGGCTCGCGGTTTTCAGTGCAACGTTGATCTTGCTGTCTTCCGGCTTGGCGCTGTCCCAAGTGAAGTTGCCGTCGAAGTCCTTGAAGGTGCCGTGGATGAAGCTGTAACCCAGGTGGCTGATCTTCCAGTCGACGAACGCGTGCTGGCCTTCCTTGTCGATCTTGTACTCAGCGGCCATGGCCTGGCCGGCGGAGAGCAGTGCGGTACCGAGCGCCAGTGCGGCAAAAGTCTTTTTGAACATCCTTACTTCCTTCCTATGCAATTGAGGTAGAGAGTCAAGCTTTGCGGCCCAGCATACGGGTCAGGGTCGCGTCACGGTCGATGAAATGGTGCTTCAGCGCTGCCAAGGCATGCAGGATGGCAAAGATCACCAGCCCCCAGGCCAGGTAGAGGTGTATGGCCCCGGCGGTGTCCGCCTGATCGGGCAGGTCACTGACCAGCGCCGGAACCTCGAACCAGTCGAATACAGGGATGCCCACCCCATCAGCGGTGGAAATCAGGTACCCGGCAATCATCACGGCGAACAGCCCAAGGTAGAGCGTCGCATGGCCAAGCTTCGCAGCCAGGCGGGTGAACGCGCCGTGGTTGGCCGGCGCTGGCGGTGGCGGGCTGACGAAACGCCAAAGCACACGCAGCACCATGACTGCCAACAACACCAGACCGATGCTCTTGTGCAGGTCGGGTGCGGACTTGCGCCAGGGGCTGTAGTAGTCGAGGCCGACCATCCACAGGCCAAGGCCGAACAGCCCGAAGACCGCCAGGGCCACGCCCCAATGCATGACAATACTGACCAGACCGTAGCGAGAAGCAGAGTTGCGCAGTTGCATGTTGGCGTGATTCCCCGTGAAAGCTGGTGCACAGACTAACGCGTAACGTATCGAAAGAAAGCGGAAAAATTCGCTTGGGATTATCGACAAATACGATAGGTATTTTGGAAGTTTCCTATTAAGGAAACATTAACGATAGATGTTTGGCGGCGAGTTGTGGTGGCGCGTTCTTCGCGGGTAAACCCGCTCTCACAGAGACAGCAGTGTCATTGAGAACACTGCAGCACCCTGTAAGAGCGGGTTCTCCCGCGAAAAAAGCAGCGCTAGGCTGTGCAAGCGCGAACAGCCCGAGCGATCAGCCCGCCTTTGCCTGGGTATTGGCCAGTGGCTTTTTCACAGGTTCGGACTTGGCCGTGGTCTTCTTCACCGGCGCGGGCTTGTGGGCCTGCTTGGCGGCCGGCTTGTGGGTCTGAGTGGGCTTGGCCGGCGCAGCCTTGCTCGCGGCGGGCTTGACGGGCTCCTCCTTGGCCACCGGCGCAGGGGTAGGCGCAGGTTCAGGCGCCACGACCGGCGCGACCTCGTCGGCCTTGGCGATCGGCGCAGCCTTGGTTTCGACCTTGTCGCCGCCACCGAACAGACGCGAGAAGAAGCCTGGCTTGTCCTGCTTGGCTTCTTCGGCCTTCACCGCTTCGGCCTTGGCAGGTGCTTTGTCAGCCTTGTCGGATGAGCCTCCGAAGAGGTTGGAGAAGAAACCGCCCTTGCCCTTAGCGGCGGTGGCACCCGCAGCAGCTGCGGCGGCGACCGGTGCGGCCTTGGCCGGATCGAACGACTTGCCGGCCGCCAGGTCTTGCACTTGGCTGGCGGCACGCTGACCGCTGCGCAGCGCGCCTTCCAGAGTGCCTGGGTAGAGTGCGTCGGTGTGTTCGCCGGCGAAGGTCATGCGTTGCACCGGACGCTCCCACAGGCGCCAGTACTTGCTGATCTGGCCGGGGCCATAGGCCAGGTAGGCACCACCCGTACCCGCGTCGGTGCTGTAGCGGCGTACTTCGTAACCGGTGAACGCGCCCCGGGCCTGCGGATAGAACGCGTGCAGACGGATCAACACCTGATCGACCATCTGCTTGTCGCCAAAGGCCTGCAGCAGGCGGGCGTTGTCACCCGAGAGGTTGATCACCACGTTGGCGCCGCCCTTGAGAGCAGGTTCGATCCACAGCATGCCAAGGCCGGCGTTACTGAAGATCTCACCGGACATGCGCGCTCGGCTTTCCCAGACGGGCTTTTTGAACTTGAGCATCATCTGGTCGCGCCAACCGTAGTTGGTGCCCTTCAAAGCCGCCAGGTGCTGGCTGTCCAGGCCTGGGGTCATCTGAATCTTCGCCAGGGCGCGCAGCGGCACGGCCATGACCAGGTAATCAGCCTGGTAACCAACGCTGCCGACTTTGACCGTCACGCCCTTGCTGTCCTGGACGATCGAGGTGACCGGCGAGCTGGTCTTGATGGTCTTGAGTTGCTTGACGAAGGCCTGGGCCAGTACCGGGCTGCCACCTGGCAGACGGGCGGCGCGCAGGTCGCGATCGCTGACACCCCGGTACACGCGAGTCTGCTGGGCGAAATAGAGCAGCGACAGACGCGACGGCTCGTCGTAGCGGGTGCGGATCTGCTGGTTGATCAGCTGGCGTGCGGTGGTAGGCAGTTGCAGTTTGTCCAGCCAGGTGGAGACGTTCAGCTGGTCGAGGGCAAACAGGGTGCTGGTGGCGGCCGGGTTCAGCGGGTCGTCGATCGAGCGGGCCAGGTCATCGAGGGTCTTCTCGTAACGCTTGAGCGCATCGGCGGTAGCCGGCTGCTTGGTGGCCAGGTCGGTGGCGCTGAAATACTCGCCGTCGATCAGGTAGCCGGGGGTGCGCACGAATTCGGGCGCTGGCAGTGTTTCAAGCTTGAAACGGTCCAGGTACTGGTTGAGCACCGGCTGGCTCTTGCCGTTGCCGATCCACTCGCTGGTGGCCAGGCCCGAACGGCCGCCCATGCCGGACTTGGCTTCCAGCAGCGTGACCTGCCAGCCTTTGCTCTGCAGCTCATAGGCCGCGGTCAGGCCTGCCAGGCCCCCGCCCACGACGATCGCCGTGGGGCTTGTGTCCTTGGCCAGCGCGGCACCGCTGGAGACACCAATCAATACCAACGCGCACAGGCGCACCCAAGCAGCAGCCATGTTGGCGAACTCCGGATCAGAAGTGACAGAAAAGAGGGGGAGAATGCCCCTGGGACGAGATGCGTTAAGAATACGTCAGGTATCCAGACCCTGCCAGCGTAGTGACATCAAGTGCCTGCCAGCACAGGAAATTTAATTTTCGGCGTGATCAAGCACTGCGCGTCGGTTGTCCTGCGCGGTCCCATTGCTTAGGCTTGTCGGCCTCAGCAAGCCCCGCCAGGAGATCTGCCCATGGGCCTCAACCAACAGTGGATGCAACGTGACCTCAAGGTCCTGTGGCACCCCTGCACCCAGATGAAAGACCACGAGCAGCTACCGCTGATCCCGATCCGCCGTGGTGAAGGCGTGTGGCTGGAGGACTTCGAAGGCAAGCGCTACCTGGACGCCGTCAGCTCCTGGTGGGTCAACGTGTTCGGCCACGCCAATCCACGCATCAACCAACGCATCAAGGACCAGGTCGATCAACTCGAACACGTGATCCTGGCCGGCTTCAGCCACCAGCCGGTGATCGAACTGTCCGAACGCCTGGTGGCCATGACACCGGCGGGGCTGGACCGGGTGTTCTACGCCGACAACGGCTCTTCGTGCATCGAAGTGGCACTGAAGATGAGCTTCCATTACTGGCAGAACAAGGGCCAGGTGAACAAGAAGCGCTTCGTCACCCTGACCAACAGCTACCACGGCGAGACCATCGCCGCCATGTCGGTGGGTGACGTGCCGTTGTTCACCGAGACCTACAAGGCGCTGCTGCTCGACACCATCAAGGTGCCCAGCCCCGACTGCTACCTACGCCCCGAAGGCATGGGCTGGGAAGAGCACTCGCGCAACATGTTCGCACTCATGGAACAGACCCTGGCCGAGCATCACGCCAGCCTCGCCGCCGTGATCGTCGAGCCGTTGATTCAGGGCGCCGGCGGCATGCGCATGTACCACCCGGTCTACCTCAAGCTGCTGCGCGAGGCCTGCGACCGTTATGGCGTGCATTTGATTCATGACGAGATCGCCGTGGGCTTCGGCCGCACCGGGACGATGTTCGCCTGCGAACAGGCCGGGATCCGCCCGGACTTCCTGTGCCTGTCCAAGGCCTTGACCGGCGGTTACCTGCCCCTGGCCGCTTGCCTGACCACCGACGATGTCTACCAGGCGTTCTACGACGATTACCCGACCCTGCGCGCCTTCCTCCATTCGCACAGCTACACCGGCAACCCGCTGGCCTGCGCCGCGGCCCTGGCGACGCTGGATATCTTCGAACAGGACAACGTGATCGAGGCCAACAAGGCGCTGTCGGCGCGCATGGCCAGTGCCACCGCCCATCTGGCCGACCACGCCCATGTCGCCGAGATTCGCCAGACCGGCATGGCCCTGGCCATCGAGATGGTCCAGGACAAAGCCAGCAAGACCGCCTACCCCTGGCAGGAGCGGCGCGGCCTGAAGGTCTTCGAGCATGCCCTGACCCGTGGCGCGCTGCTGCGACCACTGGGGAGCGTGGTGTACTTCCTGCCGCCTTACGTCATCACCCCAGAGCAAATCGACTTCCTCGCCGAGGTGGCCAGCGAAGGCATCGACATCGCGACCCGCAGCAGTGTCAGCGTGGCGGTGCCGGCCAATTTCCACCCCGACTTCCGCGATCCGGGCTAACCCCACAAACCTGAACGCATATCCCTTGTAGGAGCGGCCTCGTGCCGCGAAAGACCGCTCCTACAGAGGACGAGTCCCCCTTTCCAACGAGCATGCCATGAGACTGTCCCGCTTCTTCATCGACGCCCCTCTGAGCCTCGGCGAGCACGAGCTGCCCGAAGCCCAGGCCCACTACATTGGCCGCGTGCTGCGCATGGCCCCTGGCGACGCCGTGCAACTGTTCGACGGCAGTGGCCAGGAATTTCTTGGCCAGTTGCTCGAAGTCGGCAAGAAAACCGTGCGCGTCAGCCTCGACCAAGCGCTGCCCGGCCAGGCTGAATCCCCGTTGCATGTCCACCTGGGCCAAGGCCTGTCCCGCGGCGAACGGATGGACTGGGCGATCCAGAAGGCCACCGAACTTGGCGCCAACGCCATCACCCCGATCGTCAGCGAGCGCTGCGAAGTGCGCCTGAAGGACGAGCGCGCAGACAAACGCCTGGCCCATTGGCGGCAGGTGGCGATCAGCGCCTGCGAACAGTGCGGCCGCTCGACGCTGCCGGTGATCCACCCTCCAGCGACCCTAGCCGAATGGCTCAAGGACACCGAGGCTGACCTCAAACTGGTGCTGCACCCGGTCGCAGAACCGCTGACCAGCCACCCGCGACCTGCCCGCCTGGCGTTCCTGATCGGCCCAGAGGGGGGCTTGAGCGACGCCGAAGTCGACCAAGCCAAAGCGGCAGGCTTCCACGCAGCGCGCCTCGGGCCACGCGTCCTGCGCACCGAGACCGCGCCGGTGGTCGCGCTGTCGGTGGCCCAGCAGCTGTGGGGCGACTTCTAACGCACGTAGAAGAACACCGCGACGAAGTGCATCAGGCTCCCGGCGATGACGAACAGGTGCCAGATGCCATGCCAATGGCGAAAGCGGCTGTCGAAGGCGAAGAACAGGATGCCGATGGTGTAGAACGCCCCGCCGGCCGCCAGCCAGGCGAAGCCGGCGCCACCCAGACTGTGCAGCAGCGGCTTGACCGCCACCAGGACGATCCAGCCCATCACCGCATAGATGATGATCGACAGCACCCGCGCCTCGGAGCGCGGTTTGATCTCCTGGAGCATGCCGATCAAGGCCAGGCCCCAGACCACGCCGAACAGGCTCCAACCCCACGGGCCGCGCAGGCTGACCAGGCAGAAGGGCGTATAGCTGCCGGCGATGAGCAGATAGATCGACAGATGATCAAGCTTGCGCATGATCACCTTCGCCCGGCCACGGGTGCTGTGGTAGAGCGTGGAGATGCTATAGAGCAGCAGCAGGGTGCTGCCGTAGATGGAAAAGCTGACGATCTTCCACGGATCGCCTTGCAACCCGGCCACGACGATCAGCCAGATGGCTCCGATACAGGCCAGCACGGCACCGACCAGGTGCGTCCAGGCATTGAAGCGTTCACCGTAATACATGCAAACACTGACCTCCCTGACAGCTTCAAGTTTCAAGCTGCGAGCCTCAAGCAAAGCACGCGGATGGGCGAGCCCAACACGGTCAGCTTGCCGCTTGAAGCTTACAACTTGAAGCTAGTGAAGATCCGCGTCACGCACCATCCGCTCCAGCGCTGCCAGGTCAGGCACCCGCGCCACCTGCTCACCCACCTGCACCGCCGCCAGTTCCAGGCTCGCCAACGGCACATCCACGTAATTGAGCTGGCTGTCGAGCTTGCACGAGCGCGGGATGTCCTGCAGCAGCAATGCCAGGTAGCGCAGGCCGGTATCACCCAGTGCGTTGAGCACCACGACCCGCGCCCGCTCGCCACAGACCGTCTCGCCGCCACAAGCGGCCTCCAGGCCGATCAGCGGCAGACGCTGCTGGCGCCAGTCGATCCAACCCAGGTGCCAGGCCGGGTCGCCCGCCTGGCAGGCGAAGGCGCGCTGGCCGATCAACTCAGCCACTGCCACGTTGGGCAGCACCAAGGTGCGGTCGCTCAAGGGCAGCAGCAGGCCGGTCAGGCTGCTGCGCTGGCCGGCGATGTACTCAAGCATGGGGCTGGCTCCAATGGGCGATGCTCTGCAACAGGACCGACTCCTGATATGGCTTGCCCAGGTAATCGTTGACGCCGATGGCCATGGCCCGGTCGCGGTGCTTCTGACCGGTACGTGAGGTGATCATGATGATCGGCAGGTCCTTCAGGCGGGCATCGCGACGGATGCGGGTGGCCACCTCGAAACCGTCCATGCGTGGCATCTCGATGTCCAGCAGCAGCACATCGGGGCGGTGTTCCTCCAGCAGGGCCATGGCATCCACCCCATCCTTGGCCGTCAGCACGCTCATGCCGTGGCGCTCGAGCAGACGGCTGGTGACCTTGCGCACGGTGACCGAGTCGTCCACCACCATCACCAGCAGACGCTGACGCGGTGCCGGGCCGAACACCGGGCGCGGCCCACCGTAGCCACCCGGCAGGCGAGCCAGGCGCCGCTGCTGCCCGCGCAGTTGGCCGAGCAAATCGAGAATCAGCACCACCCGGCCATCCCCCAACAAGGTCGCTCCGGACAGGCCCGGCACTGCCGCGAACTGCGGCCCCAGGCTCTTGACCACAATCTCTCGGCTCGGCGACAGGCTGTCGACCTGGATGGCGAACGACTGCTCCTGGGAATGCAGCAGCAACACCGGCAACGGCACGCTCTGCCCCAGCAAACTCGGTCGCGCCCCGCCGCCCTGCAGCACCTCGCCGAGGTAGCGCAGGTCATATTCATGTCCGGCATAGACGTAGCGTGGCGCGCTCAACTGATAGCACGCTTCGAGCTCTGCGGGGGGCACACGCACGATGCCTTCGATGGTGTTGAGCGGGATGGCGTACTGCTCCTCCCCCAGGTGCACCATCAGCGCCCGGTTCACCGACACGGTGAACGGCAGGCGAATCAAGAACCGCGCCCCTTTGCCCGGGCTCGACTCGATACTCATCGAGCCACCCAACTGCTTGACCTCTTCATGCACCACGTCCATCCCCAAGCCTCGCCCGGAAATCTGGGTGATCTTCTCGGCGGTGGAGAACCCCGGGCGCAGGATGAACTGCAGGATTTCGTGGTCGCTCAAGTACGCCTGCGGGTCCAGCAGGCCACGCTTGATGGCCTTGTTGCGCACCGCCTCAAGCGGCACCCCGGCACCGTCGTCGCTCATCTCGATGACGATATCGGCCCCTTCGTGGAGCAGGTTCAGGTGGATGGTGCCCTGCTCCGGCTTGCCTGCCGCCAGGCGCGCCTCACGCGACTCCAGGCCATGGTCCACGGCATTGCGCAGCATATGTTCCAAGGGAGCCACCATGCGTTCGAGCACGCTGCGGTCCAACTCACCTTCTGCGTTGCCCACCACCAGTTCGACCTGCTTGCCCAACTCGCTGGCCACCTGACGGACCACCCGCTGCAAGCGCGGCACCAGGCGCTCGAATGGCACCATCAAGGTGGCCGTGAGGCCTTCTTGCAACTGGCTGTTCACCCGCGCCTGCTGCTGCAGCAGGCTGTAGGCCTCTTGGGCACGTTGGGCCAGGGTTTCCTTGAGGTCGAGCAGGTCCGAGGCCGACTCGAACAACGCTCGGGACAACTGCTGCAACTGGGAATGACGGTCCATCTCCAGCGGGTCGAAGTCTTCGTAGGCGTCGCCCTCGGCCGGGTAGCGGCTGGACATCCGCCCCTGGGTCTCGATGTCCAGGCGCAGCAATTGGTCACGCATCCGCTCAAGCGTGGTTTCCATCTCGTTGAGGGCGAACTGGGCGTCGTTGACCTGCTGCTCGATGCGCCCGCGAATGACGGAGTGCTCGCTGGCCAGGTTGCCCAGGTCATCCAGCAGCTCGGCGTCCACCTTGACCATGTCGCCCGGCACACGCTCCGGCGTGGCGGCCGGCGCCTCGGGAGAGGGCGTTTCGACCGGGGCCTGGCCCGCCGCGCTGTCGGTCAAAGCGGCGCTGCTGAAGTTGCGGATATAGTCGATCAGCGCTGTGGCCGCATGCAGCGGCTGACCCAGGCGTACCGCATCGAGCATGTGCGCCAGGCGGTCGTGGCAGTTCTGCAACAGGGCGAACAGGGGCGGGCTCGGCGGCAGCCGCCCGGCGGCAAGCAGCTCGTACAAGAATTCCAGTTCATGGGCCAGGTCGCCGATGGCAGCGATCTCGACCATCCGCGCCCCACCCTTGAGGGTGTGCAGGTCGCGCAGCAGGTTCTCCACCTCGACGCTGTTGCGCGGATCGGCCTGCCAACGCGCCAACGCAGCGGCGGCGCTTTCGACGATGTCCGAGCTTTCTTCGAGAAAGACTTCCAGCAGTTCGTTGTCGTTGGAGCGCTGGGCGTCGTCCGCCACCGCCTCGACGGCCGCAGGCGCTGGCGGCGCATGGCGATACTCGCGCAGCTCGCCCAAAAGCGCCGTTGCCGAAGCCGGCGCCTGCCCATCGCGCAGGGCCTGCAACATCTGCCCGACGGCCTGATGGCCGCGGCGCAGCAGCGCGAGCAACAGGGGCGTGGCGCCCAGACGCCGGTCCACCAGGTCCTCATAAAGCGCACCCAGCGCCTGCGCCAGCACCTCAACCACACCCACGGCCGCCATCTGCGCACCGCCCTTGAGGGTCTGGATATCGTGCTGCAAGGTCGACAGCGCCGAGAAGTTGTCCGGGTCCTGGGCCCACTGCGCCAGTACCTGGTCGGCACCGTCGAGGATATCGCCCGCTTCGTCGAGGAACAGCTGCACCAATGCCGGATCGTTCGGTGCCGGGTAGGCCGCCAGCGGGGCCACCGCATCCTGCCCCACCACGCCCATGATTCCGGGATCCAGGGCGTCGTCCAACAGGCCACGCATGGCCGCGATGCAATCGACGCGCGCACTGAGTTCCTGGCCGGCGGCGATCTCGTCGAACAGGTCGAGCAGCGCCTCATGGGCCTGCTGGGCCAAGTCGAAGAATCGCGGGTTGGCGGCCAAACTGCCCTCCTCCACCGCGCCATACAGGTCGAGCAACGCCTCGCAGACTTCATCCACTTGCCACAGCTCGGCCAAGTACGCCGACTGGCCGAGGGTGGTCAGCTCGTCCAATAGGGTTTCCAGTACCGAACGGTCGCCTGGTTGCGCCTGCCAACGCGACAACAGGGCCTCGGCCTCGAGCAGGATGTCCATGCCCTGGGTCAGGAATGTGGTGATTCGTTGGGGGTCGCGCTTGGGTCGATGGCTGTGCTGTGGGTCCTGCTGCAGGAAGGCCAGGCGCACATCCACCGACTGCCCGACTTCCTCGATCAACTGCGCCGCCCCCGCAATGGCCGCCAACGGCGTGCTGCCCAGTTGGGCAAGGCCGAGATGGAACAGGGCGCGCGCCGCCTCCAGCCACTCCAGCTCCGCCACCTGCAAGGGCAATTCATGGCCTTTGTATTCCCGCACCAAACGGTCGAAGGCGGTCGCCAGCTCGGCGATCGGCAGGACCCCGGCCATCGCCGCGCTGCCCTTGAGGGTATGCAGGGCGCGCTGCAGGCTGTCGTTGACAGGCGTGCCATGGCCATCGGCATCGCGCAGGAACGCTTCCAGGCTGGCGAGGTGGCCCTGGGCCTCGTTGCCGAAGATCGCCAGCAATTGCGGGTCGAGCCCGTCGACCTGCGCGGGCACGGGCGCATCGTTGATCGCCAGATGGTGCAGATGACTGGACAACGGCTCGACCTCGACCCGCGACGGCAGATGGCCCACCGCGAAGTCGGCGAGCAGGTCCGGGAGCCGGACGAACACCTGCTGCAGGGCCAGCACGCCGTCGGCGCCGAGGGTGATGCGGCCTTCCAGCACACGATTGAGCAAGTGCTCGGCGCCCCAGGCAAGCTCCGCCAGCGCCTCGGCATGGACCATGCGCCCACTGCCCTTGAGGGTATGCAGGGCCCGGCGCACCTCGACCAGAGCCTCGCGCAAGGCATTGTCGGCGCGCCAGCGCAGCCAGTGGCGTTCGATTTCCGGGAGCAGTTCGCCGGCCTCTTCGAGGAAGACATCGCGCAATTCGTCATCGACCGCTTCGAGCTCGACGCTGGCATGGGCCTGCCCGCACGCCACGCCCAGCGCCGCCAGGCTGGCCCGCGCCTTGTCGATGAACGGCTGGGCATCCACCAGCGGGTCGGCTACCCGCCATTGCACATGGCATTCGCCGGCGCTCAGGGCCTCGGCCAGGTGCGCCAGTTCATCTGCAGGTGGCGGCTGTTCCAGGTGTGACAGCCAACCCTGCACAAAACCGGCGCAGCCACCGAACACCTCGGCGGCCTCAGGCCACATCAGCATCGTCAGTGCGCCACGGATCTGATGCAAAAGCCCCGGCAGCGGCTGCAAGCGCTCCGCTGGCCAGCCGGACTCCAGGCAGTCGCCGATCAGATCCTTGGCCTGTTGCAGCACCGCCAGGGACTCATTGAGCACCAGTTGGCGAATCTCTGTCAGATCCGCTCCCGGCAGGCCACTCTGGCCGCTCTCTTCCAGCGGGCCGACCATGCCGTTGAGCGTGGCCTCCACGTACAACAAGGCACCGGCGACATCCATCAGCACGGCATCGTCCACCGCCTGCTCACCCTGAGCCAGGGCCTGCAGCACCAGCACCTGGTCGATGATCACCCGGCGCGGCTGCTGGAAAGCAAGCACCGCCAGGGTATCGGCCACCTGGCGCAACGGCGCCAACAGGGCCTCCAGTTGCTCGTGCTGCGAGCGGTCCCCTCGCATGTACTGGTCCAGGCGGTCCTTGATGCGCATCAGGTCATCGCACAGCGCAGTCACCACCGAGCGCAGGGCATCGCGTCCGTGACCGGCCTGCAACTGCTCGCGCCAGTTGCCCAGGGACAAGTCCAGGTCAGCCAGGTCGGCCGCCCCAGCCAGGCGCTGCGCCACGCCGCCGACCAAGCTGCCCTGGGGCAATGGCTCGACGCCACGGCAGTTGCGCAACTGGTTGAGCAGGGGCACCACCACCAACGGCAGGTCATGCCGCGAGCCGCGCAGTCGCTCCAGATACGGCGGCAATTGCTCGAGCCCCCGGAACAGCGCGCCCAGGCAGTCACCCCGCGGGCTGACCTGGCCATCAGCCATGGCCCGTCCCAGTAACTCAAGCTCTTCGGCCAGATGCGCCGCGCCGCGCAGTTCGAGCATGCGCAGGCAGCCCTGGACCTGATGCAGGTTGTCGACGAAGAAAGCCAGCATCGCCGGATCGCCCGGCTCGCTGGCGAACCGCTCCAAGGCCTGACGGGCCTGCCCCAGGCAATCGAGGATGGGCGCTTTGACCCATGCGAGAGCGACAGTGTCGTGGCGTTCGGGGCTCACTGCTGAAGCAGCCATCAGTCGCTCCTCAACGCCGCTCGGCGGGTGCCGGCAGGGTGAACCCGGACACCGAGCGACGCATCTCGCTGGCCATGCGCGCCAGGTGGCGGATACTGTCGGCGGTGGCGCTGGAGCCGGCCGAGGTCTGGGAAGTGATTTGCTGGATCACCGCCATGGTGTGGGAGATCTGCCCGGCCGAGGAGGTCTGCAACTGGGCCGCATCGGAAATGCTGTGGATCAGCTCGGCGAGGGTCTGCGACACCCCTTCGATCTCGGCCAGGGCCACCCCGGCGTCCTGGGCCAGGCGCGCACCGCGCACCACTTCGGCGGTGGTCTGCTCCATGGAGATCACCGCCTCGTTGGTATCGACCTGAATGGTCCGCACCAGTGCCTCGATCTGTCGGGTGGCCGACGAGGAGCGTTCGGCCAGGCGCTGCACCTCGTCGGCGACCACGGCAAACCCGCGCCCCGCCTCGCCGGCGAGGGAGGCCTGGATCGCGGCATTGAGTGCGAGGATGTTGGTCTGATCAGCAATGTCGTCGATCAGGCTGACGATATCGCCGATCTCCTGGGAAGACTCTCCCAAGCGCTTGATCCGCTTGGCGGTGTCCTGGATCTGCTCGCGGATGTTGTCCATGCCGTGGATGGTGTTGTGCACCACCTCGTTGCCCTTGTTGGCGATGGCGACCGAACGCTCGGCGACCTTGGCCGACTCGTAGGCGTGGGACGACACCCGGTCGATCGACTCGACCATGTCGCCCACCGCCAGGGACGCCTCGCTGATCTGCTCGGCCTGATGTTCGGAGGCCTTGGCCAGCTGGCGTGCGGTGTTCTGGGTGTCCTGCACGGCGGCGGCGACTTGCTCGGCGCTGTGGTTGATGGTGGCCACCAGATCGCGCAACTGGTCGACCGAATAGTTGATCGAATCGGCGATGGCGCCGGTGAAGTCCTCGGTGACCGACACGGTGACCGTGAGGTCCCCGTCGGCCAGCTCCTCGATCTCGTCCAACAGACGCATGATCGCCTGCTGGTTGCGCTCGTTCTTCTCGGCGGTCTCGCGCAGTTGGCGGTGAGTGGCGCGCACCATCACAAGGCCTATGAGGATGATCGAGGCCAGCGCCACCAAGCCCAGCAGGTAACCGCCGATGGTCGCCAGGGTGCGACCGCTGGCCAGGTTCTCGAAACTGTTGGCCAGGTGCGAGGCTTCATCGAGCAAGGTTTGCGAGAGGCTGAAGATATTGCCGGCCGCCTCGCGCACGCGCAGCAGCTCGGGCGACGTTTCAAGGATTTCGTCCACCGAGCCTGAGACAAACTGGAACAACTCGGCGATCTCGGCCAGGCGGGCGCGGGCATCGGCGTCCTCGACCTTGGTCACGTGAATCGCCGGGTTGCCGCCGAGCATGCCTTCGAGAACCTGCCCAAAGCGGCTGGCATCGCGGCCAAAGGCGTCGGCGGCCTGCACCGAGGTGTCGTCGCCGGCCAGCACGGTATTGACCGAGCCGAGGATGCGCTCGGCCAACAGCAACTGGCGCTGGGCTACCGCCACCTGGCTCGCCGGCGCCCCGCTCTGCAGGAGGATCTCCACGACTTTTTCGTATTCGACCTGCAACTGCGGCACGGTCTCGGCCAGCGTCGCCGCCACCTGGTGCAGCGACAGCACGGTCTGCTCGCTGGCCAGGATGGTGTCGGTGTTCTTGCGCAGGTTGTCCCAGTCCTGGCGGACCGCGTCCATCTCGTCCCGCACGGTCAGCGGTGCAGGCGGCAGCCCGGTGGCTTTGTCGCCCTCGCGCAGGTAGCGCCAGCGACGCTCGAAGTCATTGCGCGCATCGGACAGCAGCTTGAACGCCAGTGCCTTGCCGGCCGCCGCTTCGGTGGCGTTCTTGGCGATGCGCTGGGACAGCACGCGCAACTCGCCGGCATGGCCGATGTACTGCTTGTCGTAGTTGGACTGGGTATTGAGGTAAGCGAAGTTGGCGAACAGCAGGATGATCGCCAGGATCAGCACCAGAAACAGCGCGGTGATCTGCGCGATACTGCGGCTGCGCTGACTCTCGGCAACCGGTGCGACGGGAGTGGCGGGTTTGTTCACGGTCGAAGGATCCTCTACAACGCCACGTCGAGAAAGCCCGGCGCCTGGGCCAGGGCGAACGGGCTGAAGATCGCCCAGTTGCGTTCACGGGGGAAATGGCCCTGGACGAAGGGCGCCGCGGCACGCAGCAAGGGCTGCGGCGGCGACAGCTCCAGGCTGCTCAGTGCGAAGTGCTGAAGACCCAGGACTTCGTCCACCAAGAGGCCGGCGAACAGCTCCTCGTGATCCAGCACCAGCACCCGACGTTGCTTGCCCGCCACGGCCGGACCCAGGCCAAAGAAGGCGCTCAGGTCCATCACCGGCAGCAGTCGACCCCGCAGGTTGGCCACACCACAGACCCAGGGCTGCACACCCGGGACCCGGCTACTGCGCGGCTCATGCAGAACCTCGGCGACTTCGCCCATGGGGGCCACGAACCACTGCCCGGCAATACGAAACCCAATGCCGCTCCACTGCTGCACACGGGTGTCCTGCAGGGGCTGGTCGGCCACCAACAGGCGACAGCGCCGGTCGATGTCCAGCAACAGCTCGAAGGCGGTCAGCGACGCGCCATGGGGGCGGGTGGTCAAGCCCCGAGCACTTCTTTGAGCTTGCTGATCAGGGCCGCCTCTTCCACAGGCTTGGTCAGGAAGTCCCGCGCGCCCTGGCGCGTGGCCCAGACCCGGTCGGTCTCCTGGTCCTTGGTGGTGACCACGATCACCGGAATGGCACGAGTCTCAGGGTCCTTGCTCAACTGGCGGGTGGCCTGGAAGCCATTCATGCCAGGCATGACGATATCCATCAGCACTGCGTCGGGCTTTTCCTGACGGGCCAGGGCCACGCCATCGGCGCCGTTGTCGGCCTTGAGCACCTGGTGGCCATGCTTCTCCAGCCAGGCGGTCAGTCTGTACATCTCTGTCGGCGAATCGTCGACGATCAAAACTCGGGCCATGCTGTTTCCCCATGAAAGGAAAAGAAGACGCCGCCAGGGTGGGCGGGGTCAGGGTGCGTGTTGTTCTTGCGCGACGAAACCGGGCACATGGGCCCTGATCGCATCGAGCAGTTCTTCCTTGCTGAATGGTTTGGTCAGGAACTGGTCGGAGCCGACCACCCGGCCTCGGGCCTTGTCGAACAGGCCATCGCGCGAGGACAGCAGGATGACCGGGGTGTCCTTGAAGGCGCTGTTCTGCTTGATCACCGCGCAGGTCTGGTAACCGTCCAGGCGAGGCATCAGCACATCGACGAAGATGACCTGGGGCTTGTGGTCGACGATCTTGGCCAGGGCATCGAAACCATCACTGGCGGTGATCACCTCGCAGCCGGCCTCGCCGAGCAACATCTGCGCGGTGCGGCGGATCGTGCGCGAATCGTCGATCACCATCACCTTCAGGGGTTGTTCCATAGTTGCGCTACCATCGCTGCTGGGGCGGAAATCCAGGGGCCGCGTCGCAGGCCTGGCCCGCGCCCACAGGGTTTGCATTCCAGGCGTGAGAGCTGGCAGAGCCTGCGATGGACTGCACAGCAGTTCCCGCGCCGGTGCGCAGCCCCACAAGCCGCTTGTCCGGCATTTTTAGCACACTCCGGGAGGGCATTCCATCCGCCGAACCCCTTGACCATCGGCGCTCCCGGCGCCACCCTGAGCCACTTTTCTTTCGAATCACCGCGGCCCCGCGCCGCCAAGAGGAATCACCCCATGAGCGTTCGCCTCGGGATTGTCATGGACCCCATCGCGTCCATCTCCTACAAAAAGGACAGCTCGCTGGCCATGCTGCTGGCGGCCCAGGAACGTGGCTGGAGCCTGTTCTACATGGAGCAGCGCGACCTCTACCTGGGCGCAGGCCAGGCCCGGGCCCAGATGCGCCCGCTGAAGGTGTTCGCCGATCCGGCCCGCTGGTTCGAGCTGGGCGAGGAGCAGGACAGCGCCCTGAGCGAGCTGGATGTGATCCTGATGCGCAAGGATCCGCCCTTCGACATGGAATTCGTCTACAGCACCTACCTGCTGGAGCAGGCAGAGCGTGAAGGCGTGCTGGTGGTCAACCGCCCGCAAAGCCTGCGCGATTGCAACGAGAAGCTGTTCGCCACCCAGTTCCCGCAGTGCATGGCGCCTACGCTGGTCAGCCGCCGCGTGGACATCCTGCGCGAGTTCGCCAACAGCCGTGGCGACGTGATTCTCAAGCCGCTGGACGGCATGGGCGGCGCCTCGGTGTTCCGCCACCGCAAGGACGACCCCAACCTGTCAGTGATCCTCGAGACCCTCACTCAGCACGGCACCCAGCAGATCATGGCCCAGGAGTACCTGCCGGAAATCAAGGACGGCGACAAACGCATCCTGATGATCGACGGCGAGCCGGTGCCCTACTGCCTGGCGCGCATTCCGGCCAGCGGCGAGACCCGCGGCAACCTGGCCGCCGGCGGCCGTGGCGAAGCCCGCCCACTGACCGAGCGCGACCGCTGGATCGCCGCCCAGGTTGGCCCGACGCTGCGCGAGAAGGGGCTGCTGTTCGTCGGCCTGGACGTGATCGGCGACTACCTGACCGAGATCAACGTCACCAGCCCGACCTGCATCCGCGAGATCGATGCCGCCTACGACACCCACATCGGCGCCCAGTTGATGGACGCCATTGATCGCAAGCTCAAGGCGCGCTGACCGAGGACACGTGGCAACGCCGCGCAGTGGGGTATGATGCGCAGCCGCAAGCTGTAAGCTGCAAGTACGTGCAGGCCTGCACCGAGCCGCTTTTACTTGAAGCTTGCAGCTTGTGACTCGAAGCTGCCTTTGGATACCTGATGACGCTGCCCGCCGACATCCCCGCCGACCTGCTGCCACCCCGCGTCCGCCCGGTGGACCGGCTCGGCTTCACCCTGTTCCTGGCTGCCTTGGTGCACCTGGCGCTGATCCTCGGCGTGGGCTTCTCCATCAGCAAGCCCAGTGAAATCCGCCACACCATGGACATCACCCTGGCCACCTTCAAAAGCGAGAAACCGCCCGAGAAGGCGGATTTCCAGGCCCAGGACAACCAGCAAGGCAGTGGCACCCTGGAAAAGAAAGCCGTGCCCAAGACCACCGAGGTCGCGCCGTTCCAGGACAGCAAGATCAACAAGATCACCCCGCCCCCGGCCGCTCGCCAGGAAACCCCGCCCGCCCCGCAGAAATCCGCAGTGGCCACCAAGGCACCGAAGGTGCAGAAGGTCGAGCCCAAACCCAAGGAAAGCAAAGCGCAGCCCAAGCCTCAGGCAGCCACGCCAGACTTCGACAGCTCGCAGCTCTCCAGCCAGATCGCCAGCCTCGAGGCGGAGCTGTCCAACGAACAGCAGCTGTATGCCAAGCGCCCGCGCATCCATCGCCTGAACGCGGCCTCGACCATGCGCGACAAAGGTGCCTGGTACAAGGAAGAGTGGCGCAAGAAAGTCGAGCGAGTGGGCAACCTCAACTACCCGGAAGAAGCACGTCGCCAGCAGATCTACGGCAACTTGCGCATGATGGTCTCGATCAACCGCGACGGCTCGCTGTATGAAGTGCTGGTGCTCGAATCCTCAGGCCAGCCGGTGCTCGACCAGGCAGCCCAGCGCATCGTCCGCCTGGCTGCGCCATTCGCGCCGTTCACGGGCGACCTGGCCGAGTTCGACCGCCTGGAAATCATCCGCACCTGGCGCTTTGCCCGGGGCGACCGCCTGTCCAGCAACTGATCGGCGGCCTGGGCAGCGGACTGCGCCGAGCGCATTGGCCGTTGCCACGCAAAGCCTTGCAGGAGCGGGTTTACCCGCGAATGCTTTAGATCGAGCAATGACGTCGCCTTGCCGGACACAGTCGCGGGTGAACCCGCGCCTACAGGGGTTCGCGCAAGCCTCGATGAGCACCTTGTCAGTCTCGCCACCTGACGCCACACTATCACTCATGAAAACCCTCAGCCCGAGCTACCTCAAGCATCAGTTCCTGATCGCCATGCCGCACATGGTCGATCCGAACTTTGCCCAGACCCTCACCTACATCGTCGAGCACAACGCCAACGGCGCCATGGGCCTGGTGATCAACCGCCCGCAGGAGCTGAACCTGGCCGACATCCTGGAGCAGCTGCGCCCGGATGAGGAGCCACCGGCCAGTACCCTGCAAGTCCCGATCTACCAGGGTGGCCCGGTGCAGACCGACCGCGGCTTCGTGCTGCACAGCAGCGACTGCAGCTATCAGGCCACGGTCGAACTGCAGGGGCTATCGCTCTCGACTTCCCAGGACGTACTGTTCGCCATCGCCGAAGGCGTGGGGCCCAAGCAAAGCCTGATCACCCTGGGCTACGCCGGGTGGGAAGCGGGCCAACTGGAGGCCGAGCTTGCCGACAACGCCTGGCTCAACTGCCCCTTCGACCCCGAAATCATCTTCGGTCTGGCCAGCGACCAGCGCCTGGAGGCAGCAGCCGCCAGCCTTGGGATCAAGCTCAGCCTGCTGACCAGCCAGGCGGGCCACGCCTGATGGCCGAGGTACGCCTGCTGCTGGGCTTCGACTATGGCAGCAAACAGATCGGCGTGGCCGTCGGCCAGGTGGTCACCGGCCAGGCCCGCGAGCTGTGCACGCTCAAGGCCCAGAACGGTGTGCCGGACTGGGCCCAGGTAGAAAAACTCATTACCGAATGGAAGCCCGACGCCATCGTCGTCGGCCTGCCGCTGAACATGGACGGCACGCCCAGCGAGATGAGCGCCCGCGCCGAGAAGTTCGCCCGTCGCCTGCATGGCCGCTACAACCTGCCCGTGCACACCCATGACGAACGCTTGACCACCTTCGAGGCCAAGGGCGAGCAGATGGCCCGAGGCACGCGCCATGGCAGCTACCGCGACAACCCGGTCGATGCCATTGCCGCCGCCCTGCTGCTGCAAGGCTGGCTGGAGGCCAACACTTAAATCCGCTTTGCCGCCGGCCAGCCCGGCGCCCCCTCCCGAGGAGCACGCAATGAGCCTACCCAATCCCGCCGATCTGATCCGGCAGATGGCCGTCGACCTTCGCGCCCACCTGGCCCGTCGCACTATCACCGAGCCACGTTTCATCGGCATCCGCACAGGCGGTGTGTGGGTAGCGCAGGCCCTGCAGCAGGCGCTGGGCGACAGCAGCCCGCTGGGCACCCTGGACGTGTCCTTCTACCGCGACGACTTCAGCCAGAACGGCCTGCACCCACAAGTGCGCCCCTCCGAGCTGCCCTTCGAAATCGAAGGCCAGCACCTGGTGCTGGTGGACGACGTGCTGATGAGCGGTCGCACCATCCGCGCCGCGCTCAACGAACTGTTCGACTATGGCCGCCCGGCCAGCGTCACCCTGGTCTGCCTCCTGGACCTGGACGCCGGCGAATTGCCGATCCGCCCGAACGTGCTCGGCGCCACCTTGCAACTGGCGCCCACTGAACGGGTAAAATTGACCGGACCCGCACCGCTCGCCCTCGAGCGCCAGGACCTCGCCACCGCTTCCGCCCTTTAAGAGTCCCCCGCGATGACGCCATTCGACGCCAAGCGCCCGCTGCAGCTCAATGACCAGGGCCAGCTGCGCCACTTTCTCTCGCTCGACGGTTTGCCCCGCGAACTGCTGACCGAGATCCTCGACACCGCCGACTCCTTCCTGGAAGTTGGCGCCCGGGCTGTGAAAAAAGTCCCGTTGCTGCGCGGCAAGACCGTCTGCAACGTGTTCTTCGAAAACTCCACCCGCACCCGCACTACCTTCGAACTGGCCGCCCAGCGCCTGTCGGCGGACGTGATCAGCCTGAATGTGTCGACCTCCTCGACCAGCAAGGGCGAGACCCTGTTCGACACCCTGCGCAACCTCGAGGCCATGGCCGCCGACATGTTCGTCGTGCGCCATTCCGACTCGGGCGCCGCGCACTTCATCGCCGAACATGTCTGCCCCGACGTCGCCGTGATCAATGGCGGTGACGGCCGCCATGCGCACCCGACCCAAGGCATGCTCGACATGCTGACCATTCGTCGTCACAAGGGCAGCTTCGAGAACCTCTCGGTCGCCATCGTCGGCGACATCCTGCACTCGCGCGTGGCCCGCTCCGACATGCTGGCGCTCAAGGCCCTCGGTTGCCCGGACATCCGCGTGATCGGCCCCAAGACCCTGATTCCGGTGGGCATCGAGCAGTACGGAGTGAAGGTCTACACCGATCTGGCCCAAGGCCTCAAAGACGTCGACGTGGTGATCATGCTGCGCCTGCAGCGCGAGCGCATGGCCGGCGGCCTGCTGCCCAGCGAGGGCGAGTTCTACCGCCTGTTCGGCCTGACCACCGCACGTCTGGCCGGTGCCAAGCCCGATGCCATCGTCATGCACCCCGGCCCGATCAACCGTGGCGTGGAGATCGAATCGGCCGTGGCTGACGGCCAGCACTCGGTGATCCTCAACCAGGTCACCTACGGCATCGCCGTGCGCATGGCCGTGCTGTCCATGGCCATGAGCGGCCAGACCGCGCAACGTCAATTCGACCAGGAGAACGCCCAGTGACCATCAGCATTATCGGCGCCCGGGTCATCGATCCTGCCAGCGGCCTGGATACCATCACCGACCTGCACCTCGATGGCGGTCGCATCGCCGCCATCGGCGCAGCGCCTGCCGGCTTCAGCGCCACCCGCACGATCCAGGCCGATGGTCTGGTGGCAGCACCGGGCCTGGTCGACCTCGGCGTCTCCCTGCGTGAGCCGGGCTACAGCCGCAAAGGCAACATCGCCAGCGAGACCCGCGCCGCGGTCGCCGGCGGCGTCACCAGCCTGTGCTGCCCGCCGCAGACCAAACCGGTGCTGGACACCTCGGCAGTCGCCGAACTGATCCTCGACCGCGCCCGGGAAGCGGCCAACAGCAAGGTCTACCCGATCGGCGCGCTGACCAAGGGCCTGGAAGGCGAGCAACTGGCCGAACTGGTCGCCCTGCGCGACACCGGCTGCGTGGCCTTCGGCAACGGCCTGAAGGAAATCCCCAACAATCGCACCCTGGCCCGCGCGCTGGAATATGCCGCCACCTTCGACCTGACCGTGGTCTTCCACTCCCAGGACCGCGACCTGGCCCAGGGCGGCCTGGCCCATGAAGGCCCGATGGCCAGCTTCCTCGGCTTGCCGGGCATCCCCGAGACGGCCGAGACCGTGGCCCTGGCGCGCAACCTGCTGCTGGTCGAGCAGACGGGCGTGCGAGCGCACTTCAGCCAGATCACCAGTGCCCGCGGCGCACGGCTGATCGCCCAGGCCCAGCAGCTAGGCCTGCCGGTCACCGCCGATGTGGCGCTGTACCAGCTGATCCTCACCGACGAGGCCCTGCGCGACTTCTCCAGCCTCTATCACGTGCAGCCTCCGCTGCGCACCGCCGCCGACCGCGACGGCCTGCGCGAGGCCGTCAAGTCGGGGGTGATCCAGGCGATCTCCAGCCACCACCAGCCCCACGAGCGTGACGCCAAGCTGGCACCGTTCGGCGCCACCGAGCCTGGGATCAGCAGCGTCGAACTGCTGCTGCCATTGGCCATGACCCTGGTCGAAGACGGCCTGCTCGACCTGCCGACCCTGCTGGCACGCCTCTCCAGCGGCCCGGCTGCGGCCATGCGTCTGCCGGCGGGCGAGCTGAAGGTCGGCGCAGCGGCGGACCTGGTGCTGTTCGACCCGAACGCCTCCACCGTGGCGGGCGAGCAATGGTATTCACGCGGCGAGAACTGCCCGTTCATCGGCCACTGCCTGCCGGGCGCGGTGCGTTATACCTTGGTCGACGGGCACGTCTGCCACGAGGCCTGACAGACCGCATCGCCCTTTTCGCGGGTAAACCCGTTTCCACAGGGGCCTCGATACCCCTGTGGAAACGGGTTTACCCGCGAATGGCGCAAGGCAAATGGTCCTGCCCCAGCGCTACCACTCATCCCCCACGGTTGAAATCCTTCCCCCCACCCCCATATGAGTCTGCAACAGGCATTTTCGCCCCGCTGCGTGGAGACTCCCCCTTGACTACCATCGTTTCAGTCCGCCGCCACGGCAAAGTCGTCATGGGCGGCGACGGCCAGGTTTCCCTCGGCAACACCGTGATGAAGGGCAACGCGAAGAAAGTCCGTCGCCTGTACCACGGCCAGGTCATCGCCGGCTTCGCCGGTGCCACCGCCGACGCCTTCACCCTGTTCGAGCGTTTCGAAGGCCAGCTGGAAAAACACCAGGGCCACCTGATCCGCGCCGCCGTGGAACTGGCCAAGGAGTGGCGTACCGACCGCTCCCTGAGCCGCCTGGAAGCCATGCTTGCCGTGGCCAACAAGGACGCTTCCCTGATCATCACCGGCAACGGTGACGTGGTCGAGCCCGAAGACGGCCTGATCGCCATGGGTTCCGGTGGTGCCTACGCCCAGGCCGCCGCCCGCGCCCTGCTCAACAAGACCGACCTCTCGGCCCGCGAGATCGCCGAGACCGCCCTGAACATCGCCGGCGACATCTGCGTGTTCACCAACCACAACCTGACCATCGAGGAGCAGGACCTGGCCGAGTGATCAGCTGTTCTGGCGCCCTGTCCCGGTGACAGGGCTTTTCCACGCTGACCCACTCTGATCAAGGACCATTTTCATCATGTCCATGACCCCCCGCGAGATCGTTCACGAACTCAACCGCCACATCATCGGCCAGGACGACGCCAAGCGCGCCGTGGCCATCGCCCTGCGCAACCGCTGGCGCCGCATGCAGCTGCCGGCCGAGCTGCGCGCCGAGGTCACTCCCAAGAACATCCTGATGATCGGCCCCACCGGCGTGGGCAAGACCGAAATCGCCCGTCGCCTGGCCAAGCTGGCCAACGCCCCGTTCCTCAAAGTCGAGGCCACCAAGTTCACCGAAGTGGGCTACGTTGGCCGT
The DNA here is from genome assembly GCF_048068075.1 of Pseudomonas sp. NY15354. Lineage (NCBI taxonomy): Bacteria > Pseudomonadati > Pseudomonadota > Gammaproteobacteria > Pseudomonadales > Pseudomonadaceae > Pseudomonas > Pseudomonas sp. NY15354. The sequence continues at coordinate 207,058 of NZ_JBLUPV010000002.1, forward strand.
GACGTCGAATCGATCATCCGTGACCTGGCCGATGCCGCACTGAAGATGCTCCGCGAGCAAGAGATCATCCGCGTGCGCCACCGCGCCGAGGACGCCGCCGAAGACCGCATCCTCGACGCCCTGCTGCCTCAGGCCCGGGTCAGCAGCTTCGCCGAGGAAGCCTCGCAGTCGAGCAGCGATTCCAATACCCGCCAGCTGTTCCGCAAGCGCCTGCGCGAAGGCCAGCTGGACGACAAGGAAATCGAGATCGAAGTGGCCGAGTCCATGGGCGTCGAGATTGCCGCGCCGCCCGGCATGGAAGAAATGACCAATCAGCTGCAAAGCCTGTTCGCCAACATGGGCAAGGGCAAGCGCAAGGCGCGCAAGCTCAAGGTCAAGGAAGCGCTGAAGATGGTCCGTGACGAGGAAGCCAGCCGCCTGGTCAACGAGGAAGAACTCAAGGCCAAGGCGCTGGAAGCGGTCGAGCAGCACGGCATCGTGTTCATCGACGAGATCGACAAAGTGGCCAAGCGTGGCAACGTCGGCGGCGCCGATGTCTCCCGCGAAGGTGTCCAGCGTGACCTGCTGCCGCTGATCGAAGGCTGCACCGTCAACACCAAGCTGGGCATGGTCAAGACCGACCACATCCTGTTCATCGCCTCCGGTGCGTTCCACCTGAGCAAGCCGAGCGATCTGGTGCCTGAACTGCAAGGCCGTCTGCCGATCCGCGTTGAGCTAAAGGCGCTGACCCCGGAAGACTTCGAGCGCATCCTGCAGGAGCCGCACGCCTCGCTCACCGAGCAGTACCGTGAGCTGCTCAAGACCGAAGGCCTGAACATCGAGTTCGCCGCCGACGGCATCAAGCGCCTGGCCGAGATCGCCTACCAGGTCAACGAGAAGACCGAGAACATCGGCGCACGCCGCCTGCACACCCTGCTCGAGCGCCTGCTCGAAGAGGTGTCGTTCAGCGCGGGCGACCTGGCCAGCGCCCATGACGAAGCGCCGATCCGCATCGACGCGTCCTACGTGAACAGCCACCTCGGTGAGCTGGCGCAGAACGAAGACCTGTCGCGCTACATCCTGTAAGCCCAGCGTCGCCTTCTTCACGGGTAACCCGCTCCACAAGGATTGCAGTGACCTTGTGGGAGCGGGTTCACCCGCGAATGGGCCCTTGAATCCCTCCACAAGAAGCTGGAAGCTTGCCTTATCAGCTCCCGAGAGATTCCCCCATGGCCCGCCTGCCCACCGCCATCAACCTGCACAAAGCCTCCAAGACCCTCAGCCTCACCTACGCCCCCGGCGAGGTCTATCACCTGCCCGCCGAGTTCCTGCGCGTGCACTCCCCCTCCGCCGAGGTCCAGGGTCACGGCAATCCGATCCTGCAGTTCGGCAAGATCAACGTCGGCCTGACGGGCCTGGAGCCTGCCGGGCAATACGCCCTGAAACTGGTCTTCGATGACGGCCACGACAGCGGTCTGTTCACCTGGGAATACCTCGAGCAGCTGTGCCTGCGCCAGGAGCAGTTGTGGGCCGAGTACCTCGATGAGTTGCACAAAGCCGGAAAATCCCGGGATCCGGCCGAATCCGTCGTCAAACTCATGCTCTAGTGCAAGACTTCCACGCTTTAGAGCGCGTTTTCTAATCTCATCTGTTTGAATGCCTTACAGACAGCTCATGCGCGAGCTGTCTTGCGCATTACATGAAAGTCGGGTAACCAATGGAGCTGGCAAGTTCCCTGCATCGCCAAACGCGCGGTCAGGGTCGGGCCGGTATGTAGAGGTCGCGAGCGAAAGCAGGCTGTCTTCACACGCAGAAAACCCCGCAGCTCATCGCCTGACGCATCCGGTCGCAGCACCGCTGTTTCTTATCACTGGTCACCCGAGCAGCAGTACCGGGCAATCGTCTGTGTACCCGCCACAGCCAACCGGTACTCGTCTCAGGACAACGGAGCGTCGTAGATGAGTAACAAGAACAACGATGAGTTGCAGCGGCAGGCCTCGGAGAACACTTTGGGCCTGAACCCGGTCATCGGCATTCGTCGCAAGGATCTGCTGACGTCGGCACGCACCGTCCTGCGCCAGACCGTTCGCCAGCCGCTGCACAGCGTCAAGCATGTGGCGCACTTCGGCCTGGAACTCAAGAACGTGCTGCTGGGCAAATCCAGCCTGCAGCCCAGTGGCGACGACCGTCGCTTCAACGACCCGGCCTGGAGTCAGAACCCGCTGTATCGCCGCTATCTGCAGACCTACCTGGCCTGGCGCAAGGAGCTGCAGGACTGGATCGGCAACAGCGACCTCTCCCCCCAGGATGTCAGCCGCGGGCAGTTCGTCCTCAACCTCATGACCGAAGCCATGGCGCCGACCAATACCCTGGCCAACCCGGCAGCGGTCAAGCGCTTCTTCGAGACCGGCGGCAAGAGCCTGCTCGATGGCCTGTCCAACCTGGCGAAGGATCTGGTCAACAACGGCGGCATGCCCAGCCAGGTGAACATGGATGCCTTCGAGGTGGGCAAGAACCTGGGGACCAGCGAAGGGGCCGTGGTGTACCGCAACGACGTGCTGGAACTGATCCAGTACAGCCCCATCACCGAGCAGGTGCACGCCCGTCCGCTGCTGATCGTGCCGCCGCAGATCAACAAGTTCTACGTCTTCGACCTGAGCCCGGAAAAGAGCCTGGCGCGCTATTGCCTGCGCTCGAACCAGCAGACCTTCATCATCAGCTGGCGCAACCCCACCAAAGCTCAACGCGAATGGGGTCTTTCGACCTACATCGATGCACTCAAGGAAGCCGTGGACGCGGTGCTGTCGATCACCGGCAGCAAGGATCTGAACATGCTCGGTGCCTGCTCCGGCGGCATCACCTGCACCGCACTGGTCGGCCACTACGCGGCGCTGGGCGAGAACAAGGTCAATGCCCTGACCCTGCTGGTCAGCGTACTGGACACCACCATGGACACCCAGGTCGCGCTGTTCGTCGACGAGCAGACCCTCGAAGCCGCCAAGCGCCACTCCTACCAGGCCGGCGTGCTAGAAGGCAGCGACATGGCCAAGGTGTTCGCGTGGATGCGCCCGAACGACCTGATCTGGAACTACTGGGTCAACAACTACCTGCTCGGCAACGAGCCGCCGATCTTCGACATTCTGTACTGGAACAACGACACCACGCGCCTGCCCGCCGCCTTCCACGGCGACCTGATCGAAATGTTCAAGAACAACCCACTGACTCGCGCCGACGCCCTGGAAGTGTCCGGCACCGCCATCGACCTCAAGAAGGTCCACTGCGACATCTACAGCGTCGCCGGCACCGCCGACCACATCACCCCGTGGCAGTCCTGCTATCGCTCGGCGCACCTGTTCGGCGGCAAGATCGAGTTCGTGCTGTCCAACAGCGGGCATATCCAGAGCATCCTCAACCCGCCCGGCAACCCAAAGGCACGCTTCATGACCGGTGAAGACCGGCCGGACGATCCGGTGGCCTGGCAGGAGAACGCGATCAAGCACGCCGACTCCTGGTGGCTACACTGGCAAGCCTGGCTGGGCGAACGCGCAGGTGAACTGAAAAAAGCGCCGCCCCGCCTGGGCAACCGCGCCTACAGCGCGGGCGAAGCGGCACCGGGCACGTACGTCCACGAACGATGAGACCTGTCGCCATGGCCGCTCGCCGGCGCCATGGCGCTTTATTGACCTAGAGTTCCGCGCATGCCGCAACCCTACATATTCAGGACAGTCGAGCTGGACAACCAGTCCATTCGCACCGCGGTCCGCCCTGGCAAGCCGCACCTGACGCCCTTGCTGATCTTCAACGGCATCGGCGCCAACCTTGAGCTGGTGTTCCCGTTCATCGAGGCGCTGGACCCGGACATCGAGGTCATCGCCTTCGATGTGCCGGGTGTCGGCGGCTCGTCCACGCCCAGCCGCCCCTACCGCTTCCCGGGCCTGGCCAAGCTGACCGCGCGCATGCTCGACTACCTCGACTATGGCCAGGTCAATGTGATCGGCGTCTCTTGGGGCGGCGCCCTGGCCCAGCAATTCGCCCACGACTACCCCGAGCGCTGCAAGAAACTGATCCTGGCCGCGACGGCCGCCGGCGCCTTCATGGTGCCGGGTAAGCCCAAGGTGCTGATGATGATGGCCAGCCCCCGGCGCTATGTGCAGCCCTCCCATGTGATCCGCATCGCCCCGCTGATCTATGGCGGTGGTTTTCGCCGCGACCCTGACCTGGCACTGCACCATGCGGCCAAAGTGCGCTCCGGCGGCAAGACCGGCTACTACTGGCAACTGTTCGCCGGCCTCGGCTGGACCAGCATCCATTGGCTGCACAAGCTCCAGCAGCCGACCTTGGTGTTGGCCGGCGATGATGATCCGCTGATCCCCCTGATCAACATGCGCCTGCTGGCCTGGCGTATCCCCAATGCACAGTTGCACATCATCGACGATGGGCATTTGTTCCTGATTACCCGGGCCGAAGCCGTGGCGCCGATCATCATGAAATTCCTCCAGCAGGAGCGTCAGCGCGCGGTCATGCACCCGCGCCCGGCCCCAGGTCCTGGCGGCTGAACCGGGCCCCACCGGTGGTGATGGTTACGCGAAACGAACGTGGATGAAGCCTTACGACGGAGTGTGGGATGAAAGACAAACCGGTAAAAGGGACGACACCGGTCCCCGCCACGAGCATCAATGTACAAAACGCGATCACCGGCCTGCGCGGGCGCGATCTGTTCTCGACGCTGCGCAATGTCGGCCGCCTTGGCCTGCGCAACCCCTTGCATACCGCCCATCACCTGCTGGCCCTGGGCGGTCAGTTGACGCGGGTGATGCTCGGCGACGCCCCCCATCAGCCCCACCCGCGCGATAGCCGCTTCAGCGACCCGACCTGGAGCCAGAATCCTTTCTACCGGCGCGGACTGCAGGCCTACCTGGCCTGGCAAAAACAGACCCGTCAGTGGATCGAGGAAAGCGCGCTGGACGATGATGACCGCGCCCGAGTGCACTTTTTGTTCAACCTGCTCAACGACGCCCTGGCGCCGAGCAACTCGCTGCTCAACCCCCTGGCGGTCAAGGAAATCTTCAATACCGGCGGCCTGAGCCTGGCCCGCGGCGTGGCGCACCTGCTCGACGACCTGCGTCATAACGACGGCCTGCCGCGCCAGGTGGACGAGCGCGCCTTCGAAGTGGGCGTGAACCTCGCCGCCACGCCGGGCGCGGTGGTGTTTCGCAACGAGCTGCTGGAGCTGATCCAGTACAAGCCGATGAGCGAAAAACAGTACGCTCGGCCGCTGGTGATCATTCCGCCGCAGATCAACAAGTACTACATCTTCGACCTGGGGCCGACCAACAGCTTCGTGCAGTACATGCTGAAGAACGGCCTGCAGGTGTTCATGGTCAGTTGGCGCAATCCCGACCCACGTCACCGCGAGTGGGGGCTGTCGAGCTATGTGGAGGCGCTGGAAGAGGCCCTCGTCGCCTGCCGCAGCATCAGCGGCAGCCGCGACCCCAATCTGATGGGGGCCTGTGCCGGTGGCCTGACCATGGCCGCCCTGCAAGGCCACTTGCAGGCCAAGGGCCAATTGCGTCGGGTACGCAGCGCCACCTACCTGGTCAGCTTGCTGGACAGCCAGTTCGACAGCCCCGCGAGCCTGTTCGCCGACGAGCAGACCATCGAGGCCTCCAAGCGCCGCTCCTACCAGCGTGGCGTACTCGATGGCGGCGAAGTGGCGCGGATCTTCGCCTGGATGCGACCCAACGACCTGATCTGGAACTACTGGATCAACAATTACCTGCTGGGCAGGACACCACCGGCCTTCGACATCCTCTACTGGAACGCCGACAACACCCGACTGCCCGCTGCATTCCATGGTGAGCTGCTGGACTTCTTCAAACTCAACCCGCTGACCTACCCGAACGGCATGCAAGTGTGCGGCACACCAATCGACCTGGCGCAGGTCACCCTGGACAGCTTCACCGTTGCCGGCAACAACGATCACATCACCCCGTGGGATGCGGTGTACCGCTCGGCGTTGCTGCTCGGAGGCAAACGCCGCTTCGTGCTGGCCAACAGCGGCCATATCCAGAGCATCATCAATTCGCCTGGCAACCCCAAGGCGCATTTCCTGGAGAACCCCAAACTGTCCAGCGACCCACGTGCATGGGTGCATGACGCCACGCGTCACGAAGGCAGCTGGTGGCCCCAGTGGCTGGAGTGGATCGGCCAGCGCTCGGGCCGCCTGAAGGCGCCCGGCACCGAGCTTGGCAACGCCAGCTACCCACCGCTGGCCCCGGCGCCGGGCAGCTATGTCAGGGCGCGCTGAAACGATGAAGACTCGCGACCGTATCCTCGAATGCGCCCTGCAATTGTTCAACCGCCAGGGCGAACCCAACGTCTCGACCCTGGAGATCGCCAACGAACTGGGCATCAGCCCAGGCAACCTCTATTACCACTTCCATGGCAAGGAGCCGCTGGTGCTGGGGTTGTTCGAGCGCTTCGAGGAAGCGCTCATGCCGCTGCTCGACCCGCCTCTGGGGGTGCGCCTGGACGCTGAGGATTACTGGCTGTTCCTGCACCTGATCGTCGAGCACATGGCCCAGTACCGCTTTCTGTTCCAGGACCTGTCGAACCTGACCGGGCGCCTACCGAAACTGGCCCGCGGCATGCGCAGCCTGATCAACGCCCTCAAGCGCACCCTCGCGGCCCTGCTGGCGAGCCTAAAGAGTCAAGGCCTTGTGATCAGCGAGATGCAGGCGTTGGGACAACTGGTGGAACAGATCACCCTGACCTTGATGTTCTCGCTCGATTACCAGCGAGTGCTCGGCCGTGAAGGGGACGTGGGCATCGTGGTGTATCAAGTGATGATGCTGGTGGCGCCACATCTGGTGGGGCCTGCACGCGGGGCCGCGGAACAGCTGGCGGGGAAATACCTGGAGGGGTAAGACGCAGCCGCTGCGTTGGTCGGGCTGACGCATTCGCGGGTAAACCCGCTCCCACAAGGTCCAACGTTGCCCCGGCTGCCCGGGCTGACGCCATCGCAGGTCGAGCCCACTCCCACAGGGCTCTACGCTGAACCTGTGGGAGCGGGTTTACCCGCGAAAGGAGCGACGCGGTATCAGGCCTGGGTAGCGGCGTTCACCGGTGCCGATGGCGTGCTGCTGGCCGGCGCAGCGGCGGGTGCCGGAGCGGCGGTCGCAGCGGGGGCGGCACTGGCGGCGGGCGCTGCTGGCTTGGCTGCCGCGGGCTTGGCTGGTGCTTTTTTCACCGCGGGCTTCTTGGCCGCAGCGGGTTTGGCCGCAGGTTTGGCGGCAGTCGCCTTGGCAGCCGGTTTTGCCGCAGCGGTCTTCGTCGCAGGCTTGGCAGCGGCCTTGGCTACAGGCTTCGCAGCCGCCGGCTTGGCGGCCGGTTTCGCAGCCGCCGTCTTCGCCGCAGGCTTGGCAGCAGCCTTGGCCAGGGGCTTGGCGGCGGTCTTGCTGGCGGCAGCCTTCGACACAGGCGTCACCGAAGCACCGGTGAGTTTCTCGATCTGCTTGGTGAGGCTATCGACCTGCTGGTGCAAAGCCTTGATCTCGTTGCGGCTCGGTACGCCCAGGCGCGAGATGGCACTGTTGAGACGTTTGTCGAACGCTTCCTCCAGTTCGCTCCACTTGCCCAGCGCGCGCTCTTTCACGTCGGAGACGCGTGAAGAGGTGGACGACTTGGCGCTCTCCTTCACGTCGTCGACATTCTTCTTGGCTTGTTTTTCGGCCTTTTCACCATCCTTGACCAACGACTCGAACAGCTTCGGGCCGTCCTGGTCGATCTTGGAATAGATACCCAGGCCAGCCAGCCAGATCTTGCGGGAGTACTTCTCGATCCCGCCGACCCAGGAGCTGCCTTCTTTCTCGGTGTTCTTCTTGCCAGCCATCCTGCTCTCCTTATGGTTTGCGCGCGACACGCTCGAGCAACTCGGTCAGCTGTTCGAGTTTGATGGACAACGCTTCAACGTCATGTTTAGACGGAATGCCGAGGCGATTCAAGGCACGGGCGACCCGTGCATCGAAAGCTTTTTCGATCTTGTCGAGTTGAACCTCGACCTTGCCCCGTACACGGCTCACCTGCTCGGTCGCTTCGTCGAGCTGGTTATTGGCGGCATCGAGCTGTTGATCGACGCGTTTCTTGCCACGCTTCTCGACGCCTTCGCCGGCCTTGACCAGCTCCTTGAGGTACTCCGAGCCCTCCTGGCCGACGCGGGCATAGGCACCCAGGCCTGCCAGCCAGATCTTGCGCGCGTAACCGCGCACCTCGCCCAGGGTGCTGCCCGGGGCGTCGTCTTTTTTCTTCAGATTCACTTTGGCCATGCTCTGCACCTCACTCACGTGTGGGAATGGAGGAACTGCCCATGGAATGCGGGCTTGAGCATAAGGTAGGGAGGAAAATTAGAATTCTCACCCTAAGAGCAGCTGCAAGCAAAAGCAAAAGAACCGTGCACGGCTCTGCTTTTCTCTTGCAGCTTGAAACATGCAGCTCGGAGCGGGCGTCAGGCCAGGGCCTTGTCCAGTGCCCGCTCGATCTCACCCTTGATGGTGCCGCTCATCATCGACAGCATCATGCCCAGCTTGAGCTCCACGCGGATGGTGTCCTCGCCGATGTGCACGCTGCCGTTGGCGCCGCTGCGCGACACATCGACGCGGTCGCCCTGCCAGTTGGCCTTGAGGTCGTATTCGCGGGTCAGCCGCTCTACCAGTGCCTCGGCCTTGGCGCGGGCAGCCTCACGGCCGAGGGAGTGTTTGCGTTCAACGCTGATCTGGGTCATGCGGGTAATCCTGGATATCAACACAATGAAGCCATTATGCCCGCGCCCATCCAACGGAGCACCCCGCCAAGACAAATCCGCCCGTTGCCCCTAGAATGGCCGTAATTTTTTCCGGTGAAGCGATATGAACGACCAGCGCAAAGGCGACCACGCCGAACCCACCACCCATTTCGGCTACCAAAACGTCCCTGAGAGCCAGAAGGCCAAGAAAGTCGCCGAGGTTTTCCACTCGGTGGCCGCCAAGTACGACCTGATGAACGATGTGCTCTCCGGCGGCATGCACCGCCTGTGGAAGCGCTTCACCATCGAGCTGTCGGGCGTTCGCAGCGGCAACCGGGTGCTGGACATCGCAGGTGGCACGGGCGATCTGGCCGCCAAGTTTTCGCGCCTGGTAGGCCCCACCGGGCAGGTGGTGCTCGCCGACATCAACGAGTCGATGCTCAAGGTGGGCCGTGACCGCCTGCTCGACCGCGGCGTGGCCGGCAACATCGAGTTCGTCCAGGCCGACGCCGAGAAGCTGCCGTTCCCGGACAACCACTTCGACTGCGTGACCATCGCCTTTGGCCTGCGCAACGTCACCCACAAGGACGAAGCCATCCGCTCGATGCTGCGCGTGCTCAAGCCGGGCGGCCGCCTGCTGGTGCTGGAGTTCTCCAAGCCGACCAACAAGCTGATGTCCAAGGCCTACGACGCCTACTCGTTCGCCTTCATGCCACTGGCCGGCAAGCTGATCACCAACGATTCGGAAAGCTACCGTTACCTGGCTGAATCGATCCGCATGCACCCCGACCAGGAAACCCTCAAGGCCATGATGGTCGAGGCCGGTTTCGACCGCGTCACCTACCACAACATGACCAGCGGCATCGTCGCCGTGCACCGGGGAATCAAGCCCTGATGTTCCTGGCCGGCCTGCTCGCCAGCGTCGAGCATGGGCTCAACCGGGTCCTGCGCATGGACAGCACGGCCTTGCCGCGCCTGGCCGCGCTCGAAGGCAAGGTGATCGAGATCGATTGCCGCCAGCCGGCCTTGCAGTTGTACATCCTGCCCGACGAAGAAGGCCTGATGCTCGCCGCCCACTGGGAAGGCGAGGTCGATTGCAGTCTGCGCGCCCCAGCCGGCAGCTTGGCCCAACTGGCCTTTGCCAAGGACAAGAACGCCGTGCTGCACAGCCCGCAGGTCGAGTTGCATGGCGACAGCGCCGTGCTGCTGGACCTGGTCGGTGTGCTCCAGGACCTAGAGCTGGACTGGGAGTACGAGCTCTCGCGCTGGCTGGGGCCGGTGGCCACCGCCCTGGTCGCCGGGCACCTGCGCCTGCGCGCCCGCTGGACCCGCCAGGGCCTCTCACGCTTCAGCCAGAACCTCTCCGAGTACTTGGCCGAGGAATCCCGCACCCTGGTCGGCCGGCGCGAAGCCGAAGCGGCCTTCAGTGAGCTCGATGCCCTGAAAGTCGATATTGAACGCCTCGAGGCGCGCCTGCGCCGCCTCGCCCGATCCCTTGATACCAGCGATAACGCATGAAGCTGCTCGCCGTCCGCCGTCTGTTGCGCATCCAGCGCGTCGTGATCCGCTACCGCCTCGATGACCTGCTGTTCGACCTCCCCCTGCCCTGGTGGCTGATGAGCCTGCGCGCCCTGCTGCCCTGGCGTTGGTTCCCGCGCAAGCCGTCCGAGCTCAGCCGGGGCGCGCGTCTGCGCATGGCCTTGCAGGACCTGGGGCCGATCTTCATCAAGTTCGGCCAATTGCTGTCTACCCGCCGCGACCTGCTGCCCACCGACATCGCCGATGAGCTGATGCTGCTGCAGGACCGCGTGCCGCCGTTCGACCCCAAGCACGCGGTGGCCTTGATCGAGGAGCAGCTCGGCGCCAAGGTCAGCGAAGTGTTCAGCCGTTTCGACGTCGAGCCCCTGGCCTCGGCGTCGGTGGCCCAGGTGCATGCCGCGCGCCTCAAGAGTGGCGAAGAGGTCGTGGTGAAGGTCGTGCGTCCAGGCCTCAAGCCGGTGATCGCCCAGGACCTGGCCTGGTTGTTCCTGATCGCCAAGGGCGCCGAGCGGGTTTCCGCCGACGCCCGCCGCCTGCACCCGGTGGAAGTGGTCAGCGACTACGAAAAAACCATCTTCGACGAGCTCGACCTGCTGCGCGAAGCGGCCAACGCCAGCCAGTTGCGTCGCAACTTCGAAGGTTCGGAGCTGATGTACGTACCCCAGGTGTACTGGGACTGGTGCCGCCCCAAGGTACTGGTGATGGAGCGCATCTATGGTGTGCCGGTCACCGACCTTGCCACCCTGGCCGACCAGCGCACCGACATGAAGCTGCTCGCCGAGCGTGGCGTGGAGATCTTCTTCACCCAGGTGTTCCGCGATAGCTTCTTCCACGCCGACATGCACCCGGGAAACATCTTCGTCAGCACGGTCAAGCCCTGGAGCCCGCAGTACATCGCCATCGACTGCGGCATCGTCGGCAGCCTCACCTCCGAAGACCAGGACTACCTGGCGCGCAACCTGATCGCCTTCTTCAAGCGTGACTACCGGCGCGTCGCCCAGTTGCACATCGATTCGGGCTGGGTGCCGGCGCAGACCAAGGTCAACGAGTTCGAGGCGGCGATCCGTACCGTGTGCGAGCCGATCTTCGAGAAACCGCTCAAGGACATCTCCTTCGGCCAGGTGCTGATGCGCCTGTTCCAGACCGCCCGGCGCTTCAACATGGAAGTCCAGCCGCAGCTGGTCCTGCTGCAGAAGACCTTGCTCAACATCGAAGGCCTGGGCCGCCAGCTCTATCCCGACCTGGACCTGTGGAGCACCGCCAAGCCGTACCTGGAGCGCTGGATGCGTGATCGCATGAGCCCCAAGGCGGTATTCGGCAACCTGCAAAGCCAGGTGGAACAACTGCCGCACCTGGCCGACATGACCCGCGACCTGCTCGAGCGCCTGTCGCAACCGCACCTGAACGATCCACAACTGCCGGAGCGCCGTCGCCAGGGCGATCGCTGGGCTCTGCGCCTGCTCGGGGCCGGCCTGCTCGGCGGTGGCGCCACCCTGGCGGCCGGGGCTGTCAGCCTCAGTGCGCCGGCAGCCTGGCCGGCCTGGCTGATGCTGGCGGCCGGGCTCTACCTGATCGTACGCCAATAGCCAGCCGCGCGGCTGGCTGGCACACTAGCGCAAAGGGCCCGACACAGGCGCGGGTCCGGATTTGGAGTCGACGATGAAAGACTGGCTGGACGAGATCAAGTGGAACAGCGATGGCCTGGTGCCAGCGATCGCCCAGGACCACAAGACCGGACGCGTATTGATGATGGCCTGGATGAACCGCGAATCCCTGGCCCTGACCGCCGCCGAACAACGCGCCATCTACTGGTCGCGCTCGCGTGGCAAACTGTGGCGCAAGGGCGAGGAGTCCGGCCATGTGCAGAAGCTGCATGAGATGCGCCTGGACTGCGATGCCGACGTGATCATCCTGATGGTCGAGCAACTGGGTCATATCGCCTGCCACACCGGCCGCGAGAGCTGCTTCTATCGCGTCTTCGAAGACGGCCAGTGGAAAACCGTCGACCCGGTCCTCAAGGATCCGGATGCCATCTACAGCGCAGGACACTGACATGAGCGACACCCTCAACCGCCTCGCCGAAGTACTCGAGCAACGCAAGCAAGCGGCGCCGGACAGCTCCTACGTGGCCAGCCTGTATCACAAGGGTCTGAACAAGATCCTCGAGAAACTTGGCGAAGAGTCCGTCGAAACCATCATCGCCGCCAAGGATGCCGCCATCAGCAAGGATTGCAGCGATGTCATCTACGAAACAGCCGACCTGTGGTTTCATAGCCTGGTGATGCTCAGCGCGCTGGGCCAGCACCCACAGGCCGTGCTCGATGAGCTGGAGCGCCGCTTCGGTCTTTCCGGGCATGACGAGAAGGCCGCACGCCAGCCTTCCTGATGTATTCCCTGGGCGCAGCGCGCCCCTGTGGGAGCGGGTTTACCCGCGAAGAATGCAACGCGGTGTAGGGCATCGACTTCTCCGGTGAACCCACTCTCACAGGGACCGCGCTGCCAGAAAAATTCGCTGTACCTGTAAATTTCAGGAGTACGAAATGGGCATTTTTGACTGGAAACACTGGATCGTCCTGCTGGTTGTCGTGATCCTGGTCTTCGGCACCAAAAAGCTGAAGAACCTGGGCAGCGACCTGGGCGAATCGATCAAGGGCTTCCGCAAGGCCATGAACGAGGAAGAAAACAAGCCGGCCGAGCAGACCCCGCCGCCAGTCCAGCCTGCCGCGCCCGTGCAGAACACCGCCCAGCAGCCCCAGGGCCAGACCATCGAAGGCCAGGCCCAGCCGGTCCAAGAGCCGCAGCGGAAAGACTGACCCATGTTCGGCATCAGCTTCAGCGAGCTGTTGCTCGTCGGCCTGGTCGCCCTGCTGGTGCTCGGTCCCGAGCGCCTGCCCGGCGCCGCGCGTACCGCAGGCCTGTGGATCGGTCGGCTCAAGCGCAGCTTCAACGCCATCAAGACGGAAGTCGAGCGCGAGATCGGTGCCGATGAAATCCGCCGCCAGCTGCACAACGAGCAGATCCTGCAGATGGAGGAACAGGCCAAGCGCATCCTCGACCCGACCAGGCCTGCCACGCCGTCCATCGGCAGCAGCGAAACACCGGCGGCGCCCACCGTGCCCCCTGCAGCCCCTGGCAGCAGCGCCCCGGTATCCCCAGCCGCCCCCACTGAGCCGCCGCAGCCGCCACGAGCCCCATGAGCGATAGACCGGAACACGACCAGCCGATGCCGCTGGTCTCGCACCTGACCGAACTGCGCACCCGCCTGCTGCGCTGCGTAGCCGCCATCTTCCTGATCTTCGCCGGGCTGTTCTCCTTTGCCCAGCAGATCTACACCCTGGTCTCGGCCCCCCTGCGCTCGCACTTGCCGGCCAATGCGACGATGATCGCCACCGATGTGGCGTCGCCGTTCCTGACGCCGTTCAAGCTGACGATGATCGTCTCGCTGTTCCTGGCCATCCCGTTCATCCTCCAGCAGATCTGGGGCTTCATCGCACCTGGGCTGTACCGCCACGAAAAGCGCATCGCCATTCCATTGCTGGTTTCGAGCATCATCCTGTTCTATGCCGGCATGGCGTTCGCCTATTTCCTGGTGTTCCCGCTGATCTTCGGTTTCTTCGCCAGCGCAACGCCTGAGGGCGTGTCCATGATGACGGACATCTCCAGTTACCTGGACTTCGTCATGACCCTGTTCTTCGCCTTCGGCGTCGCCTTCGAGATCCCGGTGGCGGTGGTACTGTTGGTGTGGATCGGCGTGGTCGACGTGCAGTACCTGAAGAAGATCCGCCCCTACGTCATCATCGGCTGCTTCGTGGTCGGCATGATTCTGACCCCACCGGACATCTTCTCCCAGACCCTGCTCGCCGTGCCCATGTGGATGCTGTTCGAGGTCGGCGTGCTGTGCGGCAGCCTGATCCGCAAGCGCAGCCATGACGAAGAAGCGGCCTCGGATGACCACAACGATCAACCGCCAGCGACCCAACCGTGAACCTGCTGTTACTTGAAGAGGCCGATTTCATCGCGGCCGACCGCGTAGTGCTGGCCGACCGGCGCTTCACCCACATGCAGGAGATCCATGGCGTCGAAGTGGGCGATTCCCTGCGCGTCGGTCAGGTCAATGGCTTGATGGGCAAGGCCACGGTGCTGCGCCTGGCGAGCCACGAGGCCGAGCTACAGGTGGCCTTCGACCAGCCGCCACCGGCCAAGCTGCCGCTGACCCTGGTGCTGGCCGTGCCACGCCCGAAAATGCTCCGTCGCCTGTTCCAGACCGTCGCCACCCTGGGAGTGCCTCGGCTGATCCTGGTCAACAGTTACAAGGTCGAGAAGAGCTTCTGGCAGACCCCCTTCCTGAACCCCGAGACGATTCGCGAGAACCTCATCCTGGGCCTTGAGCAGGCACGCGACACCGTGCTGCCCGAGGTCATCATCGAGAAGCGGTTCAAGCCCTTCGTCGAAGACCGTCTGCCCGCCATCGCGGCCGGGACCCTTGGCCTGGTCGCTCATCCAGGCCCCTACCCGGCCTGCCCACGCGCCGTGGAGTCGCCAGTGACCCTGGCCATCGGCCCGGAAGGCGGGTGGATCCCCTACGAAGTCGACCTGCTGGGCAAAGCAGGCCTGGCGCCGGTACAACTGGGCGATCGTATCCTGCGCGTAGAGACCGCCGTGACGGCGTTGCTGTCGCGAATTTTCTGACGAGCGGGTCAAGCACCGCCCATCAAGTTTCCCCCGGGCAAGCCGATGGCCTTGGAAGCATGACAAAAATGCTACCAAGCTACCGGGGGAGTGAAGCATGTATCGATGGTTTGCCCAGTCTCTGGGGAACATGAGCGTCAATCGCAAGTTGGGCTTTGGCTTCGGCCTGGTGTTGCTGCTGACCCTGGCGATCACCGCCACGGGTTGGACCGGCATCGACAATGTCACCCACCGTGGCGACAAGCTGGGCAATATCTCACTGATCTACCAGACCACCCAGGATCTGCGCATAGCTCGCCTGAGCTATACGACCCGCCACGATCAAGCCTCGCTCACCGAGCTGGACACGACCCTGAACAAGCTCGAGCAGCAAGTGCAATCGATGCTTGGGCAGATCGAACAGCCTGTCGACCACCAGCGCCTGCAACAGCAACTGGAGGCGGTACGCCAATACCGTCAAGGCTTCGAGCAGCTCAAGCAAGCCGACCAGCGCCGCTCGACGCAACCTGACAGCGCACAAACCGCCAGCGAACAGGCCCTGCAGCACATGGCCGCGCAAGGCACTGTGCTGCTGGATTCCAGCGAGGCGATGACCGTCTCGCAAACCAAGGTCCGTGACGAAGGCACCCGCCAAGCCAAGCGCATGCTGGCCGGCGCCACCGCCTTGGCGCTGCTGCTTGGCCTGCTGGCAGCCTGGACCATCACTCGCCAGATCATCGTGCCGCTGCGCCAGACCCTCGCCGCCGCCGAGCGTGTGGCCAATGGCGACCTCAGCCAAAACGATCAACCGATCGAACGCCATGACGAGCTGGGGCAATTGCAAGCCAGCATGCAGCGCATGAACCAAGGCCTGCGCACGCTGATCAGCGGCATCGGCGACGGCGTTACCCAGATCGCCAGCGCGGCAGAGGAGCTGTCGGCGGTCACCGAACAGACCAGCGCCGGGGTCAACAATCAGAAGGTCGAGACCGATCAGGTCGCCACGGCCATGAACCAGATGACTGCCACGGTGCACGAGGTCGCCCGCAGCGCCGAGCAGGCGTCTGAGGCGGCGCTGATGGCCGACCAGCAGGCCCGCGAAGGCGATCGCGTGGTCGGCGAGGCGATTGCCCAGATCGAGCGCTTGGCCAGCGAAGTGGTCAACTCCAGCGAGGCCATGAACCAGCTCAAGGCCGAGAGCGACAAGATCGGCAGCGTGCTGGACGTGATCAAGTCGGTGGCCCAGCAGACCAACCTGCTGGCCCTCAACGCCGCCATCGAGGCCGCCCGCGCAGGCGAAGCCGGTCGTGGCTTTGCCGTGGTCGCCGACGAGGTGCGCAGCCTCGCCCAGCGCACCCAGCAATCGACCGAGGAGATCGAGGAACTGATCGCCGCCCTGCAAAGCGGCACCCAGCGGGTCGCCGGGGTGATGGATGGCAGCCGCGCCCTGACCGACAGCAGCGTCGAGCTGACCCGTCGCGCCGGTGGTTCGTTGGAAACCATCACCCGCACCGTCTCGTCGATCCAGGCAATGAACCAGCAGATCGCCACGGCAGCGGAGCAACAGAGCGCCACGGCTGAAGAGATCAACCGCAGCGTGATGAACGTGCGCGATATTTCTGACCAGACATCGGCGGCCAGCGAAGAGACGGCAAGCTCCAGCGTCGAATTGGCGCGCCTGGGGACGCACCTTCAGGGGCTGGTAGCACGCTTCCGGCTGTAAAGCAGCTGCACGCTGCGAGCTCAAGAAAAAGCCGAACGGAGATAAGTTTCAATATCTCGGTTCGGCTTTTTCTTGCCGCTTGCAGCGTGCAGTTCCTTAAAGCACCTGACGCAGGAACGCCTGGGCGCGCAGGTCCTTGGGCGCCGCGAAGAACTGCTGGGGCGGGGAGTCTTCGAGCAACTTGCCGTGATCGAAGAACAGCACGCGATCGGCCACTTCACGGGCAAAGCCCATTTCGTGGGTCACGCAGACCATGGTCATGCCTTCCTGGGCCAAGGTCTTCATCACATCCAGCACCTCGCCGACCATTTCCGGGTCCAGCGCCGAGGTGGGTTCATCGAACAGCATGACCTTCGGCTCCATCGCCAAGGCACGGGCGATCGCCACCCGCTGCTGCTGGCCGCCAGAGAGGCGCGAGGGGTACTCGTTGGCCTTCTGGGCGATGCCGACCTTCTCCAGCAGCGCACGCGCCTTGGCTTCGCGCTCGGCCTTGCCACGCTTGCGCACCACCTTCTGGGCCAGGCACAGGTTCTCCAGCACCGTCATGTGCGGGAACAGGTTGAAATGCTGGAACACCATGCCGACTTCACGGCGATAGGCGTTGATGTCGGTCTTCGGGTCATCCAACTGCAGGCCATCGATGGAGACATGGCCATCGTCGAAATGCTCAAGGCCGTTCAGGCAACGCAAGAAGGTCGACTTACCCGAGCCCGACGGGCCGAGCACTACTACCACCTCGCCTTTGGACACGCGCGTGGTGACGTTGTCCACCGCCCGCACCACCTGGCCACGGGTGTCGAAGACTTTTACCAGATCACGGACTTCAATCACTTTGCGCAAGCCTCCGCTCGAGCCGGCTGGCAATGTGCGACAGCGGCAGATTGATCAGCAGGTACAGGCCTGCCACGCAGAACCAGATCTCGAAGGTCGAGAACGAAGTGGTGATGGCCTCACGGCCGCTCTTGGTCAGTTCGGTGATGGCGATCACCGAAACCAGCGAGGTGTCCTTGACCAGGCTGATGAACTGCCCGGCCAGCGGTGGCAGCACGCGCTTGAACGCCTGGGGCAGGATCACGTGGCGCATCGACTGGCTGGCATTGAGGCCCAGTGAGCGGGCCGCTTCGTTCTGCCCTTTGGCGATGGACTGCACGCCGGCGCGCACGATCTCGGCCACATAGGCGCCGGTGAACAACGCCAGCGCCGCCACCCCGGCGAACTCCCGGGACAGGTTGAGCACGGTGCCGATGAAGAAGTAGAAGATGAAGATCTGCACCAGCAACGGCGTGCCGCGCACCAGTTCGACATAGACGGTGGAAAGGTCGCGCAGGGTCGGGTTGTTCGACAACCGGCACAGGCCGGCGAACAGGCCGATCACCAGGCCCAAGGCACCGGACACCACCGAGATCCACAGGGTGGTCCACAGGCCCCAGGTCAGAGGGCCGATGGCCCACTGGCGCGTCACGCCGATCTGGTCGCCTTCGGCAACGTCATCGCCACGGCTCAGCATCAGGCTGTCCTTGGCGACGCTGACCACCTGCTGCCCGCCGCTTTCATCCTTGAGCGTGACACGGGCGGTGTCGCCCGAAAGCGTAATCTCTTCGACCGTGCCGTTCTCGGCGGCGCGCTGCGCCTCCTCGGCCTGGTAGGCGAAATACTGAGGGACGCGATTCCAGCGCCACTCGTAGGAAATCATCGAAGTGGCCAGATAGAGGCTGAAGGCCAGCCCCACCAGGACCAGCGCGGTCAAACCGTGCCAGGGCCACTGGGCTTTCTTGTGTTTGATCACTTGGGGTACTTCCGTAAAAGCGAACGCGCAGGGTTTGCCTGCGCGTCGGTGTGATAAAGCCGGGCTTGTGGCCTGGGCCTTATTCCATTTCCTTCAGCCAGTCTTTGTTCTTGAACCACTTGTCGTGAATACGATCGTAGGTCCCGTCGTTCTTGATCTGGTGCAGGAAGTTGTTGATGAAGTTGATGCTGTCGTAGTCGCCTTTCTTCAGGCCGAAGGCCAGCGGCTCGTAGGTGAAGGGTTCTTCGAGGAACAGCAGCTTGCCAGCGCCGGCCTTGTCGACGGCTACCACGTTGTACGGTGCGTCATAGACGAAGGCGTCAGCCTTGCCGTTGACCACGTCCATCACGCCTTCCTGCTCGTTGTCATAGCCGTGGTACTTGGCCTTGCTGATGAGCTTCTTGGAGACCATCTCGCCGGTGGTGCCAAGCTTGGAGGTGATGCGGTATTTCTCGTTGTTCAGGTCTTTGTAGGACTTGATCTCACCCGCCAGCTCCTTGCGGATCAGCAGGGTCTGGCCGACGACGATGAAGGGTTCGCTGAAGTTCAGGCGCAGGTTGCGTTCCTGGGTCAGGGTCATGCCGCTGCCGATCATGTCGAACTTGTCGGTCAGCAGGGCCGGGATGATGCCGTCATAGGCGGTGGAGACGGTTTCCAGCTTGACGCCCATGGACTTGGCCATGGCCTTGAGAATGTCCACCTCGAAGCCGATGATCTCGCCACGCTTGTTGGTCATTTCGAAGGGCATGTAGGTAGGGTCCATGCCGACCCGCAAGGTGCCGCGTTTGACGGCGTCTTCAATGGCGCCCGCCTGGGCGGCGGTGACGGCGACCAGTGCGGTGACACCGACCAGCAGTCGCGACAGGTATTTCTTCATCATTACCAAGTCCCCTAGCAAAGTGTTGCGAATTTTATTGTTGGAAAGGTCGATAGACCGATACGCAATATCGAGAGGGATGCTAACGCATGCGCGGCCTGGGACCTAGAGCCGGGGGGGACATTGTTGGCCAAAATAGAGACACAAGCCCTGATCGCAGGCTTCGTCAGTCTTCAGGTGACGGCTCCGGTGAACACTGGCGAAACCTGGAAAAGGGCCGCAAAGCGGCCCTTGGGAGGAATCAGGCGCCAACGAGCGAGGGCTGGGCCTGGTTGTCCGGATGCAGCGGCAGCAACGGCGAGTGCGGATCGTTGGTGATGGAGCTGCGCCATACCCCGATCCAGGCCTCGTTGTTCGATGCCCACACCTGCTCGTGCAGGCGCGACAGCGCCACCGGGTCGCTCAGCAGTGCCAGGCGGGTGTTGCCGTCCAGGCCCTTAGGCCCGACTTCCAGGGCCTTGGCCACACGCTCGACGCGCAGTGCCTCGATCGGCGCGGCCTGACCATGGCGAGCAGTGGCCATGGCACAGGCCAGGGCGTTCTGCCGTGGGTCGACCACCGCACGGACGAAGCCGTCGTGCAGGGCATGCCAGCGGTTCTCGTGGGTGTACTGGTCGGTCGCCAGCAGCTCCTGCGGGGTCGCGTATTCCTCAGGGATGAGGAACAGCTTCTCGTCCTTGGCCGCCAGGCCCAGGCGCGTACGGCTGGAAATCACCGACACCGGGATCGACAGCACGAGCGATCCCACGATCGGCGCCAGCCACCACAGGAAGCTTGGATTCAGCCAAGCCACCAGGGCCGCCCAGGCAATGCCCAGCAAGGTCTGCGGGCCATGGCGGCGAACGGCCTCGCTCCACGGCGTGGAGTCGTCGTCACGCTGCGGCGAGTTCCAGGTCGCCGCCCAGCCGAGAAACGCGGCCAGGACGAAGCGGGTGTGGAAGATCATTCGCACCGGCGCCAGCAGCATGGAGAACAGCATCTCGATCAGCATCGACAAGGTGACCTTGATGCGACCACCGAACGCGGTGGCGCCCTTGGCCCAGATCAGGATGACGCTGAGCAGCTTGGGCAGGAACAACAGCACGACGGTGGTGGAGAACAGCGCGATGGCCTTCTCCGGATGCCATTGTGGCCACAGCGGGTAGAGCTGGAACGGCTCGATGAAGTACTGCGGCTCCATCAGCGTGTTGGTCGCCAGCAACGCGGTCGAGAGCACCAGGAAGAAGAACCACAGCGGCGCCGACAGGTACGACATGACGCCGGTCAGGAACACCGCGCGGTGCACCGGGTGCATACCCTTGACCAGGAACAGGCGGAAGTTCATGAGGTTGCCGTGGCACCAGCGACGGTCCCGCTTGAGCTCATCGAGCAGGTTCGGCGGCAGTTCTTCGTAGCTGCCCGGCAGGTCATAGGCGATCCACACACCCCAGCCGGCACGGCGCATCAGCGCGGCTTCGACGAAGTCGTGGGAGAGGATCGCACCGGCGAACGCACCCTTGCCCGGCAATGGCGCCAGGGCGCAATGCTCGATGAAGGGCTTCATGCGGATGATCGCGTTGTGCCCCCAGTAGTGCGACTCACCCAGCTGCCAGAAGTGCAGGCCGGCGGTGAACAGCGGGCCATAGACGCGGGTGGCGAACTGCTGCAGGCGGGCGTAGAGGGTGTCCATGCCCGACGCTTTCGGCGCGGTCTGGATGATGCCGGCGTCCGGGTTGGCCTCCATCAGGCGCACCAGGCTGGTCAGGCATTCGCCGCTCATGACGCTGTCGGCGTCGAGCACGACCATGTACTTGTACTCGCCACCCCAGCGACGGCAGAAGTCGTCCAGGTTGCCGCTCTTGCGCTTCACGCGGCGACGGCGGCGGCGATAGAAGATATGGCCAAAGCCTTTGGCCTCGCGGCATACATCCAACCAGGCCTGTTGTTCGGCCACAGCGATATCGGTGTCGTTGGTGTCGCTGAGCACGAAGAAATCGAAGCGATCCAGGTCACCGGTGGCGGCCACCGACTCGAAGGTGGCGCGCAGGCCAGCGAAAACCCGTGGCACGTCCTCGTTGCAGATCGGCATGACCAGCGCGGTGCGCGCCTGGGGCGCGATCGGCTCGTTGCCGGCGCTGCTGCCGGAGATACGGTACTTGTCACGGCCGGTGAGCAGCTCGAGGAAGCCCATCAGCGCGGTCCAGAAGCCCGCCGACACCCAGCAGAACAGGATGCCGAAGAGAATGAGGATGGTCGTCTGCAGGGCATACGGCCAGACCTGAACGACCGACTCCCAGAACGACTGGGCCATGATTTCGTCGAGCGAGACGAACGACCAGCCCTGGTACGGCAGGATGCCCTTCATGTACCAGCCGGCCACGAGGGTCTGCCCGATCATCAAGGCCAGGAGAATATAGCGGCGCAAGGAGCCGACCCGGCGCCAGCGAGCCGGTGGCAGCTCGCGCTTGGGCGGTTGCGGGGCATTGGTGCGCCCGGTGAGCCGACGCCACATGCGCACCAGGATGTTGGTACGCCATGGCTCGGGGATCACACGGGTGCGCTTGATCGGCGGCGCGATCTTCAGGCACAGCCGACCGCTGCCGTCGACGCCGAGCATTTCGGCGTCTTCGAGCTCGGCGGCGCTGCCCACGGTCAGGCGCGGGCCAACCGAGGCCTGCACGGCCTCGGCGGAGTTGGCGGCCGGTTGGGCCGCCAGGCGTTGGTGCAGCTCGCTGAACGACTGGCAGCTGGCGAGTTCCGCGCGCTGCTCATCGCTCAGTGGGAGGTGGGCCAGGTACTCGCCAAGCGATTCTGGCCGTGCGCTTGAGTTACTCATCGGCAGGCAACTGATAGCTCCAGGTCTCGGTCATCACTTTTTCGGTGGTGGCCGGTGCCCCGTTGGTGGGTGCCGCATCGGCGGCAGGTTGTTCAGCCTTGGCGGCTTTCTCGGCCTTGGCGTGCTTGGCTGCGGCCTTGTCCTGCTTGCCTTCCTTGGCCGGTTTGGCCGGTTCCACCGGAACGTCACGCACCAGTGCGGCGCGCATCTCGGTGGACTTGCTCGGATCCTTGACCTTCAGTCGCAGGGTCAGGCGCCAGCCCTTGGTTTCAGGGTTATAGCGCAGGTTGTTCTCGACCACCTCGGCGTTGTCGCCAACGCTGACCTGGCTGCGCAGGGCGGTGTCTTCCGGCAGGGCAGCCAGGGCCGGGCCTTCGAAGTCGACCAGGAACGCCACGCTCCCATCGGCTTCGCGGATCAGGTTGGACTGCTTCACATCGCCAGTGGAGCGCATGGTCTTCTTGACCCAGCCCAGCTCAGGCGAGTGCAGTTGGGACTCGTTGATGGTCCAGCGCAGGCGGTACTCGAAGTCCATCGGCTTGCCTGGTTCAGGCAGCTTCTCCGGGCTCCAGAAGGCGACGATGTTGTCGTTGGTCTCGTCGGCGGTCGGGATCTCGACCAGGTCGACGGTGCCCTTGCCCCAGTCGCCACGCGGTTCTACCCAGGCGCTTGGACGCTTCTGGTAGTTGTCATCGAGGTCTTCGTAAACGCTGAACTCACGCTGGCGCTGCAGCAGGCCGAAACCACGTGGGTTCTCCACGCTGAAGCTGCTCACGGCCAGGTGCTTGGGGTTGTTCAGCGGGCGCCACAGCCATTCGCCGTTGCCCGCGTGGATCGACAGACCTTCGGAGTCATGCAGGGCTGGGCGGTAGTTGAGGACCTTGGATGGCTGGTTGGCACCGAACAGGAACATGCTGGTCAGCGGGGCAACGCCCAGGCGGCTGACATGGTCACGCAGGAAGACCTTGGACTTGACGTCCAGCAGGGTATCGCTGCCCGGACGCAGGGTCAGCTTGTAGGCGCCGGTGGAGCGTGGCGAATCCAGCAGGGCGTAGATCACCAGGTGCTTGTCGGTCGGCTTTGGCTTTTCGACCCAGAACTCGGTGAAACGCGGGAATTCCTCGCCCGACGGCAGTGCGGTGTCGATGGCCAGGCCACGGGCCGACAGGCCGTACACGTGGCCCTTGCCGACAACGCGGAAATAGCTCGCGCCAAGCAGGGTCATGATCTCGTCCTGCTTGTCGGCCTTGTTGATGGGGTAAAGCACGCGGAAACCGGCATAGCCGAGGTTTTCGACGGTCTTGGGGTCGTGGGGGACGTCACCGAACTCGAAGCGGCTCGGGTCGTACTTGATTTCCTCGACCTTGGTGGCGGTGACCTGATTGATCTTCACCGGGGTGTCGAAGTGCATGCCCTGATGATAGAAGGACAGCTTGAACGGCGTCTTGTCCTTGGCCCACTCAGCCTTGTCCTGGAGGAAGCGGATCTTCTGGTAGTCCCCGAACTTCATGTCACGGAAGACCGCTGGCAGGTTGCTCTTCGGTGCTTCGTACTTCTGACCGGCGAGATCCTTTGCCTTGGCTGCAACATCGTCAAGATTGAATGCCCAAAGCTGGCCAGCGCTCATCAGGCCAACCAGCGCGACGCCTGCCGCCAGGGCCTTGCGAAGCCGATTTCCGGGGATTCTTTGTGCAATACAGGGACTAACAATCACGAGCAACCCTCGCCGAAAACAGATCATGAAACCAACGGCCAGCGACCAATGCCGGGTTGGCGAGCACTGTTCGGACCCCGTAAGGGCGTAATGATTCCCCAAACGGTTCCAGACAGTGCTCGAGTCAGAGTGAAACGAGCCTACGAACGTAGGCTCACGCAGCGCGCGATTATCCAGCAGGGCGCGTTACAACGCATCAGGCTGAAACAACTATTTATCGTCCAAACCCACTTGTTTTCCTTCAAACAAGGGGTTTTTTAACCTCATATTTGTAACATAAATGTTACGGGGCCATCATTGACCAGATGCACCTGCATGTCCGCCCCGAAACGGCCGCTGGCGACATCGCCATGGGCAGCGCGGGCCTGCTCAAGAAGATAGTCGAATATCTCGGCACCGAGTGCTGGCGGTGCGGCGGTGGAGAAGCTCGGACGCATGCCGTTGCGCGTGTCGGCGGCCAGCGTGAACTGGGACACCAGCAGCAGGCCGCCGCCGATGTCCTTGAGCGACAGGTTCATCTTGCCCTGGGGGTCGCTGAATACCCGGTAATTGAGCAATTTATGCAGGAGCTTGTCGGCATGTTCGCGGGTATCTCCCGGCTCGACGGCCACCAGCACCAGCAGGCCCCGGTCGATCGAGCCGACGATCTCGCCTTCTACCTCGACGCGCGCGCCACGCACGCGCTGCAACAGCCCTTTCATGCTTCTTCCAGGGGCAGGTCGAGCAGACGCCGGGCCATCTGGTCGGCGGCGCGCACCAGGGCATCGGTGATCCCCGGTTCGGAGGCGGCGTGGCCTGCGTCGCGGATCACCTTCAGTTCGCTGTTGGGCCAGGCCTGGTGCAGCGCCCAGGCGTTTTCCAGCGGGCAGATCACGTCGTAACGGCCATGCACGATCACCGCCGGGAGGTGGGCGATCTTCGGCAGGTCACGGATCAACTGGTCCGGCTCCAGGAACGCGTTATTCATGAAGTAGTGGCATTCGATGCGTGCGATGGACAGCGCGCGCTGCGGCTCGGAGAAGCGATCGACCACCAGGGGGTTGGGGCGCAGGGTCGCGGTGCGGCCTTCCCAGGTCGACCAGGCTTTGGCGGCGTGCATCTGGGCAATCTGGTCGTTGCCGGTCAGGCGCTTGTGGAAGGCCTTGACCAGGTCGCCCCGCTCTTCGGGCGGGATCGGCGCGATGTAGTCCTGCCAGTAATCGGGGAACAGGCGGCTGGCGCCTTCCTGGTAGAACCACTGGATCTCCTGCGGGCGGCACAGGAAGATGCCGCGCAGGATCAGACCATGGACACGCTCGGGGTGGGTCTGGGCGTAGGCCAGCGCCAGGGTGGAGCCCCAGGAGCCACCGAACAGCACCCACTTGTCGATGCCCAGGTGCTCACGGATGCGCTCCAGGTCCTCGACCAGATGCCAGGTGGTGTTGTTCTCCAGGCTCGCATGCGGGGTCGAACGGCCACAGCCGCGCTGGTCGAAGGTGATGATGCGGTACAGGGTGGGGTCGAAGTAGCAACGGCTCTGGGCATCGCAGCCCGCGCCCGGGCCACCGTGGATGAACACCACCGGCAGACCTTCTGGCGATCCGCTTTCGTCTACATACAGCACATGCGGTGCTTCCACGGCCAGATCGTGCCGGGCGTAGGGTTTGATCTGCGGGTACAGGGTCTGCATTGCGCACTCCGTGTGAGGATTTAATCTGCCGCCTGGCATCATAAACCTGAATTGCGCTTTGAGCATGTGTCGCGGTGAAACAGGTGGATGTCGATCAGGATACTGGGGCCGCTTTGCGGCCCTTTCGCGGCACAAGGCCGCTCCTACAAGAACCTCGCGATCCCCTGTAGGAGCGGCCTTGTGCCGCGAAAGGGCTGCAAGGCAGCCCAAGTATCAACGCCCGTAGCGTTCCTTGCCCCAAGCCAGGACAGTCTCGAGCAATTGCTTGAGCACCACCTGGGTGGGCTGCGCCAGGTCTTCGCGGTACTCGAACGGCTCGACCTCTTCCATGTAGGTGCTCTGCGCCAACTCCAGCTGCACCGCGTGGATGTGATTCGCCGGGTCGCCATAGTGACGGGTGATGTGCCCGCCCTTGAAACGTCCGTTGAGCACCGAGGTGTAGCCTTGGGCCTGGGCGCAGACACCTTTCAAGCGCTCGGCCAGGACCGGGTCGCAGCTGGCGCCATTGAAGGTGCCGAGGTTGAAGTCTGGCAGCTTGCCCTCGAACAGGTGCGGGATGACCGAGCGGATCGAGTGGGCGTCCCACAACAGGGCATAGCCGTGAATCTCACGCAGACGCGCGAGCTCATGACGAATCCTGTCGTGGTACGGCCGCCAGATCTGCTCCAGATAGCCCTTGCGCTCGTCGGCCGAGGGTTCTTGGCCTGCCTTGAACAACGGCTCGCCCTCGAACAGCGTCGCCGGGTACAGGCCAGTGGTGGCGCCGGCGTACAGCGGCTTGTCGTCATCCGGACGATTCAGGTCGATGACGAACCGCGAATACTGCGCCGCCACCACGCTGGCTCCCAGCTCCCGTGCGAAATCGTACAGGCGTGGGATGTGCCAGTCGGTGTCCGGCAGGCTGCGCGCCTGTTCGACCAGGCCATCACGCACGGCGTCGGTCAGGCCCAGGCCGGCATGGGGCATGCTGATCAACAGCGGCAGTTGGCCTTGGTGAAAACTCAATACCTTGTCCATGTGCCCTCGCTCAGTTGGATATCTCATGGCCCAGGCGCACCACGCGCTTGGGCAGGTCGCCGCCGAGCCAGTAGCTCAGATCCGCCGGACGCTCGATCTGCCAGGCAATGAAGTCCGCGACCTTGCCCACCTCCAGCGAACCGTGGCTCTCGCCCAGGCCCAGGGCCGTGGCCGCATGCACGGTCACGCCCGCCAGGGCTTCTTCAGGCGTCATGCGGAAGCACGTGCAGCCCATGTTCAGCATCAGGCGCAGCGACAGCCCTGGCGAGGTGCCTGGGTTGAGGTCGCTGGCCAGGGCGATCTTCACGCCATGACGACGCAGGGCATCCATCGGCGGCAACTGGGTTTCACGCAGGAAGTAGAACGCGCCCGGCAGCAGCACGGCGACGGTGCCGGCCTCGGCCATGGCGATGGCATCTTCCTCGGTCATGAACTCCAGGTGGTCGGCCGACAGCGCCTGGTAGCGCGCCGCCAGGCTCGAGCCGTGCAAGGACGACAACTGCTCGGCATGCAGCTTGACCGGCAGTCCCAGCTCGCGTGCCTTGATGAAGACCTTCTCGACCTGGGCCGGCGAGAATGCCAGGTGTTCGCAGAAGGCATCCACGGCGTCCACCAGGCCCTCCTCGGCCAAGGCCGGGAGCATGTCGTCACAGATGTGCGCGATGTAGTCATCCGCCCTGCCGGCGTATTCCGGCGGCAAGGCGTGGGCGGCAAGGCACGTACTGCGCACGGTCAGTGGCAGCTCCTCGCCCAGGCGCCGGGCGACCTTGAGCATCTTGCGCTCGTTGGCCAGGTCCAGGCCGTAGCCGGACTTGATCTCCAGGGTGGTCACGCCATCGCGCATCAACGCCTTGACCCGCTGGCGGGCACTGGCCAGCAGTTCGTCTTCGCTGGCCGCGCGGGTCGCCCGCACAGTGCTGGCGATACCGCCGCCGTTGGCGGCGATCTCGGCATAGCTGACGCCCTGCAGGCGCTGCTCGAACTCACCGCTACGATTGCCGCCGAACACCGCGTGGGTATGGCAGTCGATCAGGCCAGGGGTGACCCAGGCGCCGCCCAGGTCCACCGTGCGCTCGGCATTGACCGCGGGCATCTCGCCACGCGGGCCGATCCATTCGATCAACCCGGCGTTGGTGACGATCGCGGCGTCCTCGATGATCGAGTACAGGCCCTGGGCCATGGTCGCCACATGGCAGTGCTGCCAGAGGGTTCTCATAAGCGTTCTCCGTGACTAGCGGTGCAGCTCGGCCGGCTCGCGGACCGGTTGGCCCTGCCCTGTCCGCGGCTTGCACCACAGCAGGTAGGAGGCCACCAGGAACACCACCCAGATCACGCCGACGATCAACGCGGCCTGAGTGTCCGGGAAGTAGCCGAGCACACCAAAGATGAACAACATGAAGGCAATGGCCATTGCCGGCCCGTAAGGCCAGAACGGTACCGGGAATTTCAACGCGGCGATCTGCTCGCGGGTCATGCTGCGGCGCATGGCCACCTGGCTCATCAGGATCATCAGCCATACCCACACAGTGGCGAAGGTAGCGATCGAGGCGATCAGCAGGAACACGTTCTCGGGGATCACGTAGTTCAGCACCACACCGATCAGCAGTGCAGCGCCCATCACCAGCACGGTCATCCATGGCACGCCGTGCTTGGACAGCTTGCCGAAGCTGCGAGGCGCATGGCCTTGCTGGGCCAGGCCGTACATCATGCGGCCAGCACCGAAGATGTCGCTGTTGATGGCCGAGACAGCCGCCGAAATCACCACGATGTTCAGTACCGCAGCCGCCGAGCCAATGCCCAGGTTGCTGAAGATCTGCACGAACGGGCTGCCTTGGCTGCCGATCTGCGGCCACGGGTACAGGCTCATCAGGACGAACAGGGTCAGCACGTAGAACAGCAGGATACGCAGCGGCACCGCGTTGATCGCTTTGGGGATGACGCGTTGAGGGTCTTTCGCTTCACCGGCGGTGACGCCGATGATCTCGATACCGCCGAAGGCGAACATCACGACCGCGAAGCAGGCGATCAAGCCGCTGATGCCGTTGGGCATGAAGCCGCCATGGCTGAACAGATTGCTCACACCGACAGTGGCGCCCGGGGTGGCCTGGCCCATGCCGAAAATCATGATGCCGAAGCCTGCCAGGATCATCGCCACGATGGCGCCGACCTTGAGCAGCGACAGCCAGAACTCCATCTCACCGAAGACCTTGACGTTGCACAGGTTCAGGCCGCCGATGATGAAGACGATGCCCAGCACCCAGATCCACCGAGCCACTTCCGGGAACCAGAAGCCCATGTAGATCCCGAACGCGGTGACATCGGCGATGGCGACGATGACCATCTCGAAGGCGTAGGTCCAGCCGAGGATGAAGCCCGCCATGGGGCCGAGGTAGGCACTGGCATAGTGCCCGAAGGAGCCGGCCACCGGATTGTGCACGGCCATCTCGCCGAGGGCGCGCATGACCATGAAGACCGCCGCACCACCGATCAGGTAGGCCAGCAATACTGCCGGGCCGGCCATCTGGATGGCCGAGGCCGAGCCGTAGAACAGCCCGGTACCGATCGCGGAACCGAGCGCCATGAAACGAATGTGCCGGGCCGACAGCCCGCGCTTGAGACCTTCTTGCATTTCGTACCCTTATTATTGTTCTGGCCGTAACTGCTAAAGGGCCGCTTTGCCTCCCATCGCCGGCTTCGCCAGCGCCTTGTGGGAGCCGGAGAAGCCTGCGATGGGCCGCAAAGCGGCCCCAATGGTTTTACAGGCTCGGCAGTACGCCAGCTGGCAGCAGGCCGGTCAGGCAACCTTTGGCCAGCAGCTCGGCGGCCGCTTCGATATCGGGTGCGAAGAAGCGGTCACGGTCGTAGTGCGGGACTTCGCGGCGCAGGGCCTGACGGGCCTGCTCCAGTTTGGCGGAGGTCTTCAGGCCTTCGCGCAGGTCCAGGCCCTGGCAGGCGCCCAGCCACTCGATGGCGAGAACGCCACGGGTGTTTTCGGCCATTTCCCACAGGCGCTTGCCGGCGGCCGGTGCCATGGAAACGTGGTCTTCCTGGTTGGCGGAGGTCGGCAGGCTGTCGACGCTGTGCGGGTGCGACAAGGCCTTGTTCTCACTGGCCAGGGCGGCGGCAGTGACCTGAGCGATCATGAAGCCGGAGTTGACGCCGCCGTTTTCCACCAGGAATGGAGGCAGTTGGGACATGTGCTTGTCCATCATCAGCGAGATGCGGCGCTCGCTCAGCGAGCCGATCTCGGCGATGGCCAGGGCAATGTTGTCGGCAGCCATGGCCACAGGTTCGGCGTGGAAGTTACCGCCGGAGATGACGTCGCCTTGGGCGGCGAAGACCAGCGGGTTGTCCGACACAGCGTTGGACTCGATCGCCAGGACTTCAGCGGCTTGGCGCAGCTGGGTCAGGCAGGCGCCCATGACTTGCGGCTGGCAACGCAGGGAGTACGGATCCTGGACCTTGCCGCAGTTTTCGTGGGAGCGGGACACTTCGCTGGAATCGCCCAGCAAGTCACGGAAGCAGGCTGCGGTGTCGATCTGGCCGCGCTGGCCACGGACTTCGTGGATGCGTGCATCGAACGGCGAACGCGAGCCCAGGGCCGCTTCGACGGTCAGGCCGCCACAGGCGATGGCCGCGGCGTACAGGTCTTCGGCGTGGAACAGGCCGCGCAGGGCATAGGCGGTGGACGCCTGGGTGCCGTTGAGCAAGGCCAGGCCTTCTTTCGCAGCCAGGGTCAGCGGCTCCAGGCCGGCGACCGCCAGGGCCTCGGTGGCAGGCAGCCATTGGCCTTTGTAACGGGCCTTGCCTTCGCCCAGCAGTACCAGCGACATGTGCGCCAGCGGTGCCAGGTCGCCGGAGGCGCCGACCGAGCCCTTGAGCGGGATGTGTGGATAGACTTCGGCGTTGACCAGGGCGATCAGCGCGTTGATGACCTTGCGGCGGATGCCGGAGAAACCACGGCTGAGGCTGTTGATCTTCAGGACCATGATCAGACGCACCAGGTCGTCGTCCAGCGGCGCGCCGATGCCGGCGGCGTGGGACAGCACCAGGGAGCGCTGCAGGTTTTCCAGGTCATGGCTGGCGATACGGGTCGAAGCCAGCAGGCCGAAACCGGTGTTGATGCCGTAGGCGGTGCGGTCTTCGGCAATGATCTGCTCGACGCAGGCAACGCTGGCGTCGATGGCCTGGTCGGCGCTGGCATCCAGTTGCAGGCGCACGGGCGCTGCATGGATGGCACGTAGTTGGGCCAGGGTCAGGGTGCCGGGCTTGAGAGTCAGTTCGGTCACTTCGCTACTCCAATTCGCATGGGGCCCGCAGGCCCCTTCTTGTTGTTCAGTATCAACGTTGTTCGGCAATTACCAAAGGAACGTCGATCAGCCCGTGATCATCGGCAGGTCCAGGCCCTGCTCCTTGGCGCAGTCGATGGCGATCTGGTAGCCGGCATCGGCGTGACGCATGACGCCAGTCCCTGGGTCGTTGGTCAGCACGCGAGCGATACGCGCGGCTGCTTCGTCGGTACCGTCGCAGACGATGACCATGCCCGAGTGCTGGGAGAAGCCCATGCCCACGCCACCACCGTGGTGCAGCGAAACCCAGGTAGCACCGCCTGCGGTGTTGAGCAGTGCGTTGAGCAGCGGCCAGTCGGAGACAGCGTCGGAGCCGTCACGCATGGCTTCGGTTTCGCGGTTCGGGCTGGAGACCGAGCCGGAGTCCAGGTGGTCGCGACCGATGACGATCGGCGCCGACAGCTCGCCGCTGCGGACCATTTCGTTGAACGCCAGGCCCAGCTTGGCGCGCAGGCCCAGGCCAACCCAGCAGATACGTGCCGGCAGACCCTGGAAGCTGATGCGCTCGCGGGCCATGTCCAGCCAGCGGTGCAGGTGGGCGTCGTCCGGGATCAGTTCCTTGACCTTGGCGTCGGTCTTGTAGATGTCCTCGGCATCACCGGACAGCGCAGCCCAGCGGAACGGACCGACACCGCGGCAGAACAGCGGACGGATGTAGGCCGGTACGAAGCCTGGGAAGTCGAAGGCATTGGCCACGCCTTCTTCCTTGGCCATCTGGCGGATGTTGTTGCCATAGTCGAAGGTCGGCACGCCCATCTTCTGGAAGTCCAGCATGGCTTGTACGTGGACGGCCATGGACTGCTTGGCGGCCTTGACCACAGCGGCGGCGTCGGTCTGGGCGCGGTCGCGGTACTCTTCCCAGGTCCAGCCGGCTGGCAGGTAGCCGTTGAGCGGATCGTGGGCGCTGGTCTGGTCGGTGACCATGTCCGGGCGCACGCCACGCTTGACCAGCTCTGGCAGGATTTCAGCGGCGTTGCCGTGCAGGGCGATGGAGATGGCCTTGCCTTCGGCGGTGTACTTGGCGATGCGCGCCAGGGCGTCGTCCAGGTCCTTGGCCTGCTCGTCCACGTAGCGGGTCTGCAGACGGAAGTCGATGCGGCTCTGCTGGCATTCGATGTTCAGCGAGCAGGCGCCGGCCAGGGTCGCGGCCAGTGGCTGGGCGCCGCCCATGCCGCCCAGACCAGCGGTCAGGACCCACTTGCCGGTCAGGTTGCCGTTGTAGTGCTGGCGACCTGCCTCGACGAAGGTTTCGTAGGTGCCCTGGACGATGCCTTGGCTGCCGATGTAGATCCAGCTGCCAGCGGTCATCTGGCCGTACATGGCCAGGCCTTTGGCGTCCAGTTCGTTGAAGTGTTCCCAGTTGGCCCAGTGCGGCACCAGGTTGGAGTTGGCGATCAGTACGCGCGGGGCATTGGAATGGGTCTTGAAGACACCGACCGGCTTACCGGACTGGACCAGCAGGGTCTCGTCGTCTTCCAGGCGGGTCAGGGTCTCGACGATCTTGTCGTAGCACTCCCAGTTACGCGCGGCGCGACCGATGCCACCGTAGACCACCAGCTCCTTCGGGTTCTCGGCGACCTGAGGATCGAGGTTGTTCATCAGCATGCGCAGCGGCGCTTCGGTCAGCCAGCTCTTGGCGGTCAGCTTGTTGCCACGCGGGGCGCGGATTTCTACGTCACGGTATTTGTTGTTGTCAGTCACGGGAATGTCCTCTGCGGTCAGGTCGACGGCGGTGTGTCGATGTGAATATACAAACACATCTTTACTTGTATGTACAAGCACGGACAACCAAATATTTCATTCCGTTCCTCGGGAAGCCAGAAAGACAAAAGGGCCGCTGCGCGACCCGATCGCGGCACTAGGCCGCTTCTACAGGGATTTGCGATCAACCTGTAGGAGCGGCCTAGTGCCGCGATCGGGCTGCACAGCAGCCCCTTTTTCACGATGCCCGTTTAGCGCGGCATCAATTCGATCAGGCAGAACCGCCCTTGTACATCCAGCCCCAGCAACCCGTCGTTGCCTTCCAATTGCAGGCAGTCATACAAACCGAGCTGCTGCTTGGACTGTCCCGATACCGACACGTCCACATGCCCACTGGCAGCGAACAGCAATACTGTCGAGGCTGAGCTGAATATCTGGCTGGTGCCGTCGAACCACTGCAACCGCGCCCGGTAACGTTGCGGCGCGTAGATCAGGTTGAAGTCGCGGATCGCACCACCGAGCAGCTTGCAACTGACCTGGCTTTCGCCACTGAAGGCAAAGGCGTCGAATGGCAGCAACGGCCGGCTGGCCTGGCCATCGACCAGCAGGCGCATGCCATCGCCCTGCAGCACGCTGATGATCCGCTGGTAGCCGGCAAAGGTGGAGAACCCGCCGGACTCCTCGATGTCGGCGATCGACAAGCGCCAGCCGAAGCCATCCAGGCCTTCGCCTGCGTCGCGGGTGATCTCTTCGGTGAAACCGCCACCGTTCTTCCAAGGCATGCGCGGGTAGTCTTTGGCGCGCAGCAACTGCAATTGGGTCATTTACTGAATCGTCCTTCGAGGCGATGACGGGAACCGGGGTGGATCAGCCGCGCCGCGGTCACCGGCTGGCGACCGGACCAGGTGCGGCGGCGAATCAGCAAGCAAGGCTCGCCCTGCTCGATCTGTAGCAGGCGGCATTCCTCGGGCTCGGCGAGGATCGCCTCGACCACGTGCTCGCCCTCGGTCAGTGGCGCGACCTGCGAGAGGTAGGCATAGGGCGTCTGCTGGGTGAAGTCCTGCTTGAGGTAGTCCGGGGCGATCTGGGCGTTGACGTAGCGATCCTCGATCTGCACCGGCACGCCGTTCTCGTAATGCACGATCAGCGAATGGAACACCCGCTGGCCCTCACGCATATCCAGGGCCAAGGCGCGCTCGGAACCGGCGGTCTCTTCAGTGAGGCGGATCACCTGGCAGCTATGCTGGTGGCCACGGCCGGCGATTTCGTCGGCAATGTTGTTGACCTCGAACAGTGCCGAACGGCTCTTGGGCTCGGCGACGAACGTGCCCACGCCCTGCATGCGCACCAGCAGCCCTTCGGCGGTGAGCTCGCGCAGGGCGCGGTTGATGGTCATGCGGCTGAAGCCCAGCTCGCTGACCAGTTCGCTCTCGGACGGCACCCGGTGATGCGGCGGCCAGCTGCCGTTTTCGATCTGCTGGACGATCATCTGCTTGACCCGGGCGTAGAGCGGCGCCGGCCCTTCGCCCATCTGGGCAACCAGCGCGGAGACAGGAGGTGTCGGCACGGCGTTGAATCCTTGTGCAATTGATTGAGCGGTAGCTTGCCGCAGTTTACCCGGCAGGCAAACGCCTGTATATGTATATACAAGTTAAACAATAACAGGATTTCACCCGATGCCTGCCTTTTTCGCCGAACGCGCCCTGCTGCCCACTGGCTGGGCCAGCAATGTCCGCCTGGAAGTTGCCGAGGATGGCCGCCTGACCCATGTCGAGGCGGATGCCTCGGCAGAAGGCGCCGAACGCCTGGGCGGGCCGCTGCTGCCGGGCATGCCCAACCTGCACTCCCACGCCTTCCAACGCGCGATGGCGGGCTTGGCGGAAGTGGCCGGCAACCCCAACGACAGTTTCTGGACCTGGCGTGACCTGATGTATCGCCTGGTTGGTCGCATCACCCCCGAGCAAGTGCAGGTCATCGCCCGCCAGCTGTACATCGAAATGCTCAAGGCCGGCTACACCTCGGTGGCCGAGTTCCACTACGTTCATCACGACCACAACGGCCAGGCCTATGCCGACCCGGCCGAGCTGTCGCTGCGCATCAGCGCCGCCGCCGCCGACACCGGCATCGGCCTGACCCTGCTGCCTGTGCTCTACAGCCACGCGGGCTTCGGCGGCCAGGCACCGAGCGAGGGTCAGCGTCGCTTCATCAACTCCAGCGACCAGTATCTGCGCCTGCAGGAGCGCCTCGCACCGCACCTGGCGGCACAACCGGCCCAGCGCCTGGGCCTGTGTTTCCACTCCCTGCGCGCGGTCACCCCGGGGCAGATCGCCGAAGTGCTGGCCGCTGGCGATCAGGCGTGCCCGGTGCACATCCACATCGCCGAGCAGCAGAAGGAAGTCGACGACTGCCTGGCCTGGAGTGGTCGCCGCCCCCTGCAATGGCTCTATGAAAACGTCGACGTCGACGCACGTTGGTGCCTGGTCCATGCCACCCACGCCGAGGCCGACGAAGTCAGCGCCATGGCTCGCAGCCGCGCCGTGGCCGGCCTGTGCCTGACCACCGAGGCCAACTTGGGCGACGGTATCTTCCCGGCCGTGGACTTCATGGCCCAGGGCGGGCGCATGGGCATCGGCTCGGACAGCCATGTTTCGCTCAGCGTGGTGGAAGAGCTGCGCTGGCTGGAATATGGCCAGCGCCTGCGCGACCAGCGACGCAACCGGCTGTATCGCGGCGACCAGCCGATGGTCGGTCGCACCTTGTACGACGCGGCACTGGTCGGTGGCGCCCAGGCGATGGGCCAGGCGGTCGGCGAGCTGGCTGTCGGCAAGCGCGCCGATTGGCTGGTGCTGGATGGACAGGACCCTTACCTCGCCACGGCCAGCGGCGATGCCATCCTCAACCGCTGGCTGTTCGCCGGGGGCGATCGCCAGGTGCGCGATGTGATGGTCAATGGGCAGTGGGTGGTGCGCCAGGGGCGACATGAACAGGAAGCCGAGAGCGCCCAGGCGTTCGTCGAGGTACTGCGTCAGTTGCTCGACTAGCCGTATGGGGCTGCTGCGCAGCCCTTTCACAACGCAAGGCCGCTCCTCAGAGACAGCACAGCCCTTGGGCTTGGCGCCATAGATGTGGAAGCAACTGCCTTGTCTCGATCTGCAGGCTTACGCTGGCAGCTTGTAGGAGCAGGTTTACCCGCGAACACGGGCCAAGCCCGTGCCATCCACCGCGTTGCCTGCTTCGCGGGTAAACCCGCTCCCACAGGGATTGCGCAAGCCTTGAGAGTAGTGCAATTCCGGTGGAAGCCGACGAAGCCTGGGCTGGTATTTGCACGGCTGAAAAGTGTCAAGGAATACCAACCGAAGACGATTCGAGCTTGTCCGGCACCATAGAATCTCCCACAAGGTTCGCCGCAAGCGTTCAAAGACAATCCATGTGTCGCGAAAGAGGCGCTAAGCGCCCCAATCTCTATGATCAGTGCGAAGCGACAATCTGCTTGTCCGATGCACGCCAGATCAGGCGGGTAGTGTCATAGCCTTGCTGGCGCGCCTTGGCCAGCAGGCTCTCGCGCTCCACCGCCGGCAGGGTCTGCGTCCGCGAAAGCAGCCACAGGTATTTGCGGTCCGGGCTGCCGACGATCGCCGTGCGGTAGCGCTCATCCACATACAGCACCCAGTACTCGCCCTTGGCCACGCCCGGCACCAGGTTCGTGAACCAGTTGTTGAATTCCACCCACAGCCGGTCGTTGTGCCCCGGCTCTTGCGGCCAGGCAGAACCTTCGGCGCGCAGCCACTCGCCATCGAACATCCGGCAGCGGTTGAGTACACCCATCGTGCCATCGGGCCGCAGGTTGTAGTGCGCCTCGGACTGGGCGCAGTCACGCTGGAATGTCATCGGCAAGCGTGCCAACTCGTACCATTTGCCTTCATAGCGCTTGAGGTCGAGGTTACCGGCAGTCTTGGGCACCAGCGGGTCGGTCGCGGAGGTGGCGCAGCCGCCCAGAACGATCGCCGCGCAGAGCGCCAGCAGCAAGTGCAAACGCTTCATTTGAGACCCTGCCCGGAATAGATAAGGACTTTGTCGGCCGCGTACTGCACGCTGATGAAGCTCTTTTCATCCCCCCAGGTGCAGCTGCTCATGCCCAGCGCCCCCGAACACTCGGCCGGCGTGCCGAGCAGTTGCTCCACCTCAGCCTTGCTCATGCCCGTCTTGAGCTTGGAATAGTTTTCCTGGTTGATCTTGCTGCAAGCGGTCAGGACGACGCACAAGGACAACAGGGCGAGGGAACGCAACGACATGAAGGGACACTCCTGGAGATGAAGGCACAGGCATGGTGGCCTGCAGACAGCTTAGAAGACAAAAAGCCGCCTCGGTTCCCTGCTCCCCTGGTTTTCACCCTACGCCATTGGTCGGCTGGTGCGCAGCGTGCGACGCTGATCACAGCCCGGAAACGATTGCGGGGCAGTTCACCCCCACGTCAGGCGTGGGAGCGATACTGCCCCGCGATCGATTCAAACGCTCAGAAGCGCGAGCCCGACTCCAGCAGAAAGTCCATTTCTTCGCTGGTGCTCGGCCGTCCCAGCACCAGATTGCGGTGCGGGAAGCGACCGAAGCGGGCGATTACCCGCTGGTGCTGCTCGGCGTAGTCGAGGAAACCCTCGAACAACCGGGCATTGGCCTCGGGCTGCTCGTCGAGCAGCATCTGGTAGCGCTCGACACACAGGTTTTGCCAGTCCAGCACCTCGGCGTGCTCCAGCACCAGCAGCACGAACACGCGTTGGATCGGCAGCAGCTGGTAGTCCCAGCCCTTCTGCAGGCCCTGCATGGCGACCACCTGGGCACGACGGTCGCCATCGAAGGCGCGCGGCGTGTCACGGTGGATCATGCGCGGCAACTGATCGAGCAGCAGGAGCAGCCCCAACCAGCCCTGGGGGCTCTGCTGCCACTCGTCCAGACCACCGGCCAGGGCATGCTCGACCAGTTCGCCGAAGTACTCACGGGCTTCGTCGTCATGGTGCTTGCCGAACCACAGCGAGCTCTTCTCGTCAGCCACGGCCTGGGGGCTGCTGCCCCATCCGAACCACCATTCCAGTAACGGCTGCCAAGGTGCGAGCATGACTTACTCCTTGTGGTAGGCGGTGACGCGCTCGACCTCTTCCTTCGAGCCAAGAATCACCGACACGCGCTGGTGCAGGCTCTCTGGCTGGATGTCGAGGATACGATCGTAACCGTTGGTGGACGCGCCGCCAGCCTGCTCGATGATGAACGACATCGGGTTGGCTTCGTACATCAGGCGCAGCTTGCCCGGCTTGCTCGGCTCGCGGGCATCACGGGGGTACATGAACAGGCCGCCACGGGTCAGGATGCGGTGCACGTCGGCCACCATCGAGGCGATCCAGCGCATGTTGTAGTTCTTCTTCAGCGGACCGGTCTCACCAGCCAGCAGCTCGCCCACGTAGCGCTGAACCGGGGCTTCCCAGTGACGCTGGTTGGACATGTTGATGGCGAACTCGGCGGTGCTCTCCGGTACGCGGATGTTCTCGTGGGTCAGGACGAAGCTGCCCAGTTCACGATCCAGGGTGAAGCCCTTGACGCCATTGCCCAGGGTCAGGATCAGCATGGTCTGCGGGCCGTAGATGGCGTAACCGGCGGCGACCTGCTGGGTGCCTGGCTGCAGGAAGGCTTTTTCGTTGAGGGTTTCGTTCTGGCTCAGGTATTCGTTAGGGCAACGCAGTACCGAGAAGATGGTGCCGACCGAAACGTTGACGTCGATGTTCGACGAACCATCGAGCGGGTCGAAGACCAGCAGGTAGGCGCCCTTGGGGTATTTGCCCGGGATCTGGTAGGCGTTGTCCATTTCTTCGGAAGCCATGCCGGCCAGGTGGCCACCCCATTCGTTGGCTTCGAGCAGGATGTCGTTGGAGATGACGTCCAGCTTCTTCTGCACTTCGCCCTGCACGTTTTCGGTGCCCATGCTGCCCAGGACACCGCCCAGGGCGCCCTTGGAAACGTGGTGGCTGATTTCCTTGCACGCACGCGCCACCACTTCGATCAGGAAGCGCAGATCGGCAGGGGTATTGTTGCTGCGGGTCTGCTCAATCAGATAGCGACTCAGGGTAACGCGGGACATGTATGGCTCCGAAATGGAAAGGGGGAGAAAAACCCCCGCAGTTTACAGGGAGAGTAACGGGCTAGCGAGTGATGAGACTCGCCACGGCTCTCAGACGGCACAATAGGTGGGTAGTTCAGCCCTCGCCAGGCCGATGGTCGGCGTCAGGGGCCTTTTCGCAAGCAAACCCACTCCCCCAAGGGGCCGCATAGCCGTCCAAGCCTGCGCGAACCTGTGGGAATGGGTTCACCCGCGAATGACGTCACCTCAGTCCAACGCCTTCCAGATCTCGCTGGCATATTCGCGAATGGTCCGGTCCGAAGAGAACCAGCCCATGCGCGCGGTGTTGAGCACCGCCATGCGCCACCAGTCCTGCGGCGCATGCCACAGCGCCTCGACCCGGCGCTGGGCGTCCCAGTACGCATCGAAATCCGCGCACACCAGGAAACGGTCATAGGCCACCAGCGAGTCCACGAGCCCGGTGTAGCGCGCCGGATCATCCGGCGAGAACACCCCGCTGCGGATCGCCTGCAGCACATCGGCCAGTCGGCTGGATGCAGCGACCGCCGCGCCGGCGCCGAAATCACCCGAACGCCGCCGCTCCTCCACCTGCTGGGCGGTCAGGCCGAAGATGAACATGTTCTCGCCACCCACCTGCTCGCACATTTCCACATTGGCGCCGTCGAGGGTACCGATGGTCAGCGCGCCGTTGAGGGCGAACTTCATGTTGCTGGTACCGGAGGCTTCATAGCCGGCCGTGGAAATCTGCTCGGAAAGATCGGCCGCCGGAATGATGCTCTCGGCCAGGCTCACGTTGTAGTTGGGCAGGAACACCACCTTGAGCAGGCCGCGCACGGTCGGGTCGTTGTTGACCACCCGGGCGATGTCGTTGGCCAGCTTGATGATCAGCTTGGCCTGGTGATAGCTGGCCGCGGCCTTGCCCGCGAAGATCTTCACCCGCGGCACCCAGTCGGTGCCTGGCTCGGCACGCATGGCCTGGTACAGGGCCACGGTGTGCAGCAGGTTCAGCAACTGGCGCTTGTACTCATGGATGCGCTTGACCTGCACGTCGAACAGCGCCTGCGGATCGACCGTGACCCCGACCCGGTCCTGGATGATGCTGGCCAGCGCCCGCTTGCTGTGCAGGCGCTGGGCGGCGAACTGCTTGCGGAACGTCGCCTTCTCGGCAAACGGCACCAACGCCTTGAGCCTGCCTTCCGGGTCGTCCAGTACCTCTGAGCCCAAGGCTTCGACCAGCATTGCGGTGAGCTGCGGGTTGGCCTGGTACAGCCAGCGGCGGAAGGTGATGCCATTGGTCTTGTTGTTGATCCGCTGCGGATACAGCTTATGCAGCTCGGCGAACACCGTGCTGCGCATCAGCCGGCTGTGCAGGGCCGATACGCCGTTGACGCTGTGCGAACCGAGGAAGGCCAAGTTGCCCATGCGGACCCGACGGCCATTATCCTCCTCGATCAGCGACACCGCCCGCAGCACGTCGAAATCATGCAGGCCTTTGGCCCGCAAGGCATCGATGTGGTAGGCATTGATCAGGTAGATGATCTGCATGTGCCGCGGCAGCATGCGTTCCATCAGCGCCACCGGCCAGGTTTCCAGGGCCTCGGGCAACAGTGTGTGGTTGGTGTAGGCCAGGGTGTTGACGGTCAGCTCCCAGGCGGTATCCCAGGGGATCTCGTGCTGGTCCACCAGCAGGCGCATCAGCTCTGCCACGGCAATCGACGGATGGGTGTCGTTGAGCTGGATAGCCGCCGCGTCCGGCAGGTTGAGCAGGTTGTCGTGCATGTTCAGGTGGCGGCGCAGCAGGTCCTGCAGCGAGGCCGACACGAAGAAATACTCCTGGCGCAAGCGCAGTTCCTGGCCCGCCTCGGTGCTGTCGGCCGGGTATAGCACCCGCGAGATACTCTCGGCCCGCGCCACTTCGGCCACCGCGCCCAAATGGTCACCGGCATTGAAGCGCTCCAGGTGCAGCTCTTCCAGCGCCCGGGCACGCCACAGCCGCAGCGTATTGACACTGGCCCCGCGCCAGCCGACCACCGGCGTGTCGTAGGCCACCGCCCGGACCGTCTCGCCTGGCCACCAGACTTGGCGCGGTTGGCCATGGGTGTCCTGCACCGTCTCGACACTGCCGCCGAAACTGATCGGGTAGATCACCTCGGCCCGCTCGAACTCCCAGGGGTTGCCGAAGTCCAGCCAGTTTTCAGTCTGCTCCTGTTGCCAGCCATCGACCATGGCCTGGCGGAACAGGCCGTGTTCATAGCGGATGCCGTAGCCATGGGCGGCAATGCCCAGGGTCGACATGCTCTCCATGAAGCAGGCGGCCAGCCGCCCCAGGCCTCCATTGCCCAGTGCGGCATCCGGTTCGAGCAGGCGGATGCGCTCAAGGTCCACGTCCAAACCCTCGAGCGCCTCACGGGCGATGTCCAGCAGCCCGAGATTGCTCAGGCTGTCATAGAGCAGGCGGCCGATGAGAAATTCCAGCGAGAGGTAATAGACCCGTTTCTGGCTGCGTCGATACGCCTGGCGTGTGTGATCCATCCAGTGATCGACCATGTGATCGCGGGCAGCCAGGGCAATGGCTTCGAACCAATCATGATCGAAGGCATGCTCCGGGTCCTTGCCGACAGCGTAAGTCAGCTTGGCCAGTACAGCGGCGCGAAACTCAGCCACCTCTGCATCACGCGCTTTGGGTTCCTGGGACATGCGGCATCCTCGGGCAAGTTGACGAAAGCACAGGTTGTTCAGCCTAGACGCTTCGACACAGAGCGTCAGCGAGGGTTCGCGGATTTCATGCCCGCTCGGCGATTCCGGCAAAAGGTTGTTCACAAATTGAACAACTCCGGTATTATCGCGCGCCCCAAACCGTGATACGCCCCATAACGATGAAACCGACCCTGATCGCCGCCGCCGAAGTCGACCGCCTGGAAACCTGGCAACGCTATGCCAGCCACATGTGCGGGGGCTGTCACTCGACCTGCTGCACCTTGCCGGTGGAGGTCAAGATCAAGGACCTGATCCGCATCGGCGTGGTGGACGAGTTCGAAAAGGACGAACCCCCGAAGAACATCGCCAAGCGCCTGCAAAAGGACGGCATCATCGAACGCTTCAACCAGAAGTCGGGGATCTTCACCCTGACCCGGATGAGCAATGATGACTGCCTGTACCTGGATCGCAAGAGCCGGCTGTGCACCATCTACGACAAGCGCCCGGACACCTGCCGTAACCACCCGAAGATCGGGCCACGCCCGGGGTATTGCGCCTACAAGCCAAAGGCTGCAGTTCGCTGATACGAACGCAGCGGCTTAGCTTGGGAAGCTCTTGCATGCACCGCCCTGATCCTTGGGCGGGCCTGCGGGAAAGGTTTCCGGCATGACGCTGACAGGGCTGGTTGCCGTGAACCCATCGGCAAACACAGCCTCAATGAACCGTGCTTGCCAACCTGTCTGCGGCGGCGTCCAGTCGAGTGAGAACGCCTGGCTGGCGGGCAAGGTTTGCGGTTGGTAGCGAATACCACAGGCGTAACGGAAATCGCGGTCATCCTGGTTAGCCGCCGTCCATAGCTTCACAGCGACGGGCATTTCCGATAAGCGTACCTCCACACACCCCCGCTGACCCGCCGAGGAGATCTTCACGGTCGGCAGTACCTGGTCGCTTTGTACACGCGCTAGCAACGGAACCAAGGTACTGACCACATGGGCGCGCACGCCTCCATGGTTCGAGTTTGGCAGAACCCGGACACTCGCCTGCCCAGGCATACGCTGCAGAGAGTCCGTCACTGGGTCCGGGGCGAAGAAGTCATCTCCGCTCGCCGATATTAGGTACTTGGGTATCGCCAGGCGCTGCCCAGGCTCATCCAGGTACTGCATCGGGTCCATCATCGCCATCAGCCTGTCGAATCCAGCGCTGCCCAGTTGCTGCAACACCCCGGCCTCCTGGTACGGCACAAGTGCCAATGGCCAGCTACCCCCATAGCGTTTGCGCAGGCCGACAAGCATTTCAGAGGTGTCGGCGACATCGATCACCGCCGGCACGATGGCGATGATGCGATCATCGGCCATCGCCGTGAGCCACGCACTCCATCCTCGCTTCGACGCACCGGAAATGACGAATCGCTCGATCCCCATCTCCTGCTGGACCACATCCATCGCCCGACTGGCCACAGCCGCCATGGGCACATGCAACGGCAATTGCGGGGCGGCCTCTTCACCCTTGAGCCAGGTCGCCCAGGTGTGGGCAACGGCATAGTCCTCTCTCAAGGGCTTCTCGACATCGCTGAAGGTGATTTCCTGGTTGGGCGCGTCGCTGATCATGGCAACCACAGTGCGCGTCTGTAGGGCAATATCGCGCAGCGCTTCTGGAGAATAATCCGGCGATTGGGGTTCTCCGTACCGCACGCCGTTGTTCACGACCAACAAGGCATTGTTCGGCAAGGCGCCATCCGGAATGTACAACTCCAAGTCGTGCTCCCATTGCCGTGGCGCCACGACAGGTGCGGGCGCCCAGTCCTGGGAGGTCATTCGATATCGCTGGAACACATAGCCCGGCTTGGACTCACGTACCTGTAGGGTGTAGTCCAAAGGTTGCTGTCGCACATTCTGTAGATGACAGCCAACGACCTCCTGTGGACGCACCGATGCGCAGTCCTGCGAGACATTGGTATCGGTGCAAGCCACCAAGCTCGGTGCGACCAACAACGCTAAGCGAAACTTCATGCCTACAGCTCCTTTGGGATCATGCTCCAAACCTAGAAGCCACCGCCCAAGGCCACAAGGCGTGCGGGCTGCAGAACGGAAATACCTACGTTAAATTCCGTCCTCCCCTACACCCCCTCACCAAACACCTCCACAAACAAAAACGCCCCCGGCCTTTCGACCGGGGGCGTTTTCGTTCAGCTCAGGCTAGTGCATCAAGCCTTGGCTTTCTTGGCAGCGCGGGTACGCTCGCCTTCGTCGAGGATCTTCTTGCGCAGACGGATCGACTTCGGCGTCACTTCGCACAGCTCGTCGTCCTGGATGAATTCCAGGGCCTGCTCGAGGGTGTGGCGAACCGGCGGAACCAGAGCGATGACCTCGTCCTTGCCCGAAGCACGCATGTTGTCGAGCTTCTTGCCTTTGGTCGGGTTCACGCCCAGATCGTTGTCACGGCTGTTCAGGCCGATGATCTGACCGTTGTAGATGTCCTGGCCGTGCTCGATGAACAGCTTGCCGCGAGCCTGCAGGGTTTCCAGCGAGTAGGTCAGGGCCTTGCCGGTCTCGATCGAAACCAGAACACCGTTCAGACGGCCGGACATGGTGCCTGGCTTCATGGTGTCGTAACGATCGAAGATCGAGGTCAGGATGCCCGCGCCGTTGGTCAGGGTCAGGAACTGGTTACGGAAACCGATCAGGCCACGGGCCGGAACGTTGTACTCCAGACGCACACGGCCCTTACCATCCGGCGCCATGTTGGTCAGGTCGCCCTTACGCAGACCCATCTCTTCCATGACCTTGCCCTGGGATTCTTCAGGGATGTCGATGGTGACGTTCTCGAACGGCTCCTGCTTGACGCCGTTGACTTCGCGGATGATCACTTCAGGACGGCCTACGGCCATTTCGAAGCCTTCACGACGCATGGTTTCGATCAGAACCGACAGGTGCAGCTCACCACGACCGGAAACCTTGAACTTGTCGGCCGAGTCGCCTTCTTCAACGCGCAGGGCAACGTTGTACAGCAGCTCTTTGTCCAGACGCTCTTTGATGTTACGGCTGGTGACGAACTTGCCTTCCTTGCCGCAGAACGGCGAGTCGTTGACCTGGAAGGTCATCGAAACGGTCGGCTCGTCGACGGTCA
Organism: Pseudomonas sp. NY15354; assembly: GCF_048068075.1. NCBI lineage: Bacteria > Pseudomonadati > Pseudomonadota > Gammaproteobacteria > Pseudomonadales > Pseudomonadaceae > Pseudomonas > Pseudomonas sp. NY15354. Next base: position 251,621 of record NZ_JBLUPV010000002.1, read on the forward strand.
GCGGCTTCATCGCTTCGACGTTGTTCATATCGCACAGGGTGTCGGAGATGAACAGCTCGTCGAAGCCACTGATGCAGACGATATCGCCAGCGGTGGCTTCTTCGACGTCAACGCGGTGCAGGCCGTGGTGACCCATCAGCTTGAGGATACGGCCGTTGCGCTTCTTGCCTTCGGTGTCGATGGCGACGACCGGGGTGTTCGGCTTGACGCGGCCACGGGCGATACGACCAACGCCGATAACACCCAGGAAGCTGTTGTAGTCCAGTGCGGAGATCTGCATCTGGAACGGGCCGTCGACGTCAACGGTCGGTGCCGGCACGTGGTCGACGATGGCCTGGTACAGCGGGGTCATGTCTTCGGCCATGTCGGTGTGGTCCAGACCGGCGATGCCGTTCAGGGCCGAGGCGTAGACCACCTGGAAGTCCAGCTGGTCGTCGGTGGCGCCCAGGTTGTCGAACAGGTCGAAGATCTGGTCCAGAACCCAGTCAGGACGCGCGCCCGGACGGTCGACCTTGTTGATCACGACGATCGGCTTCAGACCGGCTTCGAAAGCCTTCTTGGTCACGAAGCGGGTTTGCGGCATCGGGCCGTCTTGGGCGTCGACCAGCAGCAGCACGGAGTCGACCATCGACATCACGCGCTCAACCTCGCCACCGAAGTCGGCGTGGCCGGGGGTGTCGACGATGTTGATGCGGTAGTCGTTCCAACGGATGGCGGTGTTTTTCGCCAGGATGGTAATGCCGCGCTCTTTTTCCTGGTCGTTGGAGTCCATCACGCGCTCGTCGTTGAGCTCGTTACGCTCCAGGGTGCCGGACTGGCGCAGGAGTTTGTCGACCAGGGTGGTTTTACCATGGTCAACGTGGGCGATGATGGCGATGTTACGCAGATTTTCGATCACAACTGTATCTCGATCAGAGGATTCGGTTGCCGCCCAGTGTAGGCGGCGAATATGTACGGTTTGCGGCTCAGCGGGCCCGAGGGTCGGGAGGGCGATGGCGGATGCTGCCGCCATACAGCCCTGGCGTCTTATGTCGGACGATAAACACGCACATTGGCATGTCCCTCACTGAGCAGGTGGTGTGCGTGCAAACGGCTCATCACACCCTTGTCGCAATACAGCAGGTACTGGCGGCTGGCATCCAGATGCTTGAACTTGCTGTTGATCGCGTAGAACGGCATGGCCTGGACTTCGACGCCATCGATCACCAGGGGTTCGTCTTCCTGGGCATCGGGGTGACGAATGTCGAGGACGATCTGGCCGGGCAGGGCTTGGGCCACTTCCTCGATTTCGATGTCCTTGCCCAGCTCGTCGATGACGTGGTCGATCGAGATGAACTTGGCGCGCTCCAGGGCACGCTCAAGCACCGCCATGTCGAACTGCTTCTCTTCGTGCTCCATGCGGTGGCGCTTGGCATGGGTGGTCGGGTTCACCGAGATCACGCCGCAGTATTCAGGCATGTGCTTGGCGAACTCGGCGGTGCCGATCTGATAGGCGGTGTCGATGATGTCCTGCTTGTGGCTGGCCAGCAGCGGGCGCAGCACGAGCTTGTCGGTGGCCGAATCGATGATCGACAGGTTCGGCAGGGTCTGGCTGGACACCTGGGAGATCGCCTCGCCGGTGACCAGCGCCTCGATCTCCAGGCGGTCGGCCATGCGCGCAGCGGCGCGCAGCATCATGCGCTTGAGGGTCACGCCCATGTAGCTGTTGTCGACCTTGTTCAGGATCTCGCCGACCACTTCCTCGAACGGCACGCTGATGAACAGCACGCGCTGGCTGCTGCCGAACTTCTTCCACAGGTAGTGGGCAACTTCCATCACGCCCAGCTCGTGGGCACGGCCGCCGAGGTTGAAGAAGCAGAAGTGGGTCATCAGGCCACGGCGCATCATCTGGTAGGCCGCCACGGTGGAGTCGAAGCCACCGGACATCAGCACCAGGGTCTGCTCCAGGGCACCCAGCGGGTAACCGCCGATGCCTTGGTGCTGGTTATGGATGACATACAGGCGCTGGTCGCGGATCTCGATGCGCACCAGGACTTCCGGGGTCTTGAGGTCGATACCGGTGGCGCCGCACTGCTGGCGCAGCTGGCTGCCGACGTAACGGTCGACGTCCATCGAGGTGAAGTCATGGTGGCCGCCGCGCTTGCAACGTACGGCGAAGCGCTTGCCGGCCAGCAGGTGGCCGAAGTGGTGCTTGCACTTGGCGACGATGTCGTCGAAGTCGCCCAGCGGATACTCCTCGACCTGCAGGAAATGGGTGATACCCGGCGTGCAGGTCAGGCGCTCGATCATCTCGCGCTGGATCTTCTCGTCCTCGACGCGGGTGACCACCTCGAGATTGTCCCAGACGCCATCGACCGCGAGCTCAGGATCCAGATCCTTGAGCACGACGCGGATGTTCTTGCCGAGCTGGCGAATGAAACGCTTGCGCACCGGCCGGCTCTTGATGGTGATCTCTGGGAAGACTTTGACGATAAGTTTCATTGGTTTAACAGCGCGCACAGGGCCTGCCGAAAATGAGGGGCGCGAATTATAGCGGAAATTGCTCAAGCTTTGAGCAACTTTTGATCAGAAGCTTTGAGATAAATGCCGAAGGCGCGTTTTGCGCTGCCTGCACCGGCCCTTTCGCGGGTAAACCCGCTTCCACAGGGGTCAGCACATATTTTCAGCGTTGCGCGATCCCTGCAGGAGGGGCTCATCCACGAAAAGCGCCTCAAGGAAATCACGACACTCATGCCTCGCACTAATTTGGTGCGCACACCTAAAATCATGCCTCTCAAGAGTGCATTTTTCGCCTTGCCTCATCCCTGAATTGCACGTAACCGCCCCCTTTTGTCCCGCCCTCGCCATTTTCGGGCACTGGCATGCAATTTGCTCTCTTGTGAGGCAGGCAAGCTTGGCCGACTATCCGCGCCCAGCGACACCCTTTTTCCAGGGCAGCGGCCCACCGCGCCCTAGACCATCCGGAGGACACTATGTCGAAGTCGGTTCAACTCATCAAAGATCATGACGTCAAGTGGATTGATCTGCGTTTCACGGACACCAAAGGCGTTCAGCACCACGTGACCATGCCGTCGCGTGATGCGCTGGAAGACGACTTCTTCGAAGTCGGCAAGATGTTCGACGGTTCCTCCATCGCTGGCTGGAAAGGTATCGAAGCCTCCGACATGATCCTGATGCCGGTCGACGACACCGCGGTCCTGGACCCGTTCACCGAAGAGCCGACCCTGATCATCACCTGCGACATCGTCGACCCATCGAGCATGCAGGGCTACGATCGCGACCCACGTGCGATCGCCAAGCGCGCCGAAGAGTACCTCAAGAGCACCGGCATCGGTGACACCGTATTCGCTGGCCCTGAGCCAGAGTTCTTCATCTTCGACGAAGTGAAGTTCAAGTCGGACATCTCCGGCTCGATGTTCAAGATCTTCTCCGAGCAAGGCTCGTGGATGACCGACGCTGACGTGGAAGGCGGCAACAAAGGCCACCGTCCAGGCGTGAAAGGCGGCTACTTCCCGGTTCCGCCGTTCGACCACGACCACGAAATCCGTACCGCCATGTGCAACGCACTGGAGGAAATGGGTCAGACCGTCGAAGTTCACCACCACGAAGTGGCGACTGCCGGCCAGAACGAAATCGGCGTCAAGTTCAACACCCTGGTGAAGAAGGCTGACGAAGTACAGGCCCTGAAATACGTCGTGCACAACGTTGCCGACGCCTACGGCCGTACCGCCACCTTCATGCCGAAGCCACTGTACGGCGACAACGGCTCGGGCATGCACGTGCACATGTCGATCTGGAAAGACGGCAAGAACACCTTCTCCGGCGAAGGCTATGCCGGCCTGTCCGACACCGCCCTGTACTTCATCGGCGGTATCATCAAGCACGGTAAGGCCCTGAACGGCTTCACCAACCCGTCGACCAACTCCTACAAGCGTCTGGTCCCGGGCTTCGAAGCCCCGGTCATGCTGGCCTACTCGGCTCGCAACCGTTCCGCCTCGATCCGTATTCCTTACGTCGGTAGCCCGAAAGCCCGCCGTATCGAAGCACGCTTCCCGGATCCATCGGCCAACCCGTACCTGGCCTTCGCAGCCCTGCTGATGGCGGGCCTGGACGGTATCCAGAACAAGATCCACCCAGGCGATGCTGCCGACAAGAACCTGTACGACCTGCCGCCTGAAGAGGCCAAGGACATCCCACAGGTTTGCGGTAGCCTGAAGGAAGCCCTGGAAGAGCTGGACAAAGGCCGTGCGTTCCTGACCAAGGGCGGCGTGTTCTCCGACGACTTCATCGATGCCTTCATCGAGCTGAAGAGCGAAGAAGAGATCAAAGTCCGTACCTTCGTTCACCCGCTGGAATACGAGCTGTACTACAGCTGCTGATCTGATCGGCGCCTAGCGCCGGACTCATCAATAGAAACGGCCTCGTCATGAGGCCGTTTCTGTTTTTACGCACAGTGATTTCAGGCGCGCCCTACCTGTCTGCTCGTTTCGCATTGGCCACACTCGAGTCTCATTTCATGGAGACGATCATGCGCCTGAACCCCCTGACACTTGTCACCGCCCTGGGCCTATGCCTGGCTGGGTGCGCAACCCCCAACACGGCGGTATCCCCGCTCACCCGCCTGCTCGATGGCATCGAACAGCGGCTCGACATCGCCGAAGCCGTGGCCCTGCACAAGTGGGATACACACCAGTCGGTACAGGCACCCCAGCGCGAGCGCGAGGTGCTGACACGTGTTCGCCAGAGCGCGGCCGACTATGGGCTTGACGCCGCACGCGCCGAAGCATTCTTCGCCGACCAGATCGAGGCCAACAAGCTGCTGCAATACCACTTCTTGAATGACTGGCACCGGCAACGCCAAGCGCCTGATACGCCACGTCGCGACCTGGCCACACAGATAAGGCCACAATTGGATCAACTGCAAAACCTGCTGCTGCTCGACCTCGCCCAGTTCGATCGCAAGCGCTCCCCGCAGTGCTCCCAGCAGTTGGCCGACGCCCTCGCCCAGCGCGCCCCCGATGCCAAGCGCCACCTGGCCTTGGTTCGCGCCACCACCCAGCTGTGCGCGGGGCTGTAAGGACCTATGCTCTATATTGGTGCATCGCGCGGAGCGACGCCTGACCTTACACACCAATAAAGGTCACAAGCACCGCTGAATCAGGGTTTTCTATTCGGAATCTGCTCGATTCCAGACCTTTTTCGGGAAAATCCGCTTCTTTTCGGAGCCTTGGTTTGTTTCTTGCATTTTTCCAGCATCAAGCGTTTCAGGCGTGCCCAGCAATAGCCCCTGAGACGCCCCATGTGCCAAAAGAGGTCAACGACGCCTTATGACCATCAGCGACGCACAGCACCGTCTGCTTCTGGACAACCTGACCACCGCCACGTTGCTGCTCAACGCCGAGCTGCGCCTTGAATACATGAACCCTGCCGCGGAGATGCTATTGGCGGTCAGTGGTCAGCGCAGCCACGGGCAGTTCATCAGCGAGTTGTTCACCGAGTCGGCCGAAGCGCTCAATTCCCTGCGTCTGGCGGTGGAGCAGGCGCACCCGTTCACCAAACGCGAAGCGCAGTTGACCTCGCTGACCGGCCAGAGCATCACCGTGGACTATGCCGTGACGCCGATCCTGCACCAAGGCCAAACCTTGCTGCTGCTGGAGGTACACCCCCGAGACCGCCTGCTGCGCATCACCAAGGAAGAAGCCCAGCTGAGCAAGCAGGAAACCACCAAGCTGCTGGTGCGCGGCCTGGCCCACGAAATCAAGAACCCCTTGGGCGGTATCCGTGGCGCTGCGCAACTGCTGGCACGGGAGCTGCCTCATGAGGAGCTGCGGGACTACACCAATGTGATCATCGAGGAGGCCGACCGCCTGCGAAACCTCGTCGACCGCATGCTCGGTTCGAACAAGCTGCCATCGCTGGCCATGACCAATATCCACGAAGTGCTGGAGCGGGTCTGCAGCCTGGTGGAAGCCGAAAGCCAGGGCGGCGTCACGCTGGTGCGCGACTACGACCCGAGCCTGCCGGACGTGCTGATCGATCGCGAGCAGATGATCCAGGCGGTCCTCAACATCGTGCGCAACGCCATGCAGGCGATCGCCGGGCAGAACGACCTGCGCCTGGGCCGCATCACCCTGCGCAGCCGCGCGGTGCGCCAGTTCACCATTGGCCATGTGCGCCATCGCCTGGTGGCCCGGGTCGAGATCACCGACAACGGCCCTGGTATCCCCGCACAACTGCAGGACACCCTCTTCTATCCCATGGTCAGCGGCCGCCCAGACGGCACCGGGCTGGGCCTGGCCATCACTCAGAACATCATCAGCCAGCACCAAGGCCTGATCGAATGTGACAGCCACCCCGGCCACACCACCTTCTCGATCTACCTGCCCTTGGAACAAGGAGCCACCGCCTCATGAGCCGAAGTGAAACCGTCTGGATCGTCGATGATGATCGCTCCATCCGCTGGGTCCTGGAAAAAGCCCTGCAACAGGAAGGCATGACCACCCAAAGCTTCGACAGCGCCGACGGCGTCATGGGCCGCCTGGCCCGCCAGCAACCGGACGTGATCATCTCCGACATCCGCATGCCCGGCACCAGCGGCCTGGACCTGCTGGCGCAAATCCGCGAACAGCACCCGCGCCTGCCAGTCATCATCATGACCGCCCACTCCGACCTGGACAGTGCCGTGGCCTCCTACCAGGGCGGCGCCTTCGAATACCTGCCCAAGCCGTTCGACGTGGACGATGCGGTGTCGCTGGTCAAACGCGCCAATCAGCACGCCCAGGAGCAACAAGCGCTCGACGTGCCGGCGAGCCTGGCCCGCACCCCGGAAATCATCGGCGAGGCGCCAGCGATGCAGGAGGTGTTCCGCGCGATCGGCCGGCTCAGCCACTCCAACATCACCGTGCTGATCAACGGTGAGTCCGGTACCGGCAAGGAGTTGGTGGCCCATGCCCTGCACCGCCACAGCCCACGAGCAGCGTCACCGTTCATTGCCCTGAACATGGCGGCGATTCCCAAGGACCTGATGGAATCCGAGCTGTTCGGTCACGAGAAAGGCGCTTTCACCGGGGCCGCCAACCTGCGCCGCGGCCGCTTCGAGCAGGCCGACGGCGGCACGCTGTTTCTCGACGAGATCGGCGACATGCCCGCCGACACCCAGACCCGCCTGCTGCGGGTCCTGGCCGACGGCGAGTTCTACCGGGTGGGCGGCCACGTGCCGGTCAAGGTGGACGTGCGCATCATCGCCGCCACCCACCAGAACCTGGAGTCGCTGGTGCAGGCCGGCAAGTTTCGTGAAGACTTGTTCCACCGCTTGAACGTGATCCGCATCCATATTCCGCGCCTGGCCGATCGCCGTGAGGACATCCCTGCCCTGGCGCGGCACTTCCTTGGCCGCGCCGCCAAGGAACTGGCCGTCGAGCCCAAGCTGCTAAAGCCGGAAACCGAAGAGTTCATGCGCAATCTGCCGTGGCCGGGCAACGTGCGTCAGTTGGAGAACACCTGCCGCTGGATCACCGTGATGGCCTCCAGCCGCGAGGTGCTGATCGGCGACCTGCCACCGGAACTGCTCAACCTGCCGCAGGACTCGGCACCGGTCACCAACTGGGAGCAAGCCCTGCGCCAGTGGGCCGACCAAGCCTTGGCCCGCGGCCAATCGAACCTGCTCGACAGCGCCGTGCCCAGCTTCGAGCGCATCATGATCGAGACTGCCCTCAAGCACACCGCAGGTCGCCGACGCGATGCCGCCGTGCTGCTGGGCTGGGGACGCAATACCCTGACGCGCAAGATCAAGGAGCTGGGGATGAGGGTCGATGGCGGGGATGAGGACGATGGCGACGATCATTGATCCTCGTCGCCCTGACTGCCGCCATCGCGGGACAAGCCCGCTCCTACCGCAATTGAGCACGCCGACCCTGTAGGAACGGGCTTGTCCCGCGATGGCATTCACAAGGCTTGCACCGATCCAGTGCCAAGCGCACCGCCCAAAGGCACAAGACAGCCGTAGAACTGACCCCGACCGCGCTAAACCCAGTATTTCCGGGTGTCTAGAAACTGGCACGCCATCTGCAATAAGACAGATATCACCAGTTTCGGGGACCCCGGTACAGGCAGGCCGGGACATCCCCTCTTTTATTCGTGCAGCCTTACCTGCACACGCCAGCGCCCAGCGTCCTGCGCCCCGCTCCACTCACCTTGCAAGGGACGCGCGGCGATCACGGTCAGCAACAGGCCTTCTTCGCTGTTCTGCAGACGCCAGCCGGCCGGCTTGCCTTGCACCTGCAACTGGCCACGCTGGGCCTTGCCCTCGGCCTGGAACACCACGGCAACGGTGCCCTGCACCGTTTCACCATGCAGTTTGGGCTCCTCGTTGAACCACAGGTCCAGACCGTCCTGTACCACCTCCACCTGCTCCAGCACCCGCTCCTCGGGCGCGGTCAGGCGGCCGATCATCAACCCCACCATCATGCCGACGATCGCCAGGGACAACAGCACACGCGGCCAAGCTTTCGAACGCAGGTCGGGTTCGAGGGTAGAATGCTCGTCATCTTCATGCCTGGAGCCGTGCATGTTTCACGTCATCCTCTTTCAACCAGAGATTCCACCGAATACCGGCAACATTATCCGCCTCTGCGCCAACAGCGGCTGCGACCTGCACCTGATCGAGCCATTGGGCTTCGAGCTGGACGACAAGCGCTTGCGCCGGGCAGGGCTGGATTACCACGAGTATGCCACGCTCAAGCGCTACCAGAGCCTGGCCGATTGCCTGGAGAGTCTCGGCCAACCGCGCCTGTTCGCCTTTACCACCAAGGGCTCGCACGCCTTCCATGAAGTCGACTACCAGCCGGGCGACGCCTTCCTGTTCGGGCCCGAAAGCCGGGGCCTGCCAGCCGAGGTGCTGGACAGCCTGCCCGCGCAGCAACGCCTGCGCCTGCCCATGCGACCAGGCTGCCGCAGCCTGAACCTGTCCAACACCGTGGCGGTGACGGTCTATGAGGCCTGGCGCCAGCAAGGGTTTGCCGGCAGTTGATGCCTTGCCAGCCCGCACGAACGAGGCCACACAGGCAAATAAAAAGGGCGACCGAAGTCGCCCTTTTGCTTTTTGCAGCGATCACTGCATGGTCGGCGCTTCGCCGGCTTCCTGCATGCGCTGCATTTCTTGCGCGTACAGCGCGTCGAAGTTGACCGGGGAAAGCATCAGCGCCGGGAACGAACCACGGGTCACCAGGCTGTCCAGGGTCTCGCGAGCATACGGGAACAGGATGTTCGGGCAGAACGCACCGAGGGTATGGCTCATGGACGCCGCGTCGAGGTTCTTGATCAGGAAGATACCGGCCTGCTGCACTTCAGCGATGAAGGCCACTTCTTCACCGTTCTTGACGGTCACCGACAGGGTCAGCACCACTTCGTGGAAATCGCTTTCCAAGGCTTTCTGGCGGGTGTTCAGGTCCAGCGAAACGCTTGGTTCCCACTGCTGACGGAAGATCTGCGGGCTCTTCGGCGCTTCGAAGGACAGGTCACGCACGTAGATGCGCTGCAGGGAGAATTGCGGGGAGTTGTCGTCGGCGGCGCCGTTGTTCTGCTGGTCAGTCATGGCAGATCTTTTCCTAATGGTTATGTAAGAGCTGTGATTCAGGCCTCGAGCAGGGCATCGAGTTTGCCCGCCCGCTCCAGTGCGTAGAGGTCATCGCATCCGCCAACGTGGGTGGTGCCGATCCAGATCTGCGGTACCGAGGTGCGACCCGCCTTCTGGCTCATCTCGGCGCGCACCTGCGGCTTGCCGTCGACCTTGATTTCCTCGAAGGCCACACCCTTGCTCTCGAGCAGGTACTTGGCACGCATGCAGTAAGGGCAATAGTCGCTGGAATAGACGATGACAGGCTTCATGATCACTTCACCAGGGGCAGGTTATCGGCTTTCCAGCTGGAAACGCCACCGCTGAGCTTGGCGGCAGTGTAACCAGCCTTGAGCAGCTCGCGGCAGATGGTGCCGGACTGCTGGCCCATGCTGTCCACCACGATCAGGGTCTTGCCCTTGTGCTTGTCCAGCTCGGCCATGCGGTTGACCAGTTTGTCCTGCGGAATGTTCAGGGCGCCGACGATGTGGCCCGACGCGTATTCCTTGCTCGGGCGGATGTCGATCACCACGCCTTTCTCGGCGTTGACCAGCGCGGTCAACTGGCCGTTGCTCAGGCTTTGACCGCCACGGCGGATTTCGTTGATGAGCAGCAGGACCAGCAGAACAACGAAGATCGCCACCAGGATGTAGTGGTTTGTCGCAAATTGAATCAGGTTAGCAACCATCTGAGGGTGTTCCACGCGATTGAAAATGCCGGCCAGTATACACAGCCCCCCAGGCCCGCCAAAGCCCGGCGGCCCCGCTGGAAAATCGCCCGTATCGACAGCCTGTCGGGCATTGCCCGTTCATTTGGAGGAAATTGGCCGTCGCTGGCCGATTTGCCCTAAAATGCGTGTCTTTATCATCTTGCAACCGTGAGTAGGATTGATGACGAACACGCCAAAACCCTTGGTCCTGATTATCCTCGATGGTTTCGGGCATAGCGAAAGCCCCGAATACAACGCCATCTTCGCCGCCAACACCCCGGTCTACGATCACCTGCGCGCCAGCCAGCCCAACGGGCTGATCTCCGGTTCCGGCATGGATGTCGGCCTGCCCGATGGACAGATGGGCAACTCCGAGGTCGGTCACATGAACCTCGGCGCCGGGCGCGTGGTGTATCAGGACTTCACCCGGGTCACCAAGGCCATCCGCGATGGCGAGTTCTTCAGCAATCCCGTGCTCACCGGCGCGGTGGACAAAGCCGCGGGCGCCGGCAAGGCCGTGCACATCCTCGGCCTGCTTTCCGACGGTGGCGTACACAGCCATCAGGACCACCTCATTGCGATGGCCGAACTGGCCGCGCAGCGTGGCGCCGACAAGATCTACCTGCACGCCTTCCTCGATGGTCGCGACACCCCACCACGCAGCGCGCAGTCGTCCATCGAGCTGCTCGATGCCACCTTCGCCAAGCTGGGCAAGGGCCGCATCGCCAGCCTGATCGGCCGCTACTACGCCATGGACCGCGACAACCGCTGGGACCGTGTCAGCGCCGCCTACAACCTGATCGTCGACAGCGTCGCCGAGTACACCGCGCCGTCGGCCCTGGCCGGCCTGGAAGCGGCCTATGCCCGCGACGAGAGCGACGAGTTCGTCAAGGCCACCCGCATCGGCGAAGCGGTCAAGGTCGAGGACGGCGATGCCGTCATCTTCATGAACTTCCGTGCCGACCGCGCCCGCGAGCTGTCCCGCGCGTTCGTCGAGGCCGACTTCAACGAGTTCGCGCGCGCACGCCTGCCCAAGTTCGCCGCCTACATCGGCCTGACCCAGTACTCGGCCAAGATCCCGGCCCCGGCCGCCTTCGCGCCGGCCACTCTGGACAACGTGCTCGGCGAGTACCTGGCCAAGAACGGCAAGACCCAGCTGCGCATCGCCGAGACCGAGAAGTACGCCCACGTCACCTTCTTCTTCTCGGGCGGGCGCGAAGAGCCGTTCGAGGGCGAGGAGCGCATCCTGATCCCGTCGCCGAAGGTCGCCACCTACGACCTGCAGCCGGAAATGAGCGCCCCGGAAGTTACCGACCGCATCGTCGAGGCCATCGAGCAGCAGCGCTACGACGTGATCGTGGTCAACTATGCCAACGGCGACATGGTCGGTCACACCGGTGTATTCGACGCCGCGGTCAAGGCGGTCGAGGCGCTGGACGGCTGCGTCGGACGTATCGTCCAGGCACTGGAGAAGGTCGGCGGCGAAGCGCTGATCACCGCCGACCACGGCAATGTCGAGCAGATGGAAGACGCCTGCACCGGCCAGGCGCACACCGCCCATACCACCGAGCCTGTGCCGTTCATCTATGTCGGCAAGCGTAACGTCAAAGTCCGCGAAGGCGGCGTGCTGGCGGACGTGGCGCCGACCATGCTCAAGCTGCTGGGCCTGGCGCAACCTGCCGAGATGACTGGCACCTCGATCCTGATCGACGCCTAAGCTGCGCGCGGCCTTGTGTCGCGATCGGGTGGCAAACCAGCCCCCAATACGCAGTTTCCAGACAAACGCCTCGCCGCAGATGCCGCGAGGCGTTTTTTTTGCAGGCCCAGGCGGGCATACTAGGCCAGTCTCCATCCCTGGTACGCCCAACCCCATGCTTCGCGCCCTGATCCTACTCGCCCTGTCCTGCCTGCTCACCCCGGCCTTCGCCGACGAGCGCGCGCAGACCCAGCAACAACTGGACGCCACCCGCCAGGACATCGCCGAGCTGAAGAAGATGCTGGGCAAGCTCCAGGAGGAAAAGTCCGGCGTGCAGAAGGACCTCAAGTCCACCGAGACCGAAATCGGCGACCTCGAAAAGCAGGTGGAGGCTCTGCAACAGGAACTAAAAAAGACCGAGGGCGAGCTGGAGCGCCTTGATACCGAGAAAAAAAAACTCCAGAGCGCCCGCGTTGAACAACAGCGACTGATCGCCATCCAGGCCCGCTCCGCCTACCAGAGCGGTCGTGAGGAATACCTCAAGTTGCTGCTCAACCAGCAGAACCCCGAGAAATTCGCCCGCACCCTCACCTATTACGACTACCTGAGCAAGGCCCGCCTGGAACAACTGCGCGCCTTCAACGAGACCCTGCGCCAGCTGGCCAACGTCGAGCAAGACATCAGCCGCCAGCAGGCACAGCTGCTGGCCCAGCGCGGCAACCTCGACAGCCGCCGCCAAGAGCTCGAGACCGTGCGCAACGAGCGCCGGCAAGTCCTGGCCAAGCTCAACACCGACATGCAGGCCCGCGACCAGAAACTGCAGACTCGCCAGCAGGATCAGGCCGACCTGACCAAGGTTCTCAAGACCATCGAGGAAACCCTGGCCCGTCAGGCCCGCGAAGCCGAAGAGGCCCGCAAGAAAGCCCTGCTGGCCCAGCAGCAAGCCGAAGAAAAGCGCCGCCAGCAGCAGGCCCTCGCCGCCAACGAAGAAGAAGCCCCGAAAAAAGCCCGCACCACCCTCGGCCCCATCGTTTCCAGTGATGGCGCGAACTATGGCGGTGCATTTTCTGCCGCACGCGGAAAACTTCCATGGCCGGTCAATGGTCGATTGCTGGCACGCTTCGGCGATGCACGCGGTGGCGATGCCCGAGCCAAGTGGGATGGCGTGATGATCGGCGCCAATCCGGGCACCCAGGTACGCGCCGTACACGGCGGGCGTGTGGTGTTCGCCGACTGGTTGCGTGGCGCTGGACTTCTGGTCATTCTCGACCATGGTAATGGTTACCTGAGCCTGTACGGCCACAACCAGAGCCTGCTCAAGCGCGCCGGCGACATCGTCAAGGCCGGCGAAGCCATCTCCACCGTTGGCGACAGCGGTGGCCAGGACAGCTCGGGCCTGTATTTCGCCATTCGCCAACAGGGTCGCCCCACCGATCCTTCGCAGTGGTGCCGCGGTTAGTCACCTTATTTACGGCATAGCCACAGCTGCGCCGATGCTCCCTTGAGGGAGCGCCAACAGGATCAGGAGTTCGTTCGACATGCTGCACTCGTCTCGCCTCACCCAGCTGGCCCTGACCATCGCCCTGGTGGTCGGCGCGCCTCTGGTTTCTGCCGCCGAGCCGGCCGCGCCCGCCAGCCGTGCCGCGGTACCGGCCACCGAGGTGACAGCCAAAGCCCCGCTGCCGCTGGATGAGCTGCGCACCTTCGCCGAGGTCCTTGATCGCATCAAGGCCGCCTACGTCGAGCCGGTGGACGACAAGACCCTGCTGGAAAACGCCATCAAGGGCATGCTCAGCAACCTGGACCCTCATTCGGCCTACCTGGGCCCAGAGGACTTCCAGGAGTTGCAGGAAAGCACCAGCGGCGAGTTCGGCGGCCTGGGCATCGAGGTGGGCATGGAGGACGGCTTCGTCAAGGTGGTCTCGCCGATCGACGACACCCCCGCCTCGCGCGCCGGCATCGAGGCGGGCGACCTGATCGTCAAGATCAACGGCGCCCCGACCCGCGGCCAGACCATGACCGAAGCCGTGGACAAGATGCGCGGCAAAGTGGGCGAAAAGATCACCCTGACCTTGGTCCGCGACGGCGGCACGCCCTTCGACGTGACCCTCGCCCGCGCGGTGATCCAGGTCAAGAGCGTCAAGAGCCAGCTGCTGGAGAACGATTACGGCTACATCCGTATCACCCAGTTCCAGGTCAAGACCGGCGAAGAAGTCGGCAAGGCACTGGCCAAGCTGCGCAAGGACAACGGCAAGAAGCTGCGCGGCGTGGTCCTGGACCTGCGCAACAACCCCGGCGGCGTGCTGCAATCGGCAGTGGAAGTGGCCGACCATTTCCTCACCAAGGGCCTGATCGTCTACACCAAGGGCCGCATCGCCAACTCCGAACTGCGCTTCTCCGCCGACCGGGCCGACGCCAGCGAAGGCGTGCCACTGGTCGTGCTGATCAACGGCGGCAGTGCCTCGGCCTCGGAGATCGTCGCCGGCGCCCTGCAGGACCAGAAACGCGCGGTGCTGATGGGCACCGACAGCTTCGGCAAAGGCTCGGTACAGACCGTGCTGCCGCTGAACAACGACCGCGCGCTCAAGCTCACCACCGCGCTGTACTTCACCCCCAACGGCCGTTCGATCCAGGCCCAGGGCATCGTGCCGGACATCGAGGTGCGCCCGGCCAAGCTCACCGCCGAAGCGGACACCGACAACTTCAAGGAAGCCGATCTGCAAGGCCACCTGGGCAACGGCAACGGCGGCGCCGACCGACCGACCGGCAGCAGCAAGCGCAAGGAGCGGCCTCAGGATGGTGACTTCCAGCTCAGCCAGGCCCTGAGCCTGCTCAAAGGCCTGAATATCACCAAGGGCGACTGACCCGTCTCATGCGTTACCTGCTGTTGACGTTGTTCTGCCTGTTGGCCGGCGCCGCCCAAGCGGCGCCGGCCAAGGCCTACATGAGCATCATCATCGACGACCTGGGCCAGAGCAGCGAACGCGACAGCCGCACCCTCGCCCTGCCAGGCCCGGTCACGATGGCGATCATGCCCGACACGCCGCACGCCACCGACTTCGCCCGCCAGGCCCACAAGGCCGGGCGCACCGTCATCCTGCACATGCCCATGGACCCTGCCACTGGCCCATACGCCTGGCACCCAGGCACCCCTATCGAAGAGCTCGCCCGACGCCTGGATGCCGCCTTGGCCAAAGTGCCCTACGCCGCCGGCATCAACAACCATATGGGCAGCCGCATGACCTCCCAGGCCGCGCCCATGGCCTGGCTGATGGGGGAACTGCAACGGCGCCACCTGTTCTTCGTCGACAGCCGCACCAGTGCCGCCACCGTGGCTGCGGCCAAGGCCCAGGAACAGGGGCTGGCGCATGTCTCGCGGGATGTCTTCCTGGACGATACCCGCACCACCGAAGCCATCACCGCACAGTTGCAGTTGGGCGTGACCCTGGCCCGCAGGCAAGGTTCGGCGGTGCTCATCGGCCACCCCTACCCTCAGACCCTGGATGTGCTGGAGCGCGAGCTTCCCCGCCTCAGGCAGCAGGGTATCGAGCTGATCGGCCTTCACCAGATGATCGCGCAACGAAGCAATCAGGCCATGCCCGCCCATGGCAAGCATGGCCGCTACAGCAACCGCTGAACGCACCAGGCTTCACTAAAGATGTACCGCGCCGCGCCCTCTTTCAGCGCTCACAGTGACCCTCCGACATAGAACAAGGAGGGTCACCATGCTCGAACGACATTCGATCTGCCTCACGCTGGCATTCGCCTGCCTTGCGCCACCCGCCTCAGCCAGCTCGGCTTCTGGAGTGCAGGACTGGCCGGTCGCCCGGCTGCTCTCCCCGGCGCCCGTGCCCGACCCGGACATGACCATCGAACGCCTCGACAATGGCGACATGAAGGTCACCTGGCGGATCGCCCCGCCGGACCTTCAGTGCTACCGCATCAAGTACGGCCCGCCCAAGGCCCTCGACTGCAACGCGCCGACTGGCTACGAAATGCTTCGCCATGCCAGTCATGAGTTCCGATGGCAGGACCTGCCCCTCAAGCTCTGCACCAAGGCCGAGGACATCGCCAAGCACCATTCGGCACCGCGCGAAGACCTGCTGCGCCTGCAAGCCCCCTGAAACGACAAAGGCCCGACTCTCGCGAGTCGGGCCTTTGTCGTGACAAGCTCAGGCGCTATCAGCTATAGACACGCCCCAGCAACTGGCGATGGCTTTCGAACTGATCCAGCACGTCGCGCACGATCTGCTCCGGCGTGAAGCCCATCAGGTCGTACTCCTGGCTGCCATCATGCAGGTAGACCTCAGCGCGGTAGAAGCGCTGGCGCACTTCCGTCTCGCCTTCTGCCGCCGCCTCGTTCGGCGCGGCCTGGTAACCGTCCAGGCTCACTTCGTAGACGAAGGGATTGCCCTCTTCCATCATCACGCGCAGGCCCATCAAGGAGCGGGAATGGCCGGCACGCGCCTCGACTTCGAAGCCTTGGGTACGCATCTGCGCAGCGGCTTCCTTGAGTGCAGGGCTGACATACTTGTCCATGAAGCGCTGGACCACGGCCTGGTTCGGCTGCAGGTCCATCTGGCTCAGACGCTCGCTGAAGCCTCGACGGCCACGGGCGGCCAGTTCGGCACGCTCCTGCTCGACCACGACATCCTGCTTCATGGCCTTGTACAGGCCGAACATGAACAGCACCAGCACCACCGAGAACGGCAGGCCGGCCAGCACCACCATGGTCTGCATGGCTTCGAAGTTACCGGCGAACAGCAGGCCGATGGTCACCAGGGTGATGACGACGGACCAGAACACCACCATCCAGTGCGGGGCGTCTTCGTCCACCTTGCCGCCTTTGCACGACAGGTTGGCCATCATCACCGCGCCGGAGTCGGCCGGGGTGAGGAACAGCACGAAGCCAACGAACACCGCCACACCAATGACGATCTTGGCTGCCGGGAAGAACTCCAGCAGCTGGTAGATCGACATCGACGGCTGTTCCAACGCGGTCTTGCCCAGCTCCACGGCGCCCTGGTTGACCACCAGGTCCAGCGCGGTGTTGCCGAAGATCGACAGCCAGGCCAAGGTGAAGCCCAGCGGGATCAGCAGCACGCCGCTGACCAGCTGGCGCACGGTACGCCCCTTGGAGATACGGGCGATGAACATACCTACGAATGGGCCCCAGGAGATCCACCAGGCCCAGTAGAACACGGTCCACAGACCCAGCCAGCGCTCGGACTTGGCGCCGTCGCCTTCATAGACGTACAGGTCGAACGTCTTGAGCACGATGCCGTTGAGGTAGTCACCGATGTTCTGCACGAAGCCATTGAGCAGGTGCAGGGTGTTGCCGCCCAGCAGGACGAAGATCAACAGGCCACTGAACAGCATGATGTTCAGGTTGGACAGACGACGGATGCCGTTTTCCACACCCGACACCGCAGCCACGGTCGCAACGCCAGCCATGACCAGGATCACCGCCAGCAGGTTGGTCTTGCTGTGGTCGATGCCGAACAGGTACTCCAGACCCGACGCCACCTGCATCGAACCGATACCCAGGTTGGTCACCAGGCCCAGCAGGGTGACGAACATGCCGAAGATGTCCACTGCGTTGCCGGCTGCGCCTTTGACCCAGCGCTCACCGACCAACGGATACAAGGCCGAACGCAGGGCCAGCGGCTGGTTGTGGCGGTAGGCGAAGTAACCCACGGCAAGACCGACCAGGGCGTAGATCGCCCAGCCATGCAAACCCCAGTGCAGGAAGGTCAGCTGCAGTGCCTGGCGCGCGGCTTCATGGCTCGCGGCGGCACCTTCAGGCGGGTTGAAATAGTGGTCCAGCGGCTCGGAGGCACCGAAGTACAGCAGCGAGATACCGATACCGGAGGAGAACAGCATGCCGGCCCAGGCGCCGTAGCTGAAATCGGGCTGGTCGTCCTTGCCGCCAAGCTTGAGCTTGCCGTAGTCGGAGAAGGCCAGGTAGACGACGAACAGCAGGTATCCGCAGATCACCAGCATGTAGTACCAACCGAAGGTACGGGTCAGCCAGGCCTGGGCCACGCTCAGCACTTTGCCGGCGGTTTCAGGGACAGCGATAAGCAGGGCGGTCAACACGAGGACCAGCAGCGCGGAGGTGTAGAACACAACGCGGTTGACCCGTACCCGCTCGGCGGGAGGGTTGGTTAGGGAGGCAGAACTCATTGCACGAATGCTCCGGGCAGTGCGGGAGTGGAGGCTAATCAGTCTTCCCGAGCAAATGGTGCAATAGCCCCACAGCATCAGGTGTTATAAAAGCACCTAGGAGATCGCGATCCCGAATCGAATCGTTGCAAAAAAACAGATCCAAGCCCGCTCCAGTGGCTGCCCTCGCGGCCCATGACCGCTCGGCGGAATCTGCATTTCGCATCGCTCTTGCCCGTCAACGCCTTGTATTCCGGGGGTTACGCGATTTCCTGGGGTGTCAATCCGTGCCTTCTCGATCAGCTGAAAAACTGTCAATGGCACAAATTGTCGCAGAGCTTATTCTTTATTGATTGAACGTTCAATCAAAACAAAATAGACTGGCCTTCGCCGAGGCAGCCGCTCGTCGTCTGCTCGCAGGCCTGAGGAGATATGCAACATGCCCAAGGTCGGTATGCAACCCATCCGCCGCCAGCAGTTGATCGAAGCCACGTTACAGGCAGTCGATCAGGTGGGACTGGGAGATGCCAGCATTGCGCTGATTGCCCGTTTGGCCGGTGTGTCGAACGGCATCATCAGTCACTACTTTCGGGACAAGAACGGCCTGATCGCAGCGACGATGGGTTACATCATGAGCATGCTCAACGAAGGCGTTGCGGCGCGTCGCCAGGCGCTGACGGACGACAGCCCGCGCGCCCACCTGAAAGTGATCATCGAGGGCAACTTCGATGCGAGCCAGGTGAACGGCCCGGCAATGAAAACCTGGTTGGCCTTCTGGGCCTCCAGCATGCACCAGCCAGACCTGCACAGGTTGCAGCGGATCAACGACCACCGCTTGTATTCCAACCTGTGCTGCCAGTTCCGCCGCGTCCTGCCGCTCTATCATGCGCGCAAGGCAGCCCGCGGGCTGGCGGCCCTGATCGATGGCCTGTGGCTGCGTGGCGCGCTGTCCGGTGATGCATTCGACACCGACCAGGCAATACGGATTGCATACGAATACATGGATCTACAACTGGCTAAACAGCAGAGTCTGGACACTACCGACCAGGCCTCTGAACAACCGCGCGCGGCGATTGCCAACCAGGCAGGAGCGTGACGCGGTAGCCAACCACACACTGCACTTGCGAGGACACTATGGCCCGTTTCGGAACGCAAAAACTCTACATTGATGGTGGTTACGTCGACGCTAGCACCGACGCCACTTTCGAAGCCATCAACCCGGCCACCGGCGAAGTCCTCGCCCACGTGCAACGTGCCACCCAGGCTGACGTCGAGCGCGCCGTCGAGAGCGCCGAACGTGGCCAGAAAGTCTGGGCCGCGATGACCGCCATGCAGCGTTCGCGCATCCTGCGCCGCGCCGTCGATATCCTGCGCGAGCGCAACGACGAACTGGCCATGCTGGAAACCCTGGACACCGGCAAGTCCTACTCCGAAACCCGCTACGTCGACATCGTCACCGGCGCCGACGTGCTGGAGTACTACGCAGGCCTGGTGCCGGCCATCGAAGGCGAGCAAATCCCGCTGCGTGAAAGCTCCTTCGTCTACACCCGCCGCGAGCCCCTGGGCGTGACTGCCGGTATCGGTGCCTGGAACTACCCGATCCAGATCGCCCTGTGGAAATCCGCCCCGGCCCTGGCCGCTGGCAACGCCATGATCTTCAAGCCTTCGGAAGTCACCTCGCTGACCACCCTGAAGCTGGCCGAGATCTACACCGAAGCCGGCCTGCCGGATGGCGTGTTCAACGTCCTGACCGGCAGCGGCCGCGAAGTCGGCACCTGGCTGACCGAGCACCCGCGCATCGAGAAAGTCTCCTTCACCGGCGGTACCACCACCGGCAAGAAGGTCATGGCCAGCGCCTCGAGCTCCACGCTCAAGGAAGTCACCATGGAACTGGGCGGCAAGTCGCCGCTGATCATCTGCGACGACGCCGACCTGGACAAGGCCGCCGACATCGCCATGATGGCCAACTTCTACAGCTCCGGTCAGGTCTGCACCAACGGCACCCGCGTGTTCATCCCGTCGTCGATGAAAGCAGCCTTCGAAGCCAAGATCGCCGAGCGCGTCGCCCGCATCCGTGCCGGCAACCCAGAAGACGAGAACACCAACTTCGGTCCGCTGGTCAGCTTCGCGCACATGGAAAGCGTCCTGGGCTACATCGCCAAGGGCAAGGAAGAAGGTGCCCGCGTCCTGTGCGGCGGCGAGCGTCTGATGGCCGGTGACTTCGCCAAGGGCGCCTTCGTTGCCCCGACCGTCTTCACCGACTGCACCGACGACATGACCATCGTCAAGGAAGAGATCTTCGGCCCGGTCATGAGCATCCTGACCTACGAAACCGAAGAAGAAGTCATCCGCCGTGCCAACGACACCGAATACGGCCTGGCCGCCGGTGTCTGCACCAACGACATCAGCCGCGCTCACCGCATCATCCACAAGCTCGAAGCCGGTATCTGCTGGATCAATGCCTGGGGCGAGTCCCCGGCCGAAATGCCGGTCGGTGGCTACAAGCAGTCGGGCGTCGGCCGTGAAAACGGCGTCAGCTCGCTGGCCCAGTACACTCGCATCAAGTCGGTCCAGGTCGAGCTGGGCGGCTACAACTCGGTGTTCTAAGCACCGCTCGTAGTCACGCCCGTGCCGTAAGGCGCGGGCGTTCCCGCTCCCTGGACACTGCCAAACGAGGGTACTTCCCAATGTCCCAAGAATTCGACTACATCATCGTCGGTGCCGGTTCGGCCGGTAACACCCTGGCCACCCGCCTGACCGAAGACGCCGGCGTCACCGTCCTGCTGCTCGAAGCCGGCGGCCCGGACTACCGCTTCGACTTCCGCACCCAGATGCCTGCCGCCCTGGCCTTCCCGCTGCAGGGTCGCCGCTACAACTGGGCCTACGAGACCGATCCTGAGCCGCACATGGACGGCCGCCGCATGGAATGTGGCCGTGGCAAGGGCCTGGGCGGCTCTTCGCTGATCAACGGCATGTGCTACATCCGCGGCAACGCCATGGACTTCGACGGCTGGGCGAAACTGCCAGGCCTGGAAGACTGGACCTATCTGGACTGCCTGCCGTATTTCCGCAAGGCCGAAACCCGCGACATCGGCCCGAACGACTATCACGGCGGCGAAGGCCCGGTCAGCGTGACCACGCCTAAAGCCGGCAACAACCCGCTGTTCCACGCCATGGTCGAAGCCGGCGTGCAGGCCGGCTACCCTCGCACCGAAGACCTCAACGGCTACCAGCAGGAAGGCTTCGGTCCGATGGACCGTACCGTGACCAAGCAAGGTCGCCGCTCCAGCACCGCCCGCGGCTACCTGGATCAGGCCAAGAAGCGTCCGAACCTGACCATCGTCACCCACGCCCTGACAGACCGTGTGCTGTTCGACGGCAAGCGCGCCGTTGGTGTGACCTACCTGGTCGGTGACAGCGAAGAGCGCGTCGAAGCACGCGCCCGCAAGGAAGTCATCGTCAGCTCCGGCGCCATCGCCTCGCCGCAACTGCTGCAACGCTCCGGCGTCGGCCCGCGCGCGCTGCTCGAAAGCCTGGACATCCCGGTCGTCCACGACCTGCCGGGCGTTGGCGAGAACCTGCAAGACCACCTGGAACTGTACCTGCAATACGCGTGCACCCAGCCGGTTTCGCTGTACCCATCGCTGCTGTGGTGGAACCAGCCGGCCATTGGCGCCGAGTGGATGTTCAAAGGGACCGGTATCGGTGCGAGCAACCAGTTCGAGGCAGGCGGTTTCATCCGCACCCGTCCTGAGTTCGAGTGGCCGAACATCCAGTACCACTTCCTGCCGGTTGCCATCAACTACAACGGCTCCAACGGCGTGAAGGAACACGGCTTCCAGGCCCACATGGGTTCGATGCGCTCGCCAAGCCGCGGCCGTATCAAGCTGAAGTCCAAGGATCCGCGCCAGCACCCAAGCATCCTGTTCAACTACATGGCCACCGAGCAGGACTGGCAGGAATTCCGCGACGGCATCCGCCTGACCCGCGAAATCATGGCCCAGCCGGCGCTGGACCCGTACCGTGGTCGCGAGATCAGCCCGGGCGCGCACGTGCAGACCGACGAGGAACTGGACAAGTTCATCCGCGAGCACGCCGAAACCGCCTTCCACCCATCCTGCTCGTGCAAGATGGGCACCGACGACATGGCCGTCGTCGACAATGAAGGCCGCGTCCACGGCATGCAGGGCCTGCGTGTGGTCGACGCGTCGATCATGCCGATCATCATTACCGGCAACCTCAACGCCACCACGATCATGATCGCCGAGAAAATCTCGGACAAGATCCGTGGCCGCAAGCCGCTGCCGCGCAGCACCGCCAAGTACTACGTGGCCAATGGCGCACCGGTCAAAGGCAAGGCGATGCGTGAGGTCAAGCAGGGTTGAAACCTGCACTGGCCGCTTCGCGGGCAAGCCCGCTCCCACAGGTGCACCACAGTTTCGAATGCTGTGAAGTCCTGTAGGAGCGGGCTTGCCCCGCGATAGCGCCAGTACTGGCAACACCGAAAAAGGCACCCTCCGGGGTGCCTTTTTCATTTTCAGAAACGCTTTACAGGCTGCCAATTCATCAGGTTAGAATCGATTGGCATGCGACCTGCTAGTCAACGCTAACAAGTCCTTTTTCCCCGCGATGTACCGGAGTACTGCCTTTGGATGCGAGCACCATCAACAGCCTGTTCCTGATCGGCGCACTGCTGGTCGGGGCAAGTATCTTGGTCAGCTCGCTGTCATCGCGCCTGGGCATCCCTATCCTGGTCATCATCCTCGCCGTCGGCATGGTCGCCGGGGTCGATGGTGGCGGCATCATCTTCAACAACTACCCGACCGCCTACCTGGTGGGCAACCTGGCCCTGGCCGTGATCCTGCTCGACGGCGGCCTGCGCACGCGGGTGGCGAGCTTTCGCGTGGCGCTGTGGCCTGCGTTGTCGCTGGCCACGGTGGGCGTGCTGATCACCACCGGGCTGACCGGCATGATCGCCGCTTGGCTGTTCGACCTGAGCCTCATCCAGGGCCTGTTGATCGGCGCCATCGTCGGCTCCACCGACGCTGCGGCGGTGTTCTCCCTGCTCGGGGGCAAAGGCCTGAACGAGCGGGTCACCGCGACGCTCGAGATCGAGTCGGGCAGCAACGACCCCATGGCGGTGTTCCTCACCGTCACCCTCATCGACATGATCGCCAGCGGCCAGACCGGCCTGCACTGGAGCCTGCTGACCCACCTGGTGCGCGAGTTCGGCATCGGCAGCCTGCTGGGCCTGGGCGGCGGCTGGCTGATACTGCAACTGGTCAATCGCATCAACCTGGCTGGCGGTTTGTATCCGATCCTGGTCATCGCCGGTGGGCTGGTGGTGTTCTCGCTGACCAACGCCTTGCACGGCAGCGGGTTCCTGGCGGTCTACCTGTGCGGCCTGGTGCTGGGCAACCGGCCGATCCGCAGCCGCCACGGCATCCTGCACATGCTCGACGGCATGGCATGGCTGGCGCAGATCGGCATGTTCCTGGTGCTGGGCCTGTTGGTCACCCCGCACGACCTGCTGCCGATCGCCTTGCCCGCCTTGGGCCTGGCGCTGTGGATGATCCTGTTCGCGCGCCCGCTGTCGGTAGTGGCCAGCCTGCTGCCATTCAAGGCTTTCCATGGCCGCGAGAAAGCCTTCATCAGTTGGGTCGGTCTGCGCGGCGCGGTACCGATCATTCTTGCCGTGTTCCCGCTGATGGCGGGGCTACCGGACGCCCAGCTGTTCTTCAACCTGGCGTTCTTCATCGTCTTGGTGTCGCTGCTGGTGCAAGGCACCAGCCTGCCGTGGATGGCCAAACTGCTGAAAGTCACCGTACCGCCGGACCCGGCCCCGATTTCCCGCTCGGCCCTGGAGGTGCACATCACCAGCGAGTGGGAGCTGTTCGTCTATCGCCTGGGTGCTGAAAAATGGTGCATCGGCGCCGCCCTGCGCGAGCTGAAGATGCCTGAAGGCACCCGGATCGCCGCGCTGTTCCGTGGCGAGCAACTGCTGCACCCCTCCGGCAGCACCGTACTGGAAGTCGGCGACATGCTGTGCGTGATCGGTCACGAACATAACCTGCCGGCTCTGGGCAAGCTGTTCAGCCAGGCGCCGCAACGCGGGCTGGATTTGCGTTTCTTCGGCGATTTCGTCCTCGAAGGCGATGCCGAGCTCGGCGCAGTGGCCGCCCTGTATGGCCTGAAACTCGACGGACTGGACGCGAAAATGCCGCTGGCGCAGTTCATCCGACAGAAGGTCGGAGGCGCTCCAGTAGTGGGCGACCAGGTCGAATGGAACAGCACGATCTGGACAGTGGCGACCATGGACGGGAACAAGATCCAGAAAGTGGGCGTCAGATTCCCCGAAGGAACTCGACCCGGCCCTGGGTTGTTCCTCTAAACTCCGATTTGCCTCGTTTCGCAAGAATTCTGCCTATGTCCCTGCGTGTGTCCCTCCGCGCAGCCCTGCTCGGGCTGTGTCTGTCCCTCTCGTTCGCCGTCACGGCGGCCGAGGCCCCGACCACCGCCAGCGTCCAGCACAGCCTCGACAAGATCGCCGAGCGCAAACTCCCGGAAGCCGAGCAGAAGGCCCTGCAGCAAGTGCTCGAGCAGACCCTGGCCCTGCTCGCCAGCAAAGAAGACAGCGAGAAGAAACTCGCCGAACTCAAGCAACAACTGGCCGGCGCGCCCAACGAGATCCGTGACGGTCAACGCGAACTGACCAAGCTCAAGCAAAGCAAGACCCTGCCAGTGGCCGAGCGCTACGCCAACCTGGCCGTCCCGCAGCTCGAGCAGATGCTCAGCGAGCGCAGCACCCAGCAAGGCGAACTGCAAAAAGCGCTGTCCGAAGCCAACAGCCTGATCATCAACTCCCAGACCCGCCCTGAGCGGGCCCAGGCCGAGATCAGCAGCAGCCAGACCCGCGTCCAGCAGATCAACAACAGCCTCAAGTCGGGCAAGGATGGCGGCAAGCCGATCTCCGCCGACCAGCGCAACCAGCTCAATGCCGAGCTCGCCTCGCTCAATGCGCGCATGGCCCTGCGTCGTCAGGAAATGACCAGCAATAGCCAGTTGCAGGATCTGGGCAATGCCCGCCATGACCTGCTGATCGAGCGCGCCGCGCGCCTGGAACAGGAAATCCAGGAGCTGCAGACACTGATCAACGACAAGCGCCTGGCCCAATCCCAGCAGACCGTCACCCAAC
The DNA here is from genome assembly GCF_048068075.1 of Pseudomonas sp. NY15354. NCBI lineage: Bacteria > Pseudomonadati > Pseudomonadota > Gammaproteobacteria > Pseudomonadales > Pseudomonadaceae > Pseudomonas > Pseudomonas sp. NY15354. Next base: position 276,999 of record NZ_JBLUPV010000002.1, read on the forward strand.
AATCGCTCGAAGCGCAGAAGGCCGGCAGCAGCACCTTGCTGGCCACCGAGAGCACCGCCAACGTCAAGCTTTCCGACTACCTGCTCAAGAGCACCGACCGGCTCAACGAGGTCACCCAGCAGAACCTGCGCACCAAGCAGCAACTGGACAGCCTGACCCAGGCCGACCAGGCGCTGGACGAGCAGATCGACGTGCTCAAGGGCAGCCTGCTGCTGTCCAAGATCCTCTACAAGCAAAAACAGGCGTTGCCGCACCTGAAGGTCGATCGCAACCTGGCTGACCAGATCGCCGACATTCGCCTCTATCAGTTCGAGATCAACCAGCAGCGCGAGCAGATGAGCAGCCCCTCGATCTACGTCGACAAGCTGCTGGCCGCCCAACCCGAGGAAGAGGCCACGCCACAGCTGCGCAAGGCCTTGCTGGAGGTGGTGATCACCCGCAGCGACCTGCTCGAGCGCTTGAACCGTGAGCTCTCGGCATTGCTCAACGAGTCCATCACGCTGCAGCTGAACCAGAAGCAACTGCTCAGCACCGCCCAGAGCCTGCGCACCACCCTCGAAGAGCAGATGTTCTGGATTCCCAGCAACAAGCCGCTGGACTGGGAATGGCTGAGCCATGTGCCCGAGCGGCTTGCCGACCAGGTCGCCAACCTGCCCTGGGGTTCGGGCCTCAAGGAGCTGACCGACGGCCTGGCGCAACGCCCGCTGTTGTTCCTGCCACTGTTGCTGGTGATCGGCGCACTGCTGTGGCGACGCAAGTACCTGTATCAGCGCCTGGGCAAGGTTCACCAGGACATCGGCCATTTCCGTCGCGACAGCCAGTGGCACACGCCCCAGGCGATCCTGATCAACATTCTCCTGGCCTTGCCGGTCGCCCTGGCCTTGGCCCTGGGCAGCTATGCCCTGCAGATCGACGCCCGCGGCCAGAACGCCAACCTGGGCGCCGCCCTGTGGCAGATCGCCCAGGCCTGGCTGGTGTTCTACACCGCCTATCGCATCCTCGCGCCGGGCGGGGTGGCCGAGATCCACTTCCGCTGGCACAAGCCGCAGGTCGAGTTCCTGCGTGGCTGGGTCCGTCGGCTGGGCACCGTGGTGCTGGCCCTGGTGGGCGTGGTGGCGGTGGCCGAACACCAGCCGTCGGCCCTGGCCGATGACGTGCTTGGCATCGGCGTGGTGCTGACCTGCTATGCCCTGATGGCCTGGCTGCTCAGCCGCCTGCTGCTGAGCAGCCCCGCGCACCGGGACACCTCGCTGTTCCGCAGGGCGGTCGGGGTGGCCTTCACGGCCCTGCCCATCGCACTGTTCGTAGCCGTGTGCTTCGGCTACTACTACACCGCCCTCAAGCTCACCGACCGGCTCATCTACACCCTCTACCTGCTGTTGTTCTGGCTGGTGATCGAGGCGGCCTTCGTCCGTGGGCTCTCGGTTGCGGCCCGGCGCCTGGCCTACCAGCGCGCCCTGAGCAAACGCCAGGCCGCCAAGGAAGGGCTGGACGGCGAAGTGATCGTCGAAGAGCCGACCCTGGACATCGAACAGGTCAACCAGCAGTCCTTGCGCCTGATCCGCCTGGCCCTGCTCGGCGGCTTCATTGCCGGCCTGTACTGGGTCTGGTCGGACCTGATCTCGGTATTCGCCTACCTCAACAACTTCACCCTCTACGAGTACACCAGCGGCACGGGTGCGGCGGCCAGCATGGTGCCGATCAGCCTGGGCGACCTGCTCGGCGCGCTGGTGATCGTCGGCATCACCTTCGCCCTGGCCGGCAACTTGCCAGGCCTGTTGGAGGTGCTGGTGCTGTCGCGCCTGAACCTGGCCCAGGGCAGCGCCTACGCCACGACCACGCTGCTGTCATACACCATCGTCGGCGTCGGCATCGTCAGCACCCTGTCGACCCTCGGGGTGAGCTGGGACAAGCTGCAATGGCTGGTGGCGGCCCTGTCGGTGGGCCTGGGCTTTGGCATGCAGGAGATCTTCGCCAACTTCATCTCGGGCATCATGATCCTGTTCGAACGTCCGGTGCGCATCGGCGACACCATCACCATCGGCAACCTGTCCGGCACGGTGAGCAAAATCCGCATTCGCGCCACCACCATCACCGACTTCGACCGCAAGGACATCATCGTCCCCAACAAGACCTTCATCACCGGCCAACTGATCAACTGGTCGCTGACCGACACCGTCACCCGCGTCACCCTCAAGCTGGGCATCGACTACGGCTCGGACCTGGACCTGGTGCGTGATCTGCTGCTCAAGGGCGCCCATGAAAACCCACGGGTGCTCAAGGACCCCGAGCCGATCGTGTACTTCCTCAACTTCGGCGAAAGCTCGCTGGACCATGAACTGCGCATGCACGTCCGTGACCTGGGCGACCGCAACCCGACGCTGGATGAGATCAACCGCTACATCAACCGCGAGTTCAAGGCGCACAACATCAAGATCTCGGTGCGCCAGGTCGAGGTGTTCCTGATGGACATGCAAGGCGGCAAGCAGCAGTTGATTCCGGTGGAAAACCCGAAACCGGATGGCACTGCACCGGCCTGAGTGCACTCGAATACTTTATTCTGTGCACAACCCTTGCGAGGGCTACGCCCTCGTTCGCGGGTAAACCCGCTCCTACAGGCACAGCGCTGGACCTGTGGGGGGTTACCCGCGAAGGGCCGCAACGCGGCCCCTACTCCCCGATCCCAGGAGCCGGCCTGTGAAAGCCCTCGACGAACTGACCTTCGATAACCGCTTCGCCCGCCTGGGCGATGCCTTCTCCACCGAGGTCCTGCCCGACCCGATCGCCGAGCCACGCGTGGTGGTCGCCAGCGAATCGGCCATGGCCCTGCTCGACCTCGACCCAGCCCAGGCCGAACTGCCGGTGTTCGCCGAGCTGTTCAGTGGCCACAAGCTGTGGGAAGAGGCCGAGCCGCGGGCGATGGTCTACTCCGGGCACCAGTTCGGCTCCTACAACCCGCGCCTGGGCGACGGCCGTGGCCTGCTGCTGGGCGAAGTGCTCAACGACGCCGGCGAGCACTGGGACCTGCACCTCAAGGGCGCCGGGCAGACCCCCTACTCGCGCATGGGCGATGGCCGTGCCGTGCTGCGCTCCTCGATCCGCGAGTTCCTCGCTTCCGAGGCACTTCAGGCCCTGGGCATTCCCAGCAGCCGCGCATTGTGCGTGATCGGCTCGAGCACCCCGGTGTGGCGTGAAACCCGCGAGAGCGCCGCGATGCTCCTGCGCCTGGCCCAGAGCCATGTGCGCTTCGGTCACTTCGAATACTTCTACTACACCCGCCAGCCAGAGCAGCAGCGTCAACTCATCGACCACGTGCTGGAACAGCACTACCCCGAATGTCGGGACGCCGAGCAGCCCTACCTGGCCATGTTCCGCACCATCGTCGAACGCAACGCCGAGCTGATCGCCCGCTGGCAGGCCTATGGCTTCTGCCATGGCGTGATGAACACCGACAACATGTCGATCCTGGGCATCACCTTCGACTTCGGCCCCTACGCCTTCCTCGACGACTTCGACGCCAACTTCATCTGCAACCACTCCGATGACCGTGGCCGCTACAGCTACGCCAATCAGGTGCCCATCGCCCACTGGAACCTGAGCGCCCTGGCACAAGCCCTGACCACAGTGATCGAGGTCGAACCGCTCAAGGAGGCGTTGGGCCTGTTCCTGCCGCTGTACCAGGCCCACTACCTGGACCTGATGCGCCGGCGCCTGGGCTTCACGACTGCCGAGGACGGCGACATGGCCCTGGTGGAGCGCCTGCTGCAACGCATGCAGAGCGGCGGCGTGGACTACACCCTGTTCTTCCGCAAGCTCGGCGAGCAACCCGTGGCCGACGCCCTCAAGGTGGTGCGCGACGACTTCATCGACCTGGCCGGTTTCGACGCCTGGGCCGATGACTACCTGGCCCGCTGCCAGCGCGAGCCCGCTAACGCCGAAGGCCGGCGCGCGCGCATGCAGGCGGTCAACCCGCTGTACATCCTGCGCAACTACCTGGCACAAAAAGCCATCGAAGCGGCCGAAGCCGGGGACTACAGCGAAGTGCGGCGGTTGCATCAGGTGCTGAGCAATCCATTCGAAGAACAACCCGGGATGCAGGCCTACGCCGAGCGTCCGCCCGAGTGGGGCAAGCACCTGGAAATCAGCTGCTCATCCTGAAGATCACCTACTCCTGTAGGAGCGGCCTTGTGCCGCGATGGGGCGCGCAGCGGCCCTAGGACCAGCGAACGCGGTGCATCAGGAAAAACGCGTTTACCGGATCAGGACCGCTTCGCGCCCCATCGCGGCACAAGGCTGCTCCTACAAGGGGCGCGCAAGACTTGAAGAGGAAACACCATGTCCGACCCAATGCTGATCCCCTGCCCCCACTGCAACGGCCTCAACCGCCTGCCCGCCGAACGCCTGGGCGACCACCCCAAGTGCGGGCGTTGCAAACAAGAGGTCCTGCTGGCCACGCCGTTCGACCTCGACGAGCGCAACTACGCCAGCCAGATCAAAGGCGACGTGCCCCTGCTGCTGGACGTTTGGGCGCACTGGTGCGGGCCGTGCAAATCCTTCGCCCCGGTGTTCGAACAAGCGGCCCGCCAGCTCGCCGGGCGCTGCCGCCTGGCCAAGCTGGACAGCGAGGCCAACCGCAACCTCGCCGGCCAGTTGGGCATCCGCTCGATCCCCAGCCTGATCCTGTTCAAAAACGGTCGTGAAGTCACCCGCCAGGCCGGCGCGTTCCCACTCCAGTCTTTGCTGGAGTGGCTGCGCAGCCAGGGAGTCTACTAGGCGTTCTCTTCGAGCAGCGCGTGCAGCTCGACGAACTGCTGGGTCAGCTTGTGCCGGGGCTCCAGGTGGATCAGCGGCAAGCTGGCATGGTGGGATTCACGCATCTTCACCGAACTGGCCAGGTACACCGGCAACACCGGCAGGCCTTCGGCCAGCAGTTCGTCGAGCATCTGCTGCGGCAAGCTGGCGCGTGACTGGAACTGATTGACGACGATGCCTTCGACCAACAGGTCTTCATTGTGGTCGTCCTTGAGTTCCTCGATCTCGGCAAGCAGGCCATACAGCGCCTGGCGCGAGAAACTGTCGCAATCGAAGGGAATGAGCACGCGATCGGCAGCGATCAACGCAGAAACAGCATAGAAGTTGAGCGCAGGCGGGGTATCGAGGTAGATCCGTTCGTAGTCCTCGTCCAGCTCATCGAGCAGTTTGCGCAGCTTGTTGATCTTGTGCTTGGCCTCGAGCTTGGGCTGAAGGTCGGCCAATTCCGGGGTCGCGGTGACTACGTGCAGGTTGTCGAACGGCGTTTCGTAGATATCGACCTTGTTCTTCTTGGCGAACGGCCCGCTGGAGAGGGTCTGCTTGAAGAAATCGGCGATGCCCATGGGAATGTCCTCGCCGGTCAGCCCGGTGAGGTACTGGGTGGAGTTGGCCTGGGCATCCAGGTCGATCAACAGGGTCCGATAGCCTTCACTGGCACTGACCGCTGCCAGGTTGCAGGCGATGCTCGACTTGCCCACGCCACCTTTCTGATTGAACACCACGCGCCGCATGGAAGACCTCCGTGTATCAACGAATGCCCGAGTATGTGTCCGGCGAGCGACAATGACCAGTACCGCCCGCTCAACCTTTCCTACCCCGGTGCCGATAACCTTCGTAACCGTTCATCGGAAACCGCGGGTAAACGATCGGAGCTGGCCGACTAGCCAGAGCGTTGTGCCATTCGTCATTGTCCAAGGCGTATTTGCTAGCGGTCGCCTGCACCGGGATAATGCGCGCCACTCGGCGAGTGTGAATCCCTCAGGCCGCTCCGAGCCACTCCGACGCCAAGGACGCCCCCAGGGCGGGAACAACCACATCGTGATCACTTTCAACATCAGCCAATGGCGCGCCTGGGCCCCTGGCCTGCACACGCCTGCCGACTGGCGTACGTGGGCCGACGGTGAATCCTTGTCGCCAGGCGAAAGCCAGGTGCCGGACGTGTCCTTTCTGCCGGCCATGCAGCGCCGGCGTCTGAGCCCCTTGGCCCGCATGGCGTTCGCCGTCGGTTGGCCACTTGCCGAAGGGTACGAATCGCTGCCGCTGGTGTACGTTTCGCGCCATGGTGAAACCCCGCGCACCTTCTCCATCCTCAGCGACCTCGCCCAAGGCGAGCCACTCTCGCCCACTCAGTTCAGCCTCTGCGTGCACAATGCGGTGATCGGTCTGTGGTCGATTTTGCGCGGGCAGACCTGCGAAATGACCGCCCTGGCCGCGGCCGGCGACGGTTTCGAACATGGCATCGTCGAGGCGGCTGGCCTGCTCGATGAAGGCGCGCCAGCCGTGCTGTTGATCGTCGCCGAAGAGCTGCCGGCAGCGGCCTATACGCCCTGGATCGACGATGTGCCGTTCTCCTATGCCCTAGGCCTTGTGTTGACCCCTGGCGAGCAATGGCAGTTGGACCTGACATCCAGCAGCGAAACCGCGCCCGGCGACCTGCCCCATGCCTTGAGCTGGCTGCGCGCCCTGCTCGTCGACCAGGCCAGGCTCACCCACCCCGGAAAACAACGCTCATGGAACTGGCAGCGGCTCGCGTGAACAAGCCACGGGATGCCTACCCCTGGCGCCTGGTGGCGACCGCACTGAGCTTTGCCCTGTTCGGTGTAGGCAGCCTGTGCCTGCGCGTGCTGGTGTTTCCATTGCTCGCCTGCCTGCCCGGTGGCGTCGAACGCCACCAGCAACGTGCCCGCCGCACCATCGGCTGGCTGTTCTGGCGGTTCATTCGTTTCATGCAGGTCAGCGGCGTGCTCACCTACGAGGTCATCGGCACCGAACGCCTGGGCCGTCCGGGACAGCTCATCATCGCCAACCATCCCTCGTTGATCGACGTGGTGTTCCTCATCGGCCTGGCCCGCAACGCCAATTGCGTGGTCAAGCAGAGCCTGTTCGACAACCCCTTCACTCGCGGCCCGGTACGCGAGGCAGGCTACATCGGCAACGACGGCAGCATGCAAATGCTAGAAACCGCCTCCGACACCCTGCGCCAAGGCCAGCCGCTGATCATCTTCCCCGAGGGCACCCGCACGCCCCCCGGCCATGCCCCGGCCTTTCATCGCGGTGCCGCCGCGATCGCCTTGCGCGGTGCGAAAATCATCACACCCGTGACCATCAGCGTCAGCCCTACCACGCTGACCAAACATGAGCCCTGGTACCGCATTCCGCGCCGGCGTGTGCATTTTCGCCTGCATGTCGGTGCCGATATCGACCCCGCCTCGTTCGCCACGCTGGGCCCGGCACCGGTGGCCTCCCGCCGCCTCAACGATTACCTGCATCAGTATTTCATCAAGGAGCTCGCCGAAGATGAGCGATCCACAGCAAGACCTGCACCGTGATATCAAGCAATTGATCATCGACGCCCTGGGGCTGGAAGACATCGACGCTCAGGACATCGATGACCAGCAACCCCTGTTCGGCGAAGGCCTGGGCCTGGACTCGGTGGACGCCCTGGAGCTCGGCCTGGCCTTGCAGAAACGGTTCGGGATCAAGATCGATGCCGACGCCAAAGACACCCGCGCCCATTTCACCAATATCGCCACCCTGGCAGCATTCGTCACTGCCCGTCAGGCCGCCTGAGACCGCACCATGCAAAACCGCGAAGACATCTTCAACCTCCTGCGCAACGCCCTCGTCGAGCTGTTCGAACTCGATCCGGCCAGCATCAGCCTGGAGTCCCACCTGTATCAGGACCTGGAGATCGACAGCATCGATGCCATCGACCTGATCGATCACATCAAGCGCCAGACCGGCAAGAAGATCACCGCCGAAGACTTCAAGTCGGTGCGTACTGTCAACGACGTGGTCGAAGCGGTCTTCCGCCTGGTCAACACCGCAGCATGAAACGCCTGTTCGGCCTCGCCCTGGTCATCGCCGGGGTGCTTTATCCCTTCGCCGTGTACTTCGGCCTGGCCCGGTTCGCGCCCTGGCAGTTCGCCCTGCTGCTCGCCGCCCTGTGGCTGGCCCGCGCCGTGGGCAGTGCGCGCAAGCCAGGCAACCTGGGGATGACCGCCGTGGCCCTGGCGTTCTGCACCGTGCTGGCGTTGAGCGACAGTGCCCAGCTACTGCGCTGGTATCCGGTACTGGTCAATGCCTTCATGCTGGCCCTGTTCGCTTCGAGCCTGAAATACGGCCCGCCCGTGATCGAACGCGTGGCCCGGCTGCGCGAGCCTGACCTGCCGCCTGCGGCCATCACCTACACGCGACGCGTGACCCAGGTCTGGAGCCTGTTTTTCGTGGTCAACGGCTTGATCGCCGCCGGGCTCACCTTGTGGGCGCCACTGAGCTGGTGGACCCTGTACAACGGCCTGATCGCCTACCTGGCGATGGGGGTGCTGTTCGCCGCGGAATGGCTGACACGACAACATGTGCGAGGACGCTCATGAACTGGATCGATCCCGAGCACCTGTTGCGCCCACGGGCTGTCGCTCGCCCCGTGACCCTGGAGCCGGCCCTGGACCATGAGGGCTTGTGCGACGCCGCCTTGCGCCTGGCAGCCGGCCTGCAGCAGCGAGGCGTGCGCCGTCTGGCGGTACATCTGGAGGACGCCGCCGAACTTGCCATCGCCCTGTTCGGCGCCTGGCGCGCGGGCGTCCAGGTGCTACTGCCCGCCGACCTGCAACCCCAGACCCGTTTACGCTGGAACGACCAGGTCGAGCTGTGGCTCAGTGACCAGCCCGGCGACCTCGACCTGGCCTCACTGCAGGCGTCGCCGCTGGCGCCAGCCGACCTTGATCCGGACCAATGCCGCATCGATCTGTGCACCTCGGGCTCGAGCGGCGAGCCCAAGCTCATCGGCAAGACCCTGCGACAGCTGGCCAACGAGGTCCGCGCCCTGGAGCAGTGCTGGGGCGCCGAACTGGGCGATGCCTGGATCATCGGCAGCGTCGCCTCGCAGCACATCTACGGGTTGTTGTTCCGCGTGCTCTGGCCACTGTGCGCCGGGCGCGGATTCCTGCGGCGCCCATTGCCGTTCCCAGAGGACCTGCAACGGGCCAGCCTGGCCCTGCCAGCCTTTGCCTGGGTCGCCAGCCCCGCCCTGCTCAAGCGCATGGGTGACAACCTGAACTGGCCGGCCCTGGCCCAGGTGCGACGCGTGTTCTCATCGGGAGGTGAGCTGCCCGCCGACGCCGCGCTGCGCCTGCAACAACGCCTGGGACAATGGCCCGTGGAGATCCTTGGCAGCTCCGAGACCGGCGGCATCGCCTGGCGCCAAGGCGATGAGCTCTGGTCGCCCTTCGCCGGCGTCGTCTTGAGCCAGTGCGCCGAGGGCGCGCTGTGCGTGAGCTCGCCCTACCTGCCCGAGGGGCATGTGGAACACACCGCCGATGCGGCGCACATCGAGGCCGATGGTCGCGTGCGCCTGCTCGGACGCCTGGACCGGATCGTCAAGCTCGAAGAGAAACGCATCGCCTTGCCCCGGTTGGAGCAGGCCCTGTGCACCCACGCGTGGGTCAGCGAGGCGCGTCTGGGCATGATCGAGCAGGGGCGCGCCTTCCTCGGCGCCTTGCTGGTCCTCAGCCCTGTGGGCCTGCACCAGTTGCGTAACCATGGCCGGCGCGCGCTGATCGATGGCCTGCGCGATCATCTGGCCCAGCACTGCGAGGCCTTGGCTCTACCCCGGCGCTGGCGCCTGCTGCGCCAGCTTCCGCTCAATGCCCAGGGCAAGCTGCCCCAGGCCGATGTGCAGGCCTTGCTGGCGGCGCCACGCAGCAATGCGCCGCAGGTCCTCGAAACCCAGCAAGATACCCATCAGTTGCACTTGAAACTGGCGGTCCCGGCGGACCTGGCCTGCTTCACCGGGCACTTCCCGACCACGCCGATCCTGCCCGGCGTGGTGCAGATCGACTGGGCCATGGACCTCGCCGCGCCGCTGATCCCCACAGGGCATCGGTTCGCCGGCATGGAAGTGCTGAAGTTCCAGCAGTTGGTCCGCCCTGGCGATGAGGTGGCGTTGACGCTTCGTTTCGATGCCGAGCGCAGCAAGCTCTATTTCACCTACACCAACGGTGAACAGGCCTGTTCCAGCGGCCGCATCTTGCTGGAGCGTGCCTGTGCATAACCCCTGCGCGGTGATCCCGGTGTACAACCATGAGCGCGCCGTACCCGCAGTGGTGGCCGAGCTGTTGCGCGCCGGGTTGCCCTGCATCCTGGTGGACGATGCCAGCCACCCTGCATGTGCCCAGGTACTGCGCGAACTGGCGCAGCAGCCGCAGACCTTTCTCGTGCGCCTGGACCTCAACCAGGGCAAAGGCGGCGCGGTGATGGCCGGCTTGCGCGAGGCGGCGCGGCTGGGGTTCAGCCATGCCCTGCAGGTGGACGCCGATGGCCAGCACGACCTGGCGGCGGTCGAGGATTTCCTGGCCCTGTCGCGCGCCCAGCCCCAGGCGCTGGTGTGTGGTTATCCACAGTACGACGCCAGCGTGCCCAAGGGCCGGCTCTACGCCCGCTACCTGACCCACGTCTGGGTCTGGATCAACACCTTGTCCCTGGCCATCCCGGACTCCATGTGCGGTTTTCGAATCTACCCCCTGCCGCCGACCCTGGCACTGATCGACTCGGTGCGCCTGGGCCGGCGCATGGACTTCGACACCGAAATCCTGGTGCGTCTTTCCTGGCGTGGGCAGCCGATGCGCTGGCTGCCCACCCGGGTGCATTACCCAAGCGATGGCGTCTCGCATTTTCGTCTGTTCCACGACAACGCCCTGATCTCGCGCATGCACGCCAAGCTGTGCGTCGGCATGCTCCTGCGCGCACCGATGATCCTCTGGCGCAGGTGGCGTCGATGAGCGACCGGTCGCAGCATTGGGCAGCGCAGCGCGAGCGCGGCAGTTTCTGGTTGATGAAACTCACCGCGGTGCTGGCGCGCCTGCTCGGTCGTCGTCTGCTGAGCCCTTTGATCCACGCCATCGTGCTGTACTTCTTCCTGTTCGGCCGCAAGGCCCGGCGCAGTGCCTGGCAGTACCAGCAGCGCTTGTCGCAATGGAGTGGCAGCCAAACGCCGCCGCCCAGCCATTGGCGGGTGTTTCGCCAGTTCATGGCCTTTGCCGATGCCCTGCTGGACAAGCTCGATGCCTGGAATGGCAAGCTGCGCCTGGAGGACATCGAAATCCACGACCCCGGCCAGCTGCGCCAGCAACTGCGGGGCACACGCGGCCAACTGCTGGTGGGCGCGCACCTGGGCAATCTCGAGGTGTGCCGTGCGCTGGCCGAGCTGGGTGAGCGAGTGCGCATGAACGTGCTGGTGCACACCCGCCATGCCGAACGCTTCAACCGCCTGCTCGGCGAGGCCGGCGCCAGCCATCTGCGGCTGATCCAGGTCAGCGAGCTGGACCCGGCGATCATGCTGCAGCTCTCCGAACGACTGGAGCACGGCGAATGGCTGGCGATCGCCGGCGACCGCATTCCCTTGCATGGCGCGCGTACGGTCGAGGTGGACTTCCTCGGCCACCCGGCGGCCTTTCCCCAGGGGCCATGGCTGCTGGCCGGCCTCTTGAAGTGTCCGGTCAACCTGCTGTTCTGTCTCAAGCATGACGGGCACTACCGGATCACCCTGGAGCCCTTTGTCGAGCGACTGCACTGGCGCCGCGACCAGCGCCAGCAGGTGATCACCCAATGGGCCGAACTGTATGCCGCTCGCCTGGGCCATTATTGCCAGCAGGCACCGGACCAATGGTTCAACTTCTACCCTTTCTGGAGCGACGATGACGACGCATCCGCATGAGTCCGTGACCTTCGGCGAAACGCCGCTGGCCATCGAGGACATTCTGGCCCTCAGCCAGCGCCACGCCCGCCCGCTGCTGCAGGCCGATGTCGCGTATCGCGAGCGCATCGCCCGCGGCGCACGTTTCCTGGACACCCTGCTGGACAAGGAAGGCGTGATCTACGGCGTCACCACCGGCTACGGCGACTCCTGCGTGGTGGCCGTGCCCCCGGAACATGTCGAGGCGCTGCCGCGCCACTTGTATACCTTTCATGGTTGCGGCCTGGGCCAGTTGCTCGATGCCCCGGCCACCCGCGCGGTGCTGGCGGCGCGCCTGCGCTCGCTGTGCCATGGCATGTCCGGCGTGCGCCTGGAACTGCTGGAGCGCCTGCGCGATTTTCTCGCCCACGACATCCTGCCGCTGATTCCCGAAGAAGGCTCGGTCGGTGCCAGTGGCGACCTGACGCCGCTGTCCTACGTGGCCGCCACCCTCTCCGGCGAGCGTGACGTGATGTACCAAGGCGTGCGCCGCAGCAGCGCGGATGTGCACCGCGAATTGGGCTGGCAACCCCTGGTGCTGCGCCCCAAGGAAGCCCTGGCACTGATGAACGGCACCGCCGTGATGACTGGCCTTGCGTGCCAGGCCTACGCCCGTGCCGATTACCTGCTGCAACTGGCGACGCGCATCACCGCGCTGAACGTCATCGCCCTGCAAGGCAACCCCGAGCACTTCGATGAGCGACTGTTCGCCGCCAAACCGCACCCGGGCCAGACCCAGGTCGCCGCCTGGCTGCGACAGGACCTGGCCATCGATGCCCCTGCCGCGCCCCTGCACCGCTTGCAGGACCGCTATTCGCTGCGTTGCGCACCGCACGTGCTGGGCGTTCTGGCCGACAGCCTGGGTTGGCTGCGCAGCTTCATCGAGACCGAGCTCAACAGCGCCAACGACAACCCGATCATCGATGGCGACGCCGAGCGGGTACTGCATGGCGGGCATTTCTATGGCGGGCACATCGCCTTCGCCATGGACAGCCTCAAGACACTGGTGGCCAACGTCGCCGACTTGCTCGATCGCCAGCTCGCCCTGCTGGTGGACACCCGCTACAACCATGGCCTGCCCAGCAACCTGTCCGGCGCCCAGGCCGATCGGGCCATGCTCAACCATGGCTTCAAGGCCGTACAGATCGGCGCCAGTGCCTGGACCGCCGAAGCCCTCAAGCAGACCCTGCCGGCCAGCGTGTTCTCGCGCTCCACCGAATGCCACAACCAGGACAAAGTCAGCATGGGCACCATCGCCGCCCGTGATGCATTGCGCGTCCTGCAACTGACCGAACAGGTCGCCGCCGCTGCCCTGCTGGCCGCCAATCAGGGCGTCTGGCTGCGCGGTCGCGAAGCCGAGGCCGCCCCGCTGCCGCCTGCGCTTGCACAGATGCATCAGGCGCTGCTGGCGGACTTCGCCCCGGTCACCGAAGACCGCGCCCTGGAACACGAGCTGCGCCTGTGCCTGACGCGTATCGGCGAACGCCACTGGAGGCTGCATGCGTAACCCCGGTGTGTTCCATGTCGACAGCGAAATCGTCGTGCCCTTCTTCGACGTGGACAGCATGCACGTCGTCTGGCACGGTCACTACGTCAAATACTTGGAGATCGCCCGCTGCGCGCTGCTCGAACGCCTCGGGCAGGACTACCGACGCATGCAGGCCAGCGGCTACATGTGGCCGGTGATCGACCTGCAATTGCGCTACATCCGCGGCGCCACCTTTGGCCAGCGCCTGAAGGTGCGCGCCAGCCTGGTGGAATGGGAAAGCCGCCTGAAGATCCATTATCTGATCAGCGACGCGGACACCGGCGAACGCATGACCCGCGCCAGCACGGTGCAGGTCGCAGTGCACATCGAAAGCGGCGAAATGCAGTTGGCCTCACCCCAGGTCATGCTCGATGCCGTGGCGAAGGTGCTGCCATGAACCGCTTGCACCGCCTGCTCGTCGCCGTGCTCGTGCTGCTCGCATGCCCTCCAGCGATGGCCTTCGACCTGGCCGACCTGCAAAAGCAGCTGAGCGCACCAGCGGTGGTCAGCGGGAACTTCGTGCAGGAGAAGCACCTGCGCGCCCTGGTGCAACCGCTGACCAGCCAGGGCCGCTTCGTCCTGGCACGCGACCATGGCTTGCTCTGGCTGTTGCGTACCCCGCTGCGTCAGGACTACCGCATCACCGCAAGCGGCATCGCCCGTCGTGATCCGGCTGGCTGGCAGACGCTGCCCAGCCACAGCGCCGGCGCGCAGCAAAACCGCCTGTTCTTCGCCGTCCTGCAAGGTGACAGCAGCGGCCTGCAACGCGACTTCGAGCTGAGCCTGAGCGGTGACGCCGAGCACTGGCAATTGCGCCTGACGCCGCGCTCGTTGCTGCTCAAGCAGATCTTCACCCGCATCGATATCACCGGCGGGCGCTTCGTCGAACGCATCGACCTGGCCGAAACCCAGGGCGACAGCACGGTACTGCGCATGCAAGACAGCCGCGCAGCCACCGCCTTGAGCGAGTCGGAGCGTCGTGACTTTGCCGACTGAACGCCTGTTGCCGCGCCTGTTCCTCGCCCTGCTGCTGGCCATGCTGCTGGCCATGCTCGCGCTCGCGGCTTGGCAATGGCACCGCGCAGCGCCCTTGTCCTCTGACCTGATGACCCTGGTCCCGGGTGCCACCCAGGATCCGCTGGTGCAGCGCGCCGAACAGCGCATGCAAGAGCCGCTGAACCGCGAGATGCTGGTGCTGGTTGGCCATGCCGATCGCCAGCAGGCGCTCGCCCTGGCCGAGCGCCTGGCCACGCAGTGGCAGGCCAGCGGCCTGTTCGAGAAGGTGCAGTGGAACCTGCACACCGACCTGCAGGCGGTGCGTACGCAGCTCCTGCAAGGGCGCCTGGCGATGCTCTCGGCCACCGATCGCCAGCAACTGGCCGAACAGCCCGACGCCTTCATCGAGCAGCGCATCCAGAGCCTGGTCGATCCCTTTGCAGATTTCAGCCTGGTCTCCAGCCAGGACGACTGGCTGGGCCTGAGCGGACGCATCCAGGCCAGCCAGCCCAGGCCCGCCAATGTCCAGCTCGACACCGCCAGCGGCGCGCTGGTGGCCGAGTCGGATGGCCAGCACTGGGTACTGTTGCGCGCGCGCACCGTGGGCAATGCCTTCGACCTGAACCTGCCCTTGCAGGTGGCCGACCTGCTCGCCCAGGGCCGCCAGCAGGCCGACCAGGCAGGCGCCCAGCTGCTGGCGGCCAGCGGATTGCTGCACGCCGCCGCCGGCCAGCGCCAGGCCAGCCGGGAGATCACCTGGGTCGGTGGGGGAGCTACCGTAGGTATCCTCCTGCTGCTGTTGCTGGCACTGCGGCGCTGGCGCGCGCTATTGGCGTTCGTACCGGTGGCGGTCGGCATGCTGTTCGGCTCGGTGGCCTGCGTCGCGCTGTTCGGCCAGATGCACGTGATGACCCTGGTGCTCGGGGCAAGCCTGATCGGCGTGGCGGTGGACTACCCGCTGCACTACTTGTCCAAGGGCTGGAGCCTGCGCCCCTGGCACAGCTGGACCGCACTGCGCCTGACCCTGCCAGGCATGAGCTTGAGCCTTGCGACCAGTTGCATCGGCTACCTGGCCCTGGCCTTCACACCCTTCCCGGCGTTGACCCAGATCGCGGCGTTTTCCGCCGCAGGCTTGCTGGGCGCCTACCTGAGCGCCGTTTGCCTGCTGCCTGCGCTGTTGCAGCACATGGACCTGCGCCCCTCCCCCTGGCCGCTGCGGGTAACCCAAGGGATGACCGACCTGCGAGAGCGCCTGCTGCGCAAAGTGCCCAGTGTCGTGCTGCTCGGTTTGCTGCTGGTGTTCTGTGTGGCCGGGCTGTGGCAACTGCAAAGCCGCAACGACATCCGCCAATGGATCAGCGCCCCGCCGCAACTGCTCGAACAGGCCCAGGCCGTGGCCCGCATCACCGGCTACCAGCCGACCAGCCAGTTCTTCCTCGTACGCGCCGAGGACCAGAGCCAATTGCTCGACCGCCTGCAGACGCTCAGCGGCAAGCTCGATGAGCTGGTCGACCTGGGCAAGCTCAAGGGCTACCTGTCCCTCAGCCAGTTGGTGTCCAGCGCCACAGTGCAGCAACAGGTGCAGCACACCCTGCTGCAGTTGCCGGGACATTGGCAGCCGTTGCTGGCGCTAGGCGTGCCCGAACACGCCTTGCAGGCGGAGCTTTCGCAACTGCAGGCGCTGGCCCCGCTGTCGATCGACGACGTGCTGCAGGGGCCGTTGGGCGAGCCCTGGCGGCCCCTGTGGCTGGGCCAGGACGGCCAGGGCGTGGCGGCGATCGTCAGCCTGCAGGGCCACGGGGATGTCTCGCTGCTGCGCCTGCAAGCCCAGGATTTGCCCGGCGTGCAATTGGTCGATCGCCTCGGCGAACTCAACCAACTGTTCACCGCCACCCAGGTCAGTGCCGCCGAACTCAAGCTGCTGTCGTGCGCCTTGATACTGGTGGTGCTGATGCTGCCGTTCGGCCTGCGCAGCGCCTTGCGCATCGTCGCCCTGCCTCTGCTCGCGGCGTTGTGCAGCCTGGCCAGCCTCGGCTGGCTGGGGCAGCCGCTGACCCTGTTCAGCCTGTTCGGTCTGCTGCTGGTGACCGCCATCGGCGTGGACTATGCGATCCTGATGCATGAACGCATCGGCGGCAGTGCCGTCAGCCTGCTGGGGACCTTGCTGGCCGCGCTCACCACCTGGCTGTCGTTCGGCCTGCTGGCGCTTTCCAGCACGCCGGCGGTAAGCAACTTCGGCCTGGCCGTCAGCCTGGGCCTGGTGTTCAGTTTTCTCCTGGCGCCCTGGGCCGGGACGCGTGACGGAGGGCATCGGCAACCATGAAACATCCATGGCTCCTGCTGGCTTGCGTGCTGCTCGCGGCCTGCGCCGGGCGAGCGCCCCTGCCAGAGCGGCTTCCGGACCTCGAACTGCCGCGCCAGTTGCACGTGCAGCGCGAGCAGGACGGCCAACGCCAGGACTGGCTGCTGGTGATCCAACGCGAAGAGGGCCGCTTGCGTTGGTCGCTGCTCGATCCAATGGGCATCCCCCAGGCGCGCCAACTGCTCGACGGCAGCCGATGGCAGGCCGACGGTCTGCTGCCGCCCAACCCGGCCGCCCGTGAATTGTTCGCCGCCGTGCTCTTTGCCCTCACGCCCGATGCGCAGCTGCTGCACCTCTATCCCGGCGCCTTCCAGCACGGCCAGCGGCGTTCCTTACCGACGCGTTGGCAGGTGGACTACCAAGACCCGGATGATTTCACCTTGAACCTCGGCCAGGGCCTGCGCTATCTAGTCAGCCCCTTGCCCAGCGAGAACACGCCATGACCGCCTTCCTCGACGCCCTGGGCCTGGTTTGCGCCCTTGGGCATGGCCAGGCCCAAGTCGCTCGCGCACTCTTTGCCGGCGACTGCAGCGGCATGCAGCCACAAGACGGCTGGGTAGCCGGACACCCTCTGCCCGTCGGTGCCGTGCCAGGCCCTCTGCCCGAGCTGCCGTTGCCCGGTCACCAAAGCCGCAACAACCAGCTGCTGTATGCCGCGGCGCTGCAGATCGAGCCGGTCATCCGTCAAGCCATCGAACGCCATGGCCCGCAGCGGGTGGGCGTGGTGCTGGGTACCAGCACCTCGGGTATCGCCGAAGGCAGCGACGGCGTCGCCCAGTACCTGCGGACCGGCCGCTTCCCGGACAACTACGACTACCACCAACAAGCGCTGGGCGCACCGGCGACGTTCCTGGCCGCCTGGCTGCAACTGTCAGGTCCGGCCTATGCGTTGTCGACCGCCTGCACCTCCAGCGCCCGTGCCCTGCTCAGTGCCCGCCGCCTGCTCGAGCTGGGCCTGTGCGATGCCGTGCTGTGCGGGGGCGTGGACACCCTGTGCGGCCTGACCCTCAATGGCTTCAGCGCCCTGGAGGCCGTCAGTGCCCAACGCTGCAACCCCTTCTCGGTCAACCGCGACGGCATCAACATCGGCGAGGGCGCGGCCCTGTTCCTCATGACCCGCGAGCATTCAGGCGACGGCCCTGGCATCGCCCTGATCGGCGCAGGCGCCAGCAGCGATGCGTTTCATATCTCCGCGCCAGAGCCCACCGGCAAGGGCGCCTTGCAGGCCATGGGCAAAGCACTGGACAATGCCGGCCTCACGCCTGGGCAGATCGACTACCTGAACCTGCACGGCACCGCCACCGTCCACAACGACGCCATGGAGAGCCTCGCCGTGCACGGGCTGTTCGGCGATCGCGTGCCCTGCTCGTCCAGCAAACCCATGACCGGCCACACCTTGGGCGCCGCCGGTGCGCTGGAGGCAGCGTTCTGCTGGCTCGCCCTGAGCCGGCACAATCCACAGGGCCTGTTGCCACCTCATGTCTGGGATGGCCAGCGCGACCCTCGGTTGCCGACGCTGAACCTGGTCGATGGCAGCCAGCGCCTGCGCTCGCAGGGGCTGCGCCGCCTGATGAGCAACTCGTTCGCCTTCGGTGGCAACAATGTCAGCCTGATTCTCGGAGACGCACCATGAACACCTGGCCACTGGCCGAACTGCTGCCGCATGCCGCAGATATGATCCTCATCGACGCCATCGATAGCTGCAACGACGAAGAGATCCATACCCGCGCAACGGTCCGCCCGGGCGGCCAGTTCAACCGCCCCGACGGCAGTCTGCCCGCCTGGCTGGGGCTGGAGCTGATGGCCCAGAGCGTAGCCGCCTATGCCGGGTACCAGGCACGCCGCGAAGGGCGTGAAGTGGAGATGGGGTTCCTGCTGGGCACCCGTCGCTTCGAATGCGATGTCGCGCAGTTTCCCGCCGGGGCCGAGCTGCGCATCCATGCCCTGCGCTCGCTCGAAGACGAGAGCGGCATGGGCGTGTTCGAATGTCATCTGCGCGGTGAAGGCATCCACGCCAGCGCACGCCTGAACGTCTACCGTCCGCCCCAGGCGGCGAGCTACCTGGCCGAAGCGGCCCCCGAAGGAAACTCTCCATGACTGACACCATCCTGGTCACCGGTTCCAGCCGCGGTATCGGCCGCGCCATTGCCCTGCGCCTGGCACGCGCAGGCTTCGACCTGGTGCTGCATTGCCGCAGCAGCCGCGACGAGGCCGAGGCGGTCGCAGACGCGGTGCGCGGGCTGGGGCGTCAGGCGCGGATCCTGCAGTTCGACGTCGCCGACCGGGCCGCCTGTGCCCACATCCTGGGCGAGGACGTCGAGGCTCACGGGGCTTACTATGGGGTGGTGTGCAATGCCGGGCTGACCCGCGACGGTGCCTTCCCGGCCTTGAGTGAGGACGACTGGGACCAGGTCATGCGGACCAACCTGGACGGCTTCTACAACGTCCTGCATCCGCTGATGATGCCGATGATCCGCCGCCGCGCGCCGGGTCGGATCGTGTGCATCACCTCGGTGTCCGGGCTGATCGGCAATCGCGGCCAGGTCAACTACAGCGCCTCCAAGGCAGGCCTGATCGGCGCAGCCAAAGCCCTGGCCATCGAGCTGGGCAAACGCCGTATCACGGTCAACTGCGTGGCACCGGGGCTGATCGATACCGACATGCTCGATGACCAGGTGCCGGTCGATGAACTGCTCAAGATGATTCCTGCCCAACGTATGGGGACCCCGGAGGAAGTGGCCGGCGCGGTCAATTTCCTCATGTCGCACGAGGCGGCCTACATCACCCGTCAGGTGCTGGCCGTCAATGGAGGGTTATGCTGATGCGTCGCGTCGTGGTCACCGGCATGGCCGGCATCGCTGCCCTGGGCAGCGACTGGGCCAGCATTGCCGCGCAATTCGCCGCCAATCGCAGCGGCATCCGACGCATGGACGAATGGGACCGTTTCGAAGAGCTCAACACTCGCCTGGCCGGCCCTATCGATGATTTCCAGGTGCCAGGGCACTGGACGCGCAAGCAGCTGCGCAGCATGGGCCGCGTGTCACGGCTGGCGGTCGCCGCAGCCGAGCGCGCGCTGGCCGATGCCGGGCTGCTGGGCGACCCGAGCATCCGCGACGGGCGCATGGGCGTGGCCTGCGGGTCATCGATCGGTAGCACCGAAGAGATCAAGGCCTTCGGCAACATGCTGCTCAACTCCAAGGCCGACGGGCTCAACGCCAATTCCTACGTGCGCATGATGCCGCACACCACTGCCGCCAACATCAGCATTTTCTTCGGCCTGACCGGGCGCCTGATCCCTACCTCAAGCGCCTGCACCAGTGGCAGCCAGGGTATCGGCTACGCCTACGAGGCAATCAAGTTCGGGCGCCTGCCGCTGATGCTGGCAGGCGGTGCCGAGGAGCTGTGCCCCAGCGAGGCGATGGTGTTCGACGCCCTGTATGCGACCAGCCTGAAAAACGACACGCCTTCACTGACCCCTCGCCCCTATGACCGTGCACGGGACGGGCTGGTGGTCGGTGAAGGCGGCGGCATGCTGGTGCTGGAAGAACTGGCACATGCCCTGGCCCGAGGTGCGCACATCCATGCCGAGATCGTCGGCTTTGGCAGCAACGCCGATGGCCAGCACATCACCCGCCCCGAGCAGCTCACCATGCGCCGGGCAATGGAGTTGGCGCTCGAAGACGCCGGCCTGCCCGCCGAGGCCATTGGCTACGTCAACGGCCATGGCACTGCCACCGAACAGGGCGACATCGCCGAGACCCTGGCCACCCACGAGCTGTTCGGCCCGCGCATGCCGATCAGCTCGCAAAAGAGCTTCCTCGGCCACACCTTGGGTGCCTGTGGCGCGCTGGAGTCCTGGTTCAGCATCGAGATGATGAATCGCGACCAGTACGTGCACACCCTGAACCTCGATGACATCGACCCTCGCTGCGCCGAGCTGGACTACCTGCGCGGTGGCATGCGCGCCATGAGCCATGAACATGTGATGAACAACAACTTCGCCTTCGGCGGCGTGAACACCTCGTTGATCTTCCGGCGCTGGCGCTGATGCCCGTTCGCGGGTGAGCCCGCACTCATCCGGTTCTCCGGTGCCCTCGGCAACAACGCTGTACGTGTGGGCTTTACCCACGAAGCGTGCCTGACCTCAGTCCAGCGCCTGCTGGGTCAACAACTCGGCAAATGCACGGGCCATGGCCGAGCCGCCGGCCTGGCGCTGGATAAGCCACACCGCGGTCATCGCCCCCTCGTCCAGCAACGTGCGATACACGACCCCGTCGATGCGCATGCGCTGGAACGACGCTGGCAGCACCGACACCCCCAAACCCGCCGACACCAAGCCGATGATCGTCATCGCTTCCCCGGCCTCCTGGGCAAAATGTGGGCTGAATCCTGCCTGGCGCGCCAGGCTCAGCAACTGCGCATGCAGGCCACTGCCGTAGCTGCGCGGAAAGAACACGAAGGGCTCATGGGCCAGGGCCTGCATGTACAGCCCCTGCTCGCTGCCTTGGGCCAGCGGGTGAGAAGCGTTGATCACTGCCACCAGCGGCTCGCAGAACAACTCGGTGGCCACCAACCCTTCCGGCAAGGGCATCGGCCGCATCAGGCCGACTTCGATGGACTCGTCGAACACCGCTTCGGCCACCTCCCGGCTGCTCATTTCCCTGAGGCTCAGGTGCACTGCGGGGAATCGCTGGCGGAAGGCATGCAATGCCTTGGGGATCTTCGAGGTAAAGGGCGCCGAGGAGGTGAAGCCGATCTTCATTTCGCCCAGCTCGCCCAACTGCGCCCGCCGGGCGACGTCGGCAGCCTTCTCCACCTGGGCCAGGACTTGACGGGCCTCTTCCAGAAACAAGCGCCCGGCCTCGCTCAGCTCCACCCGACGATTGGTGCGTTCGAACAGGCGGGCGCCGAGTTCCTGCTCCAGGGCCTGGATCTGCTGGCTCAACGGCGGCTGGGAAATCCCCAACTGCTGTGCGGCGCGGCCAAAGTGCAGCTCTTCGGCGACGGCAATGAAATACCGCAGATGGCGCAGTTCCATGAAGCCTCCAATTCAGTCGTAAAACCTATCAAACAGGTCGAACAATATATTGGATCTAATCATTAGCCAGCTATATGCTTTTTTCCATCGCAACACCGGCCCCCGCGCCCCGAGGTACCCCGCCGTGAAATCCGCCGTCGCCCCGCTGTCCCTTGACCCTGACCCCGTCCTCAACGACATCTGGATCGAGAAAGGCACCCCCGCCTTCATGAAGACCGTGCTGGCCTTGTTCAGCGGCGGCTTCGCCACGTTCGCCCTGCTGTACTGTGTGCAGCCGATGATGCCGCTGTTGTCGCGGGAGTTTTCCATCAATGCGGCGCAAAGCAGCCTGGTGCTCTCGGTCTCTACTGCCACGCTGGCCTTCGGTTTGCTGATCACCGGGCCGATCTCGGATCGCATCGGGCGTAAGCCGGTCATGGTCTTCGCCCTGCTGTGCGCGGCACTCGCGACTCTGGCCAGCGCAGTGATGCCAAGCTGGGAGCTGGTACTCGCCACCCGTGCGCTGGTCGGTCTGGCGCTGAGCGGCCTGGCGGCCGTGGCGATGACCTACCTGAGCGAAGAGATCCACCCACAGCACATCGGCCTGGCCATGGGGCTGTACATCGGCGGCAATGCCATTGGCGGGATGAGCGGGCGACTGATCACCGGCGTGTTGATCGACTTCGTCAGCTGGCACACAGCGATGCTGACCATCGGTGGCCTGGCATTGGTGGCGGCGCTGGTGTTCTGGAAAGTGCTGCCCGAGTCGCGCAACTTCCGGCCCCAGGCGCTGAATCCGCGCAGCCTGATGGACGGCTTCTTCATGCACTTCAAGGACGCCGGGCTGCCTTGGCTGTTCCTCGAAGCCTTCCTGCTGATGGGCGCGTTCGTCACCCTCTTCAACTACATCGGCTATCGCCTGCTGGCCGAGCCTTACCACATGAACCAGGCACTCGTCGGCCTGCTCTCGGTGGTGTACCTCTCAGGGATCTACAGCTCCGCCCAGGTCGGCGCCCTGGCCGACAGGCTGGGCCGGCGCAAGGTGTTCTGGGCGAGTATCGTGGTGATGGCCGCCGGGCTGCTGATGACCCTGACCAGCCCGCTGGCGATGGTGATCCTGGGCATGCTGGTGTTCACCTTCGGCTTCTTCGGCGCCCATTCGGTGGCCAGCAGCTGGATTGGCCGCCGGGCACTCAAAGCCAAGGGGCAGGCTTCGTCGATGTATCTGTTCAGCTACTACGCAGGCTCGAGCATCGCGGGCACGGCCGGTGGCGTGTTCTGGCATCAGGCCGGTTGGAATGGCATCGGCCTGTTCATCGGCAGCCTGCTGGCCGTGGCGTTGCTGGTGGCCCTGCATTTGAGCCGGTTGCCGTCCAAGACGCCTGCCTGATACCGCTCAGGTTCGCTCTAGCGCCAATTCGCCCTGGCCTGGAGGTGGTCGGCCTCACGATGGGCTGCAAGGCAGCCCATCGCGCATCTGCATCAGCCGATGCAGCGGCGTTTCTCTAACTCAAGCGTGGTATTGCGCCGACAGCTCGTGCACAGCGTTGATGAACGCGCCGGCGTGTTCCGGGTCGACTTCCGGCGTGATGCCGTGGCCCAGGTTGAAGACATGGCCGCTGCCATGGCCATAGCTTGCGAGAATCCGCGCGACTTCCTTGCGGATGGCCTCGGGCTTGGCGTACAGCACGGTCGGGTCCATGTTGCCCTGCAGGGCGACCTTGTCGCCGACCCGACGACGGGCATCGCCGATCTCGCAGGTCCAGTCCAGGCCCAGGGCGTCGGCGCCAGCGTCGGCGATGCTTTCGAGCCACAGGCCGCCGTTCTTGGTGAACAGGATCACTGGCACCTTGCGCCCTTCGTGCTCGCGGATCAGGCCACTGACGATCTTGCGCATGTAGGCCAGGGAGAACTCCTGGTAGGCGGCCGCCGACAGATTCCCACCCCAGGTGTCGAAGATCTGCACAGCCTGGGCACCGGCCTGGATCTGGCCGTTGAGGTAGCTGGTGACCGACTGGGCGAGCTTGTCCAGCAGCAGGTGCAGGACCTGCGGATTGTCATAGAGCATGGCCTTGGTCTTGCGGAAGTCCTTGGACGAGCCGCCTTCGACCATGTAGGTCGCCAGGGTCCACGGGCTGCCGGAGAAGCCGATCAGCGGCACGCGGCCGTTGAGCTCGCGGCGGATGGTGCTGACGGCATCCATCACGTAGCCAAGGTCTTTGTGCGGATCGGGGATCGGCAACGCTTCGATGTCGGCCGGGGTGCTGATGACCTTCTTGAAGCGTGGGCCTTCGCCGGTTTCGAAGTACAGGCCTTGGCCCATGGCATCGGGGATGGTGAGGATGTCCGAGAAGAGGATCGCAGCGTCCAGCGGGTAGCGGTCCAGCGGCTGCAAGGTGACCTCGCAGGCGAACTGCGGGTTCATGCACAGGCTCATGAAGTCACCGGCCTTGGCGCGGCTGGCGCGGTACTCCGGGAGGTAGCGACCGGCTTGGCGCATCATCCAGACCGGGGTGACGTCTACGGGTTGCTTGAGCAGTGCACGCAGGAAACGATCGTTCTTCAGGGCAGTCATGTCGGCATCCAGCAAAAAAGTGCGGGCATTTTCTCAGACGCCGACACAAAAGGCACGGCCAAGGCCATGCGTTTTGTCTATTGAGTGCCGCAGATCAAGCATTTTTGTATACAAAAATGCCTTTGGCGCTGCTTTACAGCCCCTCGCGGCACAAGGCCGCTCCTACAAGGGATGACGTATGCCCTGTAGGAGCGGCCTTGTGCCGCGAGGAGTCGCAAACGATCCCGATAAAGGATCAGACTTCCAGGTAGTCCAAGATGCCTTCAGCGGCGGTACGGCCTTCGAAGATCGCCGTCACCACCAGGTCCGAACCGCGCACCATGTCGCCACCGGCGAACACCTTCGGGTTGCTGGTCTGGTGCTTGAACTTGGCCTTCTCCGGTGCCACAACACGCCCCTGGCTGTCGGTCTGGATGTCGAACTGCTCGAACCAAGGCGCCGGGCTCGGACGGAAGCCGAAAGCGATCACCACGGCATCGGCCGGCAGGATCTCCTCGGAGCCTGGAATCGGCTCGGGGCTGCGACGGCCACGGGCATCCGGCTCGCCGAGACGGGTCTCGACCACCTTCACGCCTTCGACCTTGTCCTCGCCGACGATGGCGATGGGCTGGCGATTGTAGAGGAACTTCACGCCCTCTTCCTTGGCGTTCTTCACCTCGCGGCGCGAACCCGGCATGTTGGCCTCGTCGCGGCGATAGGCGCAGGTCACCGATTTGGCGCCGTGGCGGATCGAGGTACGGTTGCAGTCCATCGCGGTGTCGCCACCGCCGAGCACCACCACCTTCTTGCCTTGCATGTCGACGAAGTCTTCCGGCGACTTCTCGAAGCCCAGGTTGCGGTTGACGTTGGCGATCAGGAAGTCCAGCGCATCGTGTACGCCCGGCAGGTCCTCGCCTGGGAAACCGCCCTTCATGTAGGTGTAGGTGCCCATGCCCATGAACACTGCATCGTACTCGGCGAGCAGCTGTTCCATGGTGATGTCCTTGCCCACCTCGGTGTTCAGGCGGAACTCGATGCCCATGCCGGTGAAGACTTCGCGGCGATTGCTCAGCACGGTCTTTTCCAGCTTGAACTCGGGGATGCCGAAGGTCAGCAGGCCACCGATTTCAGGGTTGCGATCGAATACCACCGGCGTCACGCCCGCGCGCACCAGCACATCGGCGCAGCCCAGGCCCGCGGGGCCTGCACCGATGACCGCGACACGCTTGCCAGTCGGCTTGACCTTGGACATGTCCGGGCGCCAGCCCATGGCGAAGGCGGTGTCGGTGATGTACTTCTCCACCGAGCCGATGGTCACCGCGCCAAAACCGTCGTTGAGGGTGCAGGCACCCTCGCACAGGCGATCCTGCGGGCACACACGGCCGCACACTTCCGGCAGGGTGTTGGTTTGGTGCGACAGTTCTGCCGCCGCCAGAATATTGCCTTCGGAGACCAGCTTCAGCCAGTTGGGGATGAAGTTGTGCACCGGGCACTTCCACTCGCAATACGGGTTGCCGCAACCCAGGCAGCGGTGTGCCTGTTCCACCGACTGCTGGGGCTTGAAGGGTTCGTAGATTTCGACGAACTCCTTCTTGCGCTGGCGCAGCAGCTTCTTCTTCGGGTCCTTGCGGCCCACTTCGATGAACTGGAAGTCATTGTTCAGACGTTCAGCCATTTTTCAAAACCTCTTAACAGCAGCTGCAAGCTACGAGCTGCAAGCCGCAAGACGATCACTTAAGCCGGGCAAACCTCGAACCGCTTCACGTTGCGACTCGAGGCTCGCCACTTGCAGCTGCTTTTACTGCGGGTTGGCACGGGTGCTGGACAGCAGTTGCTTGAGGTTGGCAGCCTTGGGCTTGACCAACCAGAAGCGACGCACGTAGTCGTCCAGGTTCTCCGAGAGCTCGCGCCCCCACTCGCTGCCGGTCTCTTCCACGTACTCGCCAAGGACCCGCGCCAGGTGGCTGCGATAAGCCTCCATCGCCTCGCCACTGATGCGCTGGATTTCCACCAGCTCGTGGTTGAGTTTGTCGACGAAAGTGTTGTCCATATCGAGCACATAGGCGAAGCCGCCAGTCATGCCAGAACCGAAGTTGTAACCGGTCTTGCCCAGGACGCAGACAAAGCCGCCGGTCATGTATTCACAGCAGTGATCGCCGGTACCCTCGACCACAGCGTGGGCGCCGGAGTTACGCACAGCGAAGCGCTCGCCCGCAGTGCCGGCGGCGAACAACTTGCCGCCAGTGGCGCCGTACAGGCAGGTGTTGCCAACGATGGCGCTGTGCTGGGTTTCGAACGGGCTGCCGGCAGGCGGCACGATGGTCAGCTTGCCACCGGTCATGCCCTTGCCCACGTAGTCGTTGGCGTCACCTTCCAGGTGCAGGTTCAAGCCACCGGCGTTCCACACGCCGAAGCTCTGGCCCGCAGTGCCCTTGAAGCGGAAGGTGATCGGCGCACCGGCCATGCCCTGGTTGCCGTGCAAGCGGGCGATCTCGCCGGAGATGCGCGCGCCGATGGAACGGTCGCAGTTGCAGATGTCCAGGCTGAACTCGCCACCAGACAGATCACGGATCGCTGGCAGGGCCATCTCGACCATCTTCTCGGCCAGCTCGCCCTTGTCGAACGGCGGGTTCTTGTCGACTTCGCAGAACTGCGGCTTGTCGGCCGGGATGTGCGAGCTACCCAGCAGCGGTGACAGGTCCAAGTACTGCTGGCGCTCGGTGTCGCCTGGCAGGATGTCGAGCAGATCGGTACGGCCGATCAGTTCGCCCAGGCTGCGCACGCCCAGTTTGGCCAGCCACTCACGGGTTTCCTCGGCGACGAAGGTGAAGAAGTTCACCACCATGTCGACGGTACCGATGTAATGGTCCTTGCGCAGCTTGTCGTTCTGGGTGGCAACGCCGGTGGCGCAGTTGTTCAGGTGGCAGATACGCAGATACTTGCAACCCAGGGCGATCATCGGCGCGGTGCCGAAGCCGAAACTCTCGGCGCCGAGGATAGCGGCCTTGATCACGTCCAGGCCGGTCTTCAGGCCGCCGTCGGTCTGCACCCGCACCTTGCCACGCAGGTCGTTGCCGCGCAGGGTCTGGTGGGTTTCGGCCAGGCCCAGCTCCCACGGTGCGCCCGCGTACTTGATGGAGGTCAGCGGCGAGGCGCCGGTGCCACCGTCGTAGCCGGAGATGGTGATCAGGTCCGCATAGGCCTTGGCCACGCCAGCAGCGATGGTGCCCACGCCGGCTTCGGCCACCAGCTTGACCGATACCAGCGCCTGCGGGTTGACCTGCTTGAGGTCGTAGATCAGCTGGGCCAAGTCTTCGATCGAATAGATGTCATGGTGCGGCGGCGGCGAAATCAGGGTCACGCCCGGCACTGCATAACGCAGGCGCGCGATCAAGCCGTTGACCTTGCCGCCCGGCAGCTGGCCGCCCTCACCGGGCTTGGCGCCCTGGGCGACTTTGATCTGCAGCACTTCGGCGTTGACCAGGTATTCCGGGGTGACGCCGAAGCGGCCGGTGGCCACCTGCTTGATCTTCGAGCTCTTGATGGTGCCGTAGCGGGCCGGGTCTTCGCCGCCCTCGCCGGAGTTGGAGCGCGCGCCCAGGCGGTTCATCGCCTCGGCCAGGGCCTCGTGGGCTTCCGGCGACAGGGCGCCGAGGGAGATACCCGCGGAGTCGAAGCGCTTGAGGATGTCCTCCAGCGGCTCGATCTGCTCCAGCGCCAACGGCTGGTCGGCCAGTTTGACCTTGAGCAGGTCGCGGATCATCGACACCGGACGCTGGTCGACCAGCGTGGTGTACTCCTTGAACTTGGCGTAGTCGCCTTTTTGCACCGCCGCCTGCAGGGTGTTGACCACATCCGGGTTGTAGGCGTGGTACTCGCCGCCGTGGACGAACTTGAGCAGGCCACCTTGCTGGATCGGCTTGCGCGCGCTCCAGGCTTCGGCTGCCAGCAGCTTCTGGTCGTTCTCAAGGTCCACGAAGCGCGCGCCCTTGATGCGGCTGGCCACGCCCTTGAAGCTCAGACCGACCACTTCCTCGGCCAGGCCCACGGCTTCGAACAGCTGGGCACCGCGGTAGGAGGCGATGGTGGAGATGCCCATCTTAGACAGGATCTTCAGCAGGCCCTTGGAGATGCCTTTGCGGTAGTACTTGAACACTTCGTCCAGGTCGCCCAGCACCTCGCCGGTACGAATCAGGTCGGCCAGCACTTCGTAGGACAGGTATGGGTAGACAGCCGAGGCACCGAAGCCCAGCAGCACGGCGAAGTGGTGCGGGTCGCGGGCGGTGGCGGTTTCCACCAGGATGTTGCTGTCGCAGCGCAGGCCCTGTTCGGTCAGGCGGTGGTGTACCGCGCCGACGGCCAGGGAGGCATGCACCGGCAGCTTGCCCGGGGCGATGTAGCGATCGCTCAGCACCAGCTGGGTCTTGCCGCTGCGCACCGCTTCCTCGGCCTGGTCGGCGATATTGCGGATGGCCGCTTCCAGGCCGACGCTCTCTTCATAGTTGAGGTCGATCAGTTGGCGGTCGAAGCCTTCGCGCTCCAGGTTCATCAGCGAACGCCACTTGGCGGGCGAGATGACCGGGGAGCTGAGGATCACCCGCGAAGCGTGCTCGGGGGACTCCTGGAAGATGTTGCGCTCGGCACCCAGGCAGATTTCCAGGGACATGACGATCGCTTCGCGCAGCGGGTCGATCGGCGGGTTGGTCACCTGGGCGAACTGCTGGCGGAAGAAGTCGTACGGCGAACGCACGCGCTGGGACAGCACCGCCATCGGCGTGTCGTCACCCATCGAGCCGACCGCTTCCTGGCCCTGCTCACCGAGCGGACGCAGCACCTGGTCACGCTCCTCGAAGGTGACCTGGAACATCTTCATGTATTGCTTGAGCTGGTCAGCGTCGTAGCTGGCCACGCCTTGGTCGTCGGTCAGGGTCGCCTGGATGCGCAGGGCGTGCTGACGCAGCCAGCGCTTGTAGGGGTGGCGCGACTTGAGACGGTTGTCGATGGCGTCGGTGTCGAGGATCTGGCCGGTCTCGGTGTCCACGGCGAAGATCTGGCCTGGGCCTACGCGCCCCTTGGCCAGCACGTCCTCGGGCTTGTAGTCCCAGACGCCGATTTCCGATGCCAGGGTGATGTAGCCGTTCTTGGTGGTCACCCAGCGCGCCGGACGCAGGCCGTTGCGGTCGAGCAGGCAGACCGCGTGGCGACCTTCGGTCATGACGATACCGGCCGGGCCGTCCCACGGCTCCATGTGCATGGAGTTGTACTCGTAGAACGCGCGCAGATCGGCGTCCATGGTCTCGACGTTCTGCCAGGCCGGCGGCACCAGCATGCGCACACCGCGGAAGAGGTCGATGCCGCCGGTGACCATCAGCTCGAGCATGTTGTCCATGCTCGAGGAGTCGGAGCCCACACGGTTGACCAGCGGGCCGAGCTCTTCGAGATCGGGGATCAGGTCGTTGGCGAACTTGGTGCGACGGGCGATGGCCCAGTTGCGGTTGCCAGTGATGGTGTTGATCTCGCCGTTGTGGGCGAGGAAGCGGAAGGGCTGCGCCAGCGGCCACTTCGGCAGGGTATTGGTGGAGAAGCGCTGGTGGAACACGCAGATCGCGGTTTTCAGGCGCTCATCACCCAGGTCTGGATAGAAGGCGGAAAGATCCGCCGGCATCATCAGGCCTTTGTAGATGATGGTCTTGTGCGAGAAGCTGCAGATGTAGTGGTCGGCGTCGTGGGCGTTGGCCACGGACGAACGGCGACGGGCACTGAACAGCTTGATCGCGAATTCCTGGTCGCTCAGGCCTTCACCACCGATGAACACCTGCTCGATCTGTGGCAGGCGCTCCAAGGCCAGACGGCCAAGGACGCTGGTGTCGATCGGGACCTTGCGCCAGCCGACCAGCTTCAGGCCGGCATTGACGATCTCGCGATCCATGTTGGCGCGGGCCGCTTCGGCCTTCACCGGGTCCTGATTGAAGAACACCATGCCGACGGCGTACTGCTTGGGCAGCTCGACGCCAAAGTGTTCCTGGGCCACGGCACGCAGGAATTGATCGGGCTTCTGCATGAGCAGGCCGCAACCGTCGCCGGTCTTGCCGTCGGCGTTGATCCCGCCGCGGTGGGTCATGCAGGTCAAGGCCTGCATGGCGGTTTGCAGAAGATGGTGGCTCGGCTCGCCCGTCATATGGGCGATCAGGCCGAAACCACAGTTGTCCTTGAATTCTTCGGGATGGTACAGACCTGTTTTCATAGACACTTTCTCACCAGGTTCGCCTCTCAACCAAGGCAAATCTCTTTTTAGTACAACCACTTACCATCCACGCCGATCGAATGCCAGCTTTTTGCGGTGGGCAATGGGAAACCATTGTTGCACAGGGACAGCAACGCCCACAAATTTTCATGACGCATCACTGAAAACTTATGTCGCATTTTTGAATGTTTTTGCGCCATGCGCCGTGGTAACGGCTTGGCTCGAGTCTGAAGCGTTTCAGCCATGACTGCAAGAGAGGGCTTGTGGCCGGCAGTCCGGGACAGAAAAGCCTGCCGCGCTCAGGCGCAGCAGGCTTATCGAAACTCAGGCAACTGGGCAGCGGGGTGATGCCGCCCGGAAGGTATCAGCGGGCCGTGGCCAGCTCTTGTTGGACGCTGCCGACGGTACGTGGCCAAGGTTTACCAGCCTGGACCTTGGCTGGCAAGTTCTTGATTGCCGCAACCGCTGCATCGCGGCTGGCGAAGTTACCGTAGGTCACCACGTACAGGGGTTTACCCTGCAGGGTCTTCTTGAAGTAGCGATAGTCGCCACCCTGGGCCTTGACGAAGGACTGGGCCGAGGCCTCGGAGCTGGTGCCGAAGATCTGTACCACGTAGTTGCCCGGTTTCTGGCCGCTGTACCAACCGCTGTTGCCCGCACCGCCAGCGGCAGGCTTGGCTGCCGGCTTGGCAGTGGCGACCTGGGTTGGCGCCGGCGCCGGCTTGGCAGGCGCAACCGGCTTGGCCGCCTGGGTTGCGACAGGTTTAGGCGTCGGCGCTACTGGCTGTGCTGGGGCGGTGGCGACGCTCTGGGTCGGCGCGGTATTAATGGGCTGCGCTGGCGTTGGGGCCGGGCCAGCAGTGGCACCTTGCGGCGGCGCGATGGTGGTCACGGTCGGTGGGTTGGCCGGCTGCAGCGCAGTGTTGCCAGCCGGGCCGCCTTCTTCGCCATCACCCATGCCGGCCGCCTGGGCCAGGGGTTCGCGCATCACCGGCTGCGACTGGCCAACCAGCGGCAGCGGCATGGGCTGCGAGGAGCCGGAGAACTCTATGGCCGGGCCACCATTGTTGGACTGGGCGTTGGCTGGCTGGCCTTCACCCAAGGGCAGTTGGGCCTGGGCGGCAGGCGCTTCGGCAGGCTTGTCACCGCCCTTCTTGGGCATCAGGACCGCCGCGGCAACCGCGACCACGACGACAGCGGACAGCGCGAGCACATGTTTCTTAGGCATATTGAACCCCATGGATGGTCGCTTCACCGTACTGCGGCTGGCGATCATGGCTTCGATCAAGGTATCGCGGGCGACCTGGTTGATGTTCCCAGGCCAGCCGTCGGAGTTTTCATGGATGTCGACGATCTGTTCACGGGTGAACACCTCGATGCCCCGGCCGGCGCCATCCAGGCGCTGCTCCAGGTACTCGCGGGTCTCTTCCTCGCTGTAAGGCGCAAGCTCGATGACATGGAATCGCTCCCCGTCGGCATCGAGCCCTTCCAGTGCGGCGATCAGTGACGGCTCGCCGAACAGGAACACGTGAGGACGCCCCTCAGGCACACCTGCCGCCAGCTCCAGCAACGCTTGGAGTGCCGACTCGTCGAGTTGTTCCGCATCGTCGACCAGCAAATAGACTTCCTGCCCGGTCAGCGCCAGCTGCACGACCTGGGCGAGGATGGTCTGCACTTCGGCATTGGCCACATTCAGCGACTGGGCCACTTGGGCCAGCACGCTGGCGGCATCGCCCGCACCGCGGGCGGAAACCACCACGCTCTGCACCGACTGCTTGTTGGTACTGGCCACCAAGGCCTGGCGCAGCAGGGTCTTGCCGCTGCCCACAGGGCCTGTGACCACCAGCATCAGCTGGCTGTAGCGCGCCAGATGATGCAGTTGGCCCAGCACCGGTTTGCGCTGGGCGGGAAAGAACTTGAAACCGGGCACGCGTGGCGCGAACGGATCGTGGCTCAACTGGTAGTGGTCGAGAAACGCCTCATCGGCATGCAAACTGGTCATTGCGCTGTCACAACCTCAAAGCTGGGCCACGATTGCGCGGTAATCCGCTGCCAACGTGGCCTGAAGAATCTCTTTCGGATAGTCGTCGGTCACTACGGCCTCGCCCATCTGGCGCAGCAGCACCAGGCGCAAGCGACCGTCGAGGACCTTCTTGTCGACCGCCATGTGTTCCATGAAATGCTCAGGGGTCATCTCCTGAGGAGGCACCACCGGCAAACCGGCCGCCTGCAGCAGACGGATGCCGCGATCTCGCGCAGGCTGGTCGATCCAGCCCAGGCGCATGGACATTTCCAGCGCCATGACGGTTCCGGCTGCCACGGCCTCGCCATGCAGCCAGACGCCATAACCCATGTGGGTCTCGATGGCATGGCCGAAGGTATGACCGAGGTTCAGGGTGGCCCGCACGCCGGATTCGCGCTCATCGGCCCCGACCACCGCGGCTTTGGCCGCGCAGGAGCGGCGGATGGCTTCGGTGAGCTCGACGGGCTCCAGTTCGCGCAGGGCATGGATGTGGGCTTCGAGCCAGGTCAGGAACGGCTCGTCGCAGATCAGGCCGTACTTGATGACCTCGGCCAGGCCCGCCGACAGCTCGCGTGCAGGCAGGGTCTTGAGGCTGGCGGTGTCGATCAGCACGGCGTTGGGCTGATAGAACGCACCGACCATGTTCTTGCCCAAGGGGTGATTGATACCGGTCTTGCCGCCCACCGATGAGTCGACCTGGGACAACAAGGTGGTCGGCACCTGAATGAAGTCGACGCCGCGCTGATAGCAGGCTGCGGCGAAACCGGCCATGTCGCCGATGACGCCACCGCCCAGGGCCACCACGGTGGTCCGGCGGTCGTGCCGGGCGGTGAGCAGCGCATCGAAGATCAGTTGCAGGGTTTCCCAGTTCTTGTGGGCCTCGCCATCGGGCAACACCACAGGCAACACCGAGTAGGCACCGAGGGTGCGACTCAGACGTTCGAGATACAGGGGCGCGACGGTTTCGTTCGAGACGATGGCGACCTGCCGCCCGGCAATGTGCGGCGCCAGCAGTTCAGGCTGGTCCAACAGGCCTTCGCCAATGTAGATCGGGTAGCTGCGTTCGCCCAGGTCGACCTTTAATGTCTGCATGTATCCCCACAATGTGCTAGGGCGCGGCATCGTCCAGGCGACCCCGCGCGGTAACGTTCAACCCGCCTCGGCGTTGGTCGCCGAGAATAGTCCCGGCTTACCGGGGCGGCAACTTCTGCAAGCGCTCGAGGATGTCGAGCACCACCATGCGCGGCGGCCGTTCGTCGGTTTCCACCACCAGGTCTGCGATCTCACGGTAGAGCGGGTCGCGGGCTTCCAGCAGGGCGCGCAGGGTCGCTTCCGGGTTGGCGGTGCGCAGCAGTGGGCGATTGCGGTCGCGCGCGGTGCGCCCGACCTGCTGCTCCACCGAGGCGTGCAGGTAGATCACTCGCCCGCCCTCGCGCAGCGCCCTGCGATTGGCTTCGCGCATCACCGCGCCGCCGCCGGTCGCCAGGACCACGCCATCGAGGACGCTGAGCTCGGCGATCATGGCCTGCTCACGGTCACGAAAACCCGGCTCGCCTTCCTTATCGAAGATCCACGGGATGTTGGCGCCGGTTCGCAGCTCGATTTCCTTGTCGGAATCCTTGAACAGCAGGCGCAGCTCTTTGGCCAATAGGCGTCCGATGGTGCTTTTACCAGCGCCCATGGGTCCCACAAGTATCAAATTTCGCACAGAATCAACGACTCACAGCAATCGCCTGGTCACTCATGATACGCGGAGTCAGGAAGACCAGCAGCTCGGATTTTTTCTCTTGTAATACATCGCGTCGAAACAGCCTGCCAACATACGGCAGATCGCCTAAAAATGGCACCTTGTCGACCACATTGTTTTGCGTGGTCGAGTAGACGCCACCGATGACGATCGTCTCACCGTCCGCCACCCGCACCTTGGCATTGACCTCGTTCTTGCGGATGGGCGGGACGTTGTTCAGTGCATTGACGTAATCAGGCTCGTCCTTGGTCACCCTCACAGCCATCACGACCTTGCCATCGGGCGTGATCTGCGGCGTCACCTCGAGCGACAGCGACGCCTCACGAAACGAGATGGAGGTCGCGCCACTTTTGCTGGTTTCCTGGTAAGGCACTTCGGTTCCCTTGATGATCCGCGCGGTCTCCTTGTCAGCCGTGACCACCTTGGGCTGAGAGATGATCTCGCCATTGCCGCTCTTTTCCATGGCACTGAGTTCCAGGTCCAGCAGCGTCCCACCACGCAGCACGCCGAGCCCGATGCCGGACGTCGCCCGCTCCACGCCCAGGTCGACGAACAGGTCCTCGCCCAGACGGGCGGTATCGCCCTGCAGCGGCGAACCCCAGCGCACGCCCAGGCTTTTTTCGTAGTCGACGTTGGCCTCGACGATCCTCGCCTCGATCAACACCTGGCGTACCGGCACGTCCAGTTGCCCCACCAGCCGCCGCAACTCGGCAAGGCGATCAGCCGGCTGGTACGCCACCAAGGTATTGGTGCGCGGGTCGACACTCAGGCTACCGCGCCCGGTGAGAATGCCCTCGTCGGCGAGCGCGGCCAACAGCAACTCGGCCATGTCCGCCGCCTTGGCGTGATGGATCGGCAGCAGCTCACGCCGCATGGGTTGTAATTGCGCATCCAGCGCCTGGCCAGAACGCGCTTCGCGAAACTGCTCCGCCAGCTCCGCTACCGGCGCGACCACAAGCACGTTGCCCTCCTCGCGCCGGGCCAGCCCTTTGCTGCGCAATACCAGGTCCAAGGCCTGGTCCCAGGGCACGTCCTCCAGGCGCAAGGTAAGGCTGCCTTGTACCGTGTCGCTGGCCACCAGGTTGATGCCTGCATGATCGGCCAGCACCTGCAGTGCGGCTCGCACTTCGATGTCCTGGAAGTTCAGGGACAGCGGCTCGCCCCGATAG
Organism: Pseudomonas sp. NY15354; assembly: GCF_048068075.1. Taxonomy (NCBI): domain Bacteria; kingdom Pseudomonadati; phylum Pseudomonadota; class Gammaproteobacteria; order Pseudomonadales; family Pseudomonadaceae; genus Pseudomonas; species Pseudomonas sp. NY15354. Next base: position 312,403 of record NZ_JBLUPV010000002.1, read on the forward strand.
GGCATCGCTGTCGCGGCCTGGCTCGACAGCATCACCGTCACCAGGCCGATCTTCAGATTGTTCAGCGTCATCCATGACCTCGTTGTTCACCCGCTTTCTCATGACTAGATAGGCCGACCGCTCGTGCCACGTCCCCGCGACGAACACCCGCTCGCGCACCTCGAGCTGGTGCCGCTCGACCCGTACCACGACGCCTTCATTGCGCCCCAGGCGATCCCCTGGGCTTACCCGATACAAGTGCCCTGCCGACCACAGCAGAGCCTGATGACGCCCTGCCTGCGAGAGACTACCGACCATCTCCAACTGCCCGAGGGGAACGCCAGCCAAGCCTGTGACGGCCGCGTTCGCCGACCAGGCGGCGAACAGGTCAACACTCGGTGCAAGCGCCGCCGGACGTGCCGGGTCATGGGCAAGCGAAGCCGGCGGCGCCAGATCCTCACCCGGGTGATACGAGGCGACCTGGACCTGCAAGCGCAACAGACCTGGCCGCTCAGGCAAGCCAACAAGCCGCAGGCTCGTCGCCCGCAGGAGGCGAACCTGGCCGAACCACTCCTCCAGCCATAACCGCAGAGCGCCATAGCGTCCCAGGACCTGAACCCGCAGCGGCACCACCTGATAGCCGGTCTCGGCCCGCGCGGGCTCCACATCGAACTGCTCGAACACCAACCCGTGGGCATGGCCTGAGCTGGTCAACTCGTCGAGCAGATCACTCATGTTCACACCCGCAGCCAGGCGCCAACGCGCATCGCGCAACTGCTGCATGGCATCGTCCAGCGCCTGCCTGGCAGGCTCGTGCAGGCTGAGCGACTGCGCGTGGTCCAATAGCGCCTGACTCAATGATTGCTCCTGGGCCTTGCCCGCCCGATAGACGCGAAATCGATCCTCAAGCAGCCCGAACCACCCGACAAGCAGCACCAGCGCGATCACCCCGACCAGGATCAGCGCGATAAAACCCCGTGAGCGAACGCCCCACTCCCGCCAGTCGATCACCTCGGGCCACGTCATGACCACGTGACCGACACATTGGCCACCAACAGGAACTCCTCCCCTGCCGGCAGATTGCGAAGCCGTTTCAGCTCCAGCCCCTGCAGTACGGCAGAGCGCTCGAGTTCGCGCATGAGCTGCGCCAGGACGGCGGGGGACGCGGCCAGCCCGAGCACTTCCAAGCGATTGTCCTGCAGGCTCAGCTCGCTCAGGTTCAACCCCTCGGGCAAGGCCCGCTCGAACTCAGCGAACACCTCCAAGGGCAGCCCCTGATCAGCCCTCAAGCGGGCCAGGGCCGAAGATTGCGCCTGTATCGCCTCGCGCTGCTCGCGCAACCCCTCGATACGCGCCAGCTCCGCCTGCCGCTCTTGCAACGCGCCCTGGCTTTGCGCGATGGCGAAGGCCTGGTTCTGCAGGCGCTGACGGGCCAGATGATCCAGCAACATCACACCGCAGAAGGCGAACAGGACACTGGCGAGCACCCCCAGCTTGAAGCGTCGAACAGCCGCGAGGCGCTGCCGTTCGCGCCAGGGAAGCAGGTTCAGTTGTAGCATCACTGGAGCCCTCCCAGTGCCAGCCCATACGCCAACGCCATGCTCGACAGCACGTCGCCCGAGGCCAGGCCAGCTACCTCCAGTCCGGCGAAAGGCCAGAGTGATTCACAGGGCATCATCAATTGCTGCGCCAGCCCCTCCATCCAGCCATCACCCATCCCATCACTCAACACGACCCGCATGCACTCGATCGATGTCCCCGGCAGCGCGCTGCGCAGCCAATGACCGATGCGCTCGAGGCGCTGCGCCTGGCTCTGCTCTGGCACAAAGCGCAGCTCCAAGCGCTGGGGCATGAAAGGCGCTGGCCAGGTATGCACAGTGGCGCAGGCGGCCTCGATCTGCAGCACCGCCACGGCGCCAAGTCGATCGGGCGCAAGAGTGCGGGCCAAAGCCAGGCTGTCGACCTCGACCGTCATAACCTGCAAGCCGGCGCGGTCGAACACCTGCTCCAGCGGCTCCAACAGGCGCTGGCGACACGCGCCCACCAGCACGCTCACCTCATCGGCCTGACCAGGGACCGCCTCGAGCAACTGAAAGTCCAGCGCGAGGTCCTGCAATGGAAACGGAAACAGGCGCTCGGCCTCAGCCAGCAACTGCGCCTCCATCTCGCTGTCGCACAACCCCGCCGGCAGCCGGTGCACTTTGCAGATCACCTCAGAGCCCGGGAGCGCTACGGCCGCCTGGCGCTGGCGACAGCCGCTACGCTGCCAGGCCCGCTGCAAGGCCTTGGCCACCACGGCAGGATGTGCCGACCAATGGCCTGCTGGCGCCTCGAAAGGCTCCACAGCCCAGGCCGAGACCGCGTGACGCCCCTGGCGCCGCTGCAATTGAAGGAGTCGAACGGAACCGGAGGCGATTTCCACCCCCAGCAGTGAACCGGCATCCCTGCCGAAACGTCCAAGCATGGTTCTTCCCTGAAAGATCGTCACAGTGCCGCCCTACAGGAGCCGACCGTCCAGGCCGGCCGGTCGCCCCGGCAAAGCGAAAAATGCTTATAATGCCCAGCGTTTTTTCCTGTCCGCCGGACCGCGTGCAATCCACTCCCAACCTGGACACCCAAAAGCCTTGATACGTCTGCTGAAGTTCTTCTGGTGGTCTTTCGTCGCAGTCATCTGCGCGCTCGTACTCGGTGTGAGCGGTGCGTTTCTGTATCTTAGCCCCAGCCTCCCCTCGGTCGAGTCCCTCAGAAGCATCCAGTTGCAGATCCCCTTGAGGGTGTACAGCAGCGACGGCAAGCTCATTGCGGAATTCGGCGAAATGCGCCGCTCGCCTATCCGTTTCGCGGATATTCCCCCACAGTTCATCCAGGCGCTTCTCTCAGCCGAGGATGACAATTTCCTCAACCACTATGGGGTCGACCCGAGCAGCCTGATGCGCGCCGCGACCCAGCTGGTGAAGTCTGGTCACATCCAGACCGGCGGCAGCACAATCACCATGCAGGTGGCGAAGAACTTCTTCCTCACCAGCGAGCGCAGCTTCTCGCGCAAGACCAACGAAATCCTCCTGGCGCTGCAGATCGAACGCGAGCTGACCAAGGACGAGATCCTCGAGCTGTACGTCAACAAGATCTACCTGGGCAACCGCGCCTACGGCATCGAGGCCGCCGCGCAGGTGTACTACGGCAAGTCGATCCGCGACATTAGCCTGGCCCAGATGGCCATGATCGCCGGCCTGCCCAAGGCGCCGTCGCGCTTCAACCCGCTGGCCAACCCGGTGCGCGCCAAGGAGCGTCGTGACTGGATCCTGGGCCGCATGTACAAGCTGGGCAAGATCGACCAAGCCAGCTACGAAGCCGCCCTGGCCGAGCCGCTCAATGCCAGCTACCACGTTCCGACACCAGAGGTGAATGCGCCCTATATCGCCGAGATGGCCCGCGCCGAAATGGTCGGCCGCTATGGCAGCGACGCCTATACCGAAGGCTTCCGCGTGACCACCACAGTGCCGAGCGACATGCAGGAAATGGCCAACAAGGCCGTGCTCAATGGGTTGTCCGATTATGACGAGCGCCACGGCTATCGCGGTCCGGAGTCGCGCTTCCCAGGCAAGACCCACGCCGCCTGGCTGCAGGAACTGAGCAAGCAGCGCACCCTCGGGGGCCTGGAGCCTGCCATCGTCACCCAGGTCGACAAGAGCGGCCTGAAAGTGCTGACTCGCAGCGGCGAAGAAGAGCACGTGGCCTGGGACACCATGAAGTGGGCCCGCCCATTCCTCAATAGCAATTCCCAGGGCCGCGCCCCGCAATCGCCGGCCGACGTGGCCCAGGTCGGTGACCTGATCCGCGTGCAGCGCCTGGAAGACGGCAAGCTCAAGTTCAGCCAGGTGCCCGGTGCGCAGAGCGCATTGGTGACCCTCGACCCTTACAACGGCGCCATCCGCGCCTTGGTCGGCGGTTTCTCGTTCGAGCAGAGCAACTACAACCGCGCCATGCAGGCCAAGCGCCAGCCAGGTTCTAGCTTCAAGCCCTTCGTCTACAGCGCCGCGCTGGACAGCGGCTATACCGCCGCCAGCCTGGTCAACGACGCCCCGATCGTGTTCGTCGACGAGTATCTGGACAAGGTCTGGCGTCCGAAGAACGACACCAACACGTTCCTCGGCCCGATCCGCATGCGCGAGGCGCTGTACAAGTCGCGCAACCTGGTCTCGATCCGCCTGCTGCAATCGATGGGCGTGGGCAAGACCATCGACTACATCGCCAAGTTCGGCTTCAACAAGCAGGACCTGCCGCCGAACCTCTCCTTGGCGTTGGGCACCGCGACCCTCACCCCCATGGAGATCGCGACGGGTTGGAGCACCTTCGCCAACGGCGGCTACAAGATCAGCCCCTACCTGATCGAGCGCATCGAGAGCCGCAATGGCGAGACCCTGTTCACCGCCAATCCGGCACAGGTACCTCAAGGCGAGCAGGACCAGGCCGGCATCGCCGCGCCGGAGCAGCCGATCAGCACCCAACCGCTGCCGGGCGAAGCGCCTTCGGCACTCGGTCAGGTGGCGCCCGCGCCACAGGCACCGGTCGTGGCCGAACGCATCGTCGATGGCCGCACCACCTACATCCTGACCAGCATGCTGCAGGATGTGATCAAACGCGGCACCGGCCGCCGCGCCCTGGCGCTGGGCCGTGGCGACCTGGCGGGCAAGACCGGCACCACCAACGAATCCAAGGACGCCTGGTTCACCGGCTACAACGCTGACTATGTAACGACGGTCTGGGTTGGCTTCGACCAGCCGGAAACCCTGGGCCGACGTGAATATGGCGGCACCGCGGCGCTGCCGATCTGGATGAACTTCATGGGCGCAGCGCTCAAGGGCAAACCCGAGCACGCCCCGGCCGAACCGGAAGGCATCCTCAGCCTGAGGGTCGACCCGATCAGCGGCCGCGCTGCAACGCCAAGCACGCCGAATGCCTATTTCGAGCTGTTCAAGGCCGAGGATTCTCCGCCTTCGGTAGACGAGCTGGGCAATGGCGCAGCACCAGGCAGCCCGCTGCCGGCCGATGAGGCAGCGCCGATGGATCTGTTCTAAGCAGCACGTTACAAGCGACAAGCAACAAAAAGGGCGCGCCAGCTCTCCCTGGCGCGCCCCTACAGATCACATCGAACACCTTGTCGCTTACCGCTCGAAACTCGAAGCAAAAAAAACCGGCTCATATGAGCCGGTTCTTTTTTGCGTTCTGCATTAACCGTTGAACACGTCGTTCACGTTCTGCAGTGGGTAGTGCTTCGGATACGGCAGGGTAGCGACGCCGGATTCGATGGCGGCCTTGGCCACGGCGTCGGAGACGACGGTGATCAGGCGTGGGTCCATCGGCTTCGGAATGATGTACTCACGGCCGAATTCCAGCGCCTGTACGCCGTAGGCATCGCAGACTTCCTGCGGTACCGGCAGCTTGGCCAGGTCCTTCAGGGCGATGGCGGCGGCGATCTTCATTTCTTCGTTGATGCGCTTGGCGCGAACGTCCAGGGCACCACGGAAGATGAACGGGAAGCCCAGCACGTTGTTGACCTGGTTCGGGTAGTCGGAACGACCGGTGGCCATGATCACGTCGCTGCGGGTGGCGTGAGCCAGCTCTGGCGAGATTTCCGGGTCCGGGTTCGAGCAGGCGAACACGATCGGATTGGCGGCCATGGACTTCAGGCCTTCCGGGCTCAGCAGGTTCGGGCCGGACAGACCCACGAACACGTCGGCACCTTCCAGGGCGTCAGCCAGGGTGCGCTTGTCGGTAGCGTGCGCGAACTGGGCCTTGTACTGGTTCAGATCATCACGACCTGCGTGGATCACGCCGGTACGGTCGATCATGAAGATGTTCTCGACCTTGGCACCCATGCTGACCAGCAGCTTCATGCAGGAGATGGCGGCAGCGCCAGCGCCCAGGCAGACGATCTTGGCTTCGTCGAGTTTCTTACCGGCGATTTCCAGGGCGTTGATCATGCCGGCGGCGGTGACGATCGCGGTGCCGTGCTGGTCATCGTGGAAGACCGGGATGTCGCACTGCTCGATCAGGGTGCGTTCGATCTCAAAGCACTCAGGCGCCTTGATGTCTTCCAGGTTGATACCACCGAAGGTGATGGAAATACGCTTGACGGTGTCGATGAAGGCTTGCGGGCTTTCGGAGTCGACTTCGATGTCGAATACGTCGATGCCAGCGAAACGCTTGAACAGAACACCCTTGCCTTCCATGACCGGCTTGGAGGCCAGTGGGCCCAGATCACCCAGGCCAAGGATGGCGGTACCATCGGAAATCACCGCGACCAGGTTGCCTTTGCCGGTGTACTTGTAGGCCAGCTCTGGGTCACGGCCGATCTCACGTACAGGCTCGGCGACGCCCGGGCTGTAGGCCAGGGCCAGGTCACGAGCGGTGGCGGTCGGCTTGGTGAGTTCGACGCTCAGTTTCCCCGGACGAGGCTGAGCGTGGTATTCGAGAGCGGCGGTTTTCAGGTCTGACATGGTGGGCATTCCGCTTGTTTACTGTTCTGACGGACCGCCGAGGATACGCAAAGAGCCGGGGGGCTACAAGACTGCCCGGTCACTTGTGTCAAGGCCTTTAGCCTACGACTTTACGCTATAACCCACGGGGGCATACGCCATCAAGTGTGTACAATCCAATAGCGAAATGTCTACAACTATTTACCCTGAAACCCGTTCGAGCATGCTTGGATCGGTCAATGGCAACACCCAGCGTCGCTGCCCGGGCTTCAGACCACCCTTGCGGGAACGATCCAGCACCCAACCACGCGCCTCGACCTGGCGTCCCTTGAGGTTATCGAAGAAGCTCGTGGGGAAGTTGCGCTGCAGACGAGCGGGGATCCGAAGTACCACCGCATTGCCCAGATCCAGCCACACGCCACCACGATTGCGCTCGATCGCCTGGACTTTACCGCTTATGACGGCAAAGCCTGACTGCCGCACATCCCCCTCACGCAGGACCGGCGACTGTCGCCACAGCCCGGCCCGCGCCGCCCTGGCCACCTGCTCGGCCTGTTGCTGACAGCGGGAAAGCTTGACGTTGGGTGCAACAGCGACGCGATATCCCAGGCCCTCGCTGAGCATCGTGGCCTCAAGATTGTTGCCATCCCGCCCGTAGATATGCGCCAAGGTGCGACCGTACTTGTCCTTGGCCTCCACTCCCAGCACCAGCCCGACCCGCCCGTCGCTGGCTTTGACCAACGCCTGCAAACGCTGCTTGGCGGCTTCGGCATAGGGCTCGCTGGTGCGGCCTTTGCGGCCGATTTCCGGCGCATTGATACCGATCATCCGAACGCTGCGCCCGTCACTCAGACGCAAGGTGTCGCCATCGACCACCTGACGCACTGCCACCTGCTGTGGCTTGTCGGGCAATGGGCAGAAGGCCAGCGCGGGAAAATGCCAGATCGCGCCCACAAAAAAAGCGCCCACAAGGGGCGCCTTTTTTTGCAGCAGCGCGAAACCCGAAGGATTCGCCATGCGCATGATTACTTCTTGGTACCGAACATACCGAAGCGATCGGCGAACTTCTGTACGCGACCACCGGTGTCCAGAACTTTCTGCTTACCAGTGTAGAACGGGTGGCACTGGGAGCACACGTCGATCGCCAGCGGCTTGGCCAGGGTCGAACGGGTTTCGAATTTGTTGCCGCAGCTGCAGGTGACTGCAACTACTTCGTAGTTCGGATGAATATCTGCTTTCATGGTCACTTCCTCGAGCTGCGTGCCGCCACCCAACACCAATTGTTGAATACCGCACGTAATTAGGCGGCGAATAATACCAGAGCAAGGCGCCAGCGCAAGTTGTCGCGAGCACCGACCGTCGTCTGCTAGTCTCGCGGGATTTGCGAACCTCCCATCCAGAGACCTCCCGCGTGTCCGACGTCATCCTGCGCCTTGCCCTGCCCTCGCCTTTGCGTCGCCTGTTCGACTACAGGGCGCCAGCGAGCATGGCCCGCCAGTCCCTGACGCCCGGCATGCGCATCCGCGTGCCGTTCGGCCGCCGGGAGATGATCGGCGTGCTGGTGGAGGTCTGTGACAAGAGCGAAGTACCTGCCGACAAGCTCAAGCCCGCCAGCGCCCTGCTCGACCCGGTTTCACCGCTGCCGCCAGCACTGTTCAAGCTGTGCCTGTGGACCGCGCAGTACTACCAGCACAGCCTGGGCGACACCTTGAACTGGGCCCTCCCCACGCTGCTGCGCCAAGGCGAGCCGGCCGAGATGCGCCAAGAGCGGTTTTGGCATGTCGCCCCCGGCGCCCGCCTGGAGGATCCGCGCATCGCACGCGCGCCGCGCCAGCGTGACGCCCTCAAGGCTCTGGCCCAGCATCCTCACGGCGTCGCCCATAGCGTGCTGGCCAAGTTGGGCCTGAGCAAGGACAGCCTCGACCTGCTGTTGGCCAAGGAGCTGGTTCAGGTAGAGGTCCGCCGCCATCTGCCCGCGCCACGTCATGAGCACTGGCTGGCACAGCCGGAACTGCCGCTGAACGAAGAACAACTGGCCGCATTCGACGCCGTGCGTTCGGGCTTTGGCGCCTTCCATGCGTTCTTGCTGGCGGGGGTGACCGGCAGCGGCAAGACCGAGGTCTACCTGCAGTTGATCCGCGAAACCCTCGAGGCCGGCAAACAGGCGCTGATCCTGATTCCGGAGATCAACCTTGGCCCCCAGACCCTGGCGCGCTTCGAGCAACGCTTCAACGCCCGCATCGCCTTGCTGCATTCGGCGGTCGGCGATCGCGAACGCCTGGACGCCTGGCTCGCCGCCCGCGACGGCGAGGCCGACATCATCATCGGCACCCGCTCGGCACTGTTCACGCCGATGAAGAATCCTGGGCTGATCATCATCGATGAGGAGCACGACGGCTCCTATAAACAGCAGGAAGGCCTGCGCTACCACGCCCGGGACCTGGCCGTGGTCCGCGCCCACCAGGAAAACATCCCTATCTTGCTGGGCTCGGCCACGCCCTCGCTGGAAAGCCTGCACAACGCCCACAGCGGTCGCTACGGCCTGCTGCGCATGAATCAACGCGCCGGCGGCGCCCGCCCGCCACGCTATCTGCGCCTGGACGTGCGCAGCCTGCCTCTGGACAGCGGCATCAGCGGCCCGTTGCAGCAGGCCATCCGCCAGACCCTTGAGGCGGGCCAGCAGGTACTGGTGTTCCTCAACCGACGCGGCTTCGCGCCGACACTGCTGTGCCATGATTGCGGCTGGCTGTCCGAATGCCCACGCTGCGATGCCCGCATGACAGTGCACCAGCGCTCCGGCGTGCTGCGCTGTCATCATTGCGGCTACGACGAACGCCTGCCCCACCAGTGTCCGCAGTGCGCCCATGTCGACCTGCGCCCGGTAGGCGCGGGCACCGAGCGCGCCGAGGAGCGCCTGAAAGTACTGTTCCCGGAGTACCCCATCCTGCGGGTCGACCGCGACAGTACATCGCGCAAGGATGCGATGCACAACCTGTTCACCACCATCCAGCGTGGACAGCCCAGCATTTTGGTCGGCACCCAGATGCTAGCCAAAGGTCATCACTTCCCCCGGGTGACGCTGGTGGCCATCCTCGACGCCGATGGCGGCCTGTTCTCCGGCGACTTCCGCGCCAGCGAACGCATGGCGCAGCTGATCGTTCAGGTCGCGGGCCGCGCGGGGCGTGCCGAGGAGCCCGGCAAGGTGATCATACAGACTCACCTGGCCGAGCATCCGCTGCTGGTGCAACTGACCGAGCAAGGCTACTTCGCCTTCGCCGAGCAGGCCCTGAGCGAACGGCGCGCGGCCGGCCTGCCGCCGTTCTCCCACCTCGCCCTGCTGCGCGCCGAGGCGCACAAGCCAGGCCAGGCCGAGGGTTTTCTGGATGAAGCCTGCAGCGCCGCCGAGCGGTTGCTGGCCGAACACAATTTGCAGGGTATCGAGCTGCTCGGCCCGGTACCTGCGCCCATGGAGCGTCGCGCGGGACGTTTCCGCGCGCAATTATTGCTCCAGGCCAATGCCCGGGCGCCCTTGCATCGACTGATCAGCGCCTGGTTGCTAGTGTTGGAGCACATGCCATCCGGACGTCAGGTGCGCTGGTCGCTGGATGTGGATCCGGTCGACCTGTATTGAGCGCGAAGCTGCACGCTACAAGCAAAGGCAGAGCGCGCACTATCGCGCTCTTTCTTGCAGCTCGAAGCGCTCAGCTTGCCGCTCAAAGGTTGGCAATACGCCCCCGGGAACGGATAATGCCCAGTTTTTCCACCTGCGCATCGAAGCGCCCCACCGCGCTTGCGGTCGAAAAGAGAACGCCATGAAAGACACCATTCGCCAGCTCATCCAGCAAGCCCTCACCCAACTCGTCACCGACGGCGTGCTGCCTGAAGGGCTGACGCCGGCGATCCAGGTGGAAAACGCCCGGGACAAGACCCACGGCGACTTCGCCAGCAACATCGCCATGATGCTGGCCAAGCCAGCCGGCATGAAGCCACGCGACCTGGCTGAAAAACTCATCGATGCCCTGCCGGCCAGCGCCGACATCACCAAGGTCGAAATCGCAGGCCCAGGCTTTTTGAATTTCTTCCAGAACACCCAGGCCCTGGCCAACCGCCTGGACGCCGCCCTGGCGGACGATCACTTGGGCGTGCGCAAGTCCGGCCCCCGCGAAAAAGTCGTGATCGACATGTCGGCACCGAACCTCGCCAAGGAGATGCACGTCGGCCACCTGCGCTCGACCATCATCGGCGACAGCGTCGCACGCGTGCTGGAGTTTCTCGGTGACCAGGTGATCCGCCAGAACCACGTGGGCGACTGGGGCACCCAGTTCGGCATGCTGCTGGCCTACCTGGAAGAGAACCCGATCACCAGCGACGAGTTGTCTGACCTCGAAAACTTCTACCGCGCGGCGAAGAAGCGCTTCGACGAGTCCGAGGACTTCGCCACCCGCGCCCGCGGCCTGGTGGTCAAGCTGCAAGCCGGCGACCCTGAGTGCATGGCGCTGTGGACCCGTTTCAAGGACATCTCACTGTCCCACTGCCAGAAGACCTACGAGCTGCTCAACGTCAAGCTGACCATGGCCGACGTAATGGGCGAGAGCGCCTACAACGGCGACCTGGCCAACGTGGTCGCCGACCTGAAAGCCAAGGGCCTGCTGGTCGAGGACCAAGGCGCCCAGTGCGTGTTCCTCGAGGAATTCAAGAACGCCGAAGGCGAGCCGCTGCCGGTGATCGTACAGAAGGCCGATGGCGGCTACCTCTACGCCACCACCGACCTTGCCGCCGTGCGCTACCGCAGCAACGTGCTCCAGGCCGACCGTGCCCTGTACTTCGTCGACCAGCGCCAGGCTCTGCACTTCAACCAAGTGTTCGAAGTGGCGCGCCGCGCAGGTTTCGTCGGCCACCCGATGCAGATGGAACACATGGGGTTCGGCACCATGAACGGCGCTGACGGTCGTCCGTTCAAGACCCGTGACGGCGGCACCGTCAAACTGATCGACCTGCTCACCGAGGCCAAGGAGCGTGCCTATGCCTTGGTCAAGGACAAGAACCCGAGCCTGTCCGAAGACGAGCTGCGCCACATTGGTGAAGTGGTCGGCATCGGTGCGGTGAAGTACGCCGACCTGTCCAAGCACCGCACCAGCGACTACAGCTTCAACTTCGAGCTGATGCTCAACTTCGACGGCAACACCGCGCCCTATCTGCTGTATGCCTACACCCGCGTGGCCAGCGTGTTCCGCAAGCTGGGCAAGGGCTTCGACGAAGTCGAGGGCAGCATCGTCCTGCAGGCGGCCCATGAGCAGGATCTGGCCGCACGCCTGGCGCAGTTCGGCGAAGTACTCAACAACGTCGCCGACAAAGGCACCCCACACGTGCTGTGCAGCTATCTGTACGACATCGCCGGTCTGTTCTCCAGCTTCTACGAGAACTGCCCGATCCTCGCGGCCGAAACCGCCGAACAGCAGCAAAGCCGCCTGCGCCTGGCCGCCCTGACCGGCCGCACGCTCAAGCAAGGCCTGGAACTGCTCGGCCTGGAAACCCTGGAGCGCATGTAAGTTGGCTGCCAAGAAAAAACCCGCCCCCAAGCGTGGCGCCAGCCGCAACCAGGCACCGGCCAAGCAGCCGATTCCGGGTTGGATCTGGCTGGCGGTCGGCCTGACCGTAGGCGCTTTCGTCGTCTTCCTGATGAAGCTCGAGCCGGGTAGCGAAGACATCAAGCGCGCCAAGCCTGAGCAGCAAAAACCCGCCAAGGTCGCCGAAGCCAGCAAGACCACTGCCCCGACAACGCAGCAGCCGGTCAAGCCGAAGTACGACTTCTACACCTTGCTGCCGGAGTCGGAAGTCATCGTGCCACCGGAGGCCGTACCGGAGAAAACCCCACCGGTGCCAGCCCAGCCAGTGCCGCCGGTCAAGCCGGTGACACCCGCGGAGGCGGCGAAGATCGATACCGCCCGCGCCCAGGCAGCCCTGCTGGGGCAGACACCTCCGCCTGCGCCACCGGTGATCAAGCCCGCGGCGACCACCACCTTCTTCCTCCAGGCGGGCTCGTTCCGCAAGCAGGCCGATGCCGACAAGGTTCGCGCGCAGATCATCCTGCTCGGCCAAGCGGTCAAGGTGGAGTCCGGGACGGTGAAAGATGAAACCTGGTACCGCGTCCTGGTCGGCCCGTTCAGCAACCGTGAGCAACTGACGGTGGCCCAGAAGCAATTGGCCGGGGCTGGGTTCAGCAACCTGCTGCTCCAACAGCGCCAGACCCGCCAGTAACGAAAAAGGCCTTGCCGCTCGATGCGACAAGGCCTTTTTTCTGTCAGCGGCGCTGGGCGTTGACTTGGGAAATCTGGCTGTTGAGGGTCCAGAAGTCGTACAGCACGCCGATCAGGAACAGGCCACCGGTGAGCAGGTAGATCAAAGCGCTGATCCATTTGCCCAGGTACAGCCGGTGTACGCCGAAGATCCCGAGGAACGTCAGGAAGATCCAGGCCAGGTTGTAGTCCACCCGTCCGGACTGGAAGCGCATGTCCGCCTCGCGGTCCATCGACGGAATCAGGAACAGGTCGATCAACCAGCCGATACCGAGCAGGCCCAGGGTGAAGAACCAGATCGTGCCGGTGATGGGTTTGCCGTAGTAGAAGCGGTGAGAGCCGGTGAAGCCGAAGATCCACAAGAGGTAGCCAAGGACCTTGCTGTGGGTGTCGTGCAGCTCACCCTGTTGATAACCGTTCATGCTTGTCCTCCGTGGGTTAGCAAAAAATTTTCTAACGGAAAATGTGACTTTTCCGCGGGAAGCCGACGTATGGTACCCGCGCAATCGACCAACGGAGCAAAAAACCACCCGAAGCTGTTATAGAGTTGCGCGCCACAGCCAACACATACCTAAAAAGAGCTTCAACTATGCCGCCTTTGTTCAAGACATGGCTGACCCTCTGCCTATTGTTGCCCCTGGCCGCCCACGCCACCAATCGTGAGCAACGTCTTCCCAATGGGTTCACCGGCTATACCACCAACGCCTCGGTGAAACACGCGCCGGTCAAGTACAGCACCTTGCGCGCCCGCCCGAGCAATGCCGCCAAGGCCTCGAGCAACCTGCCCGTCGTGGCCATGTCGGCCAAGCAGAGCAGTAATGTACTCAGCCGCGCAGTGAATGTACTGGGCACGCCCTATCGCTGGGGCGGCAGCAGCCCGAGCAAGGGCTTCGACTGCAGCGGCCTGGTCAAGTATGCCTTCACCGATGTAGCCGACGTCGACCTGCCGCGCACCTCCAACGCCATGGCCCAAGGGCATGGTGTCAAAGTTGCAAAGAGCGACCTCAAGCCGGGCGACCTGATCTTCTTCAACATCAAGAGCCGCCGGGTCAACCATGTAGCCATCTACTTGGGCAATGATCGCTTCATCCACGCGCCGCGCACCGGCAAGCGGGTGAGCATCGACACTCTGAGCAAGCCGTACTGGCAGAAGCATTACGTGGTCGCCAAACGCGTGCTGCCCAAAGAGCAGCAGACCCTGGCCCTGGCCAAGCGCTGAGCTGTCCAGCGGTGGGGTCCAACCCGTGCGAACCGCCTGACATCGCCGGGGCTGCTGCGCAGCCCATTCGCGGTTAAACCCCACAAGGACCGCGCCAGCGCTTGAGCAGCACAGAACCTGTGGGAGCGGGTTTACCCGCGAATGGGCCACCAGATTCAAACTCAACCTGACGCGATCACCCCTGCCCCCTGCAGCCGCTGCATCGCCATCTCCATCGTCTTCATCCCCGCCGTCGCACCGGTCTGCATCACCGAATGCAACTGCGCCATGCGACCTTCCCGGATCAGGTTACGCACGGCAGGCGTCGCCACCAGTACTTCCCTGGCCGCCACACGCCCGCCACCCATTCGCTCGACCAATGTCTGCACCACCACCATGCGCAGCGACTCCGCCAGCATGCCCCGCACCAAAGCCTTTTCCTCCGGGGCGAACACCTCCACCAGGCGGTCGATGCTGTTCACCGCCGAGCGGGTATGCACCGTCGCCAGAACCAGATGTCCGGTTTCCGCAGCGCGCAGGGCCAGGCGGATGGTTTCCAGATCACGCAGCTCGCCGATCACGATCACATCCGGGTCCTGGCGCAATGCACTGCGCAGACCCTGGGCAAAATCGCGGCAGTCGCGGCCGATCTCGCGCTGGTTGACCAGGCTACGCTGGCCGCTGTGGATAACTTCGATGGGGTCTTCGAGGGTGATGATGTGCAGCGCCTGCGTTCGATTGAGCTGATCGATCAGGGCCGCCAGGGTCGATGACTTGCCGCTGCCGGTCGGACCTCCGACTAGCACAAGGCCATCGCGCCACTGGGCAATAGCTTGAAACACTTCCCGCAGGTCCAGCTCATCCAGGCTGGGAGCACGAGACGGCAGCAACCGCAGGCTTACCCCCGGCCCGTGGTGCTGGCGATACAGATTTGCCCGGGCGCGCACGGCGCCTGGCAGCGTCAAGGCGATATCCAGCTCATCGCCCAGCGCCCACTGCCGGCGCTGAGCCTCATCGAGCATGGGCGCAAACCCTTCGCTCAAGGTCGCAGCCGCCAAAGGTGGCAGATCCAGCCGCTGCAGCGCGCCATCCAGGCGCAGCACCGGCACTTCGCCCGACGCCAGGTGCAGGTCGCAAGCGCCCGCAGCCACGGCCCGGGCCAACAGGTCGGTCACATCCATGAGACTCCCCAAAGGCCATCAAGCAGGTAGAATGCCGCAGACCACTGAGCCGTCGGCATCGATTCCATGTCCACCATAGCAGACAACCTGTCCGCCCTCGCCGCTCGCATCGACAGCGCGGCCAAGGCTGCCGGACGCGATCCCGCCAGCATCCAGCTGCTGGCTGTGAGCAAGACCAAACCCGCCAATGCCGTGCGCGAAGCCCACGCCGCCGGCGTGCTCCACGTTGGCGAGAACTACCTCCAGGAAGCGCTGGCCAAGCAGGAAGAATTACGCGACCTGCCCTTGACCTGGCACTTCATCGGCCCCATCCAGTCGAACAAGACCCGTGCAATCGCCGAACATTTCGACTGGGTACACTCCGTGGACCGTCTGAAGATCGCCCAACGCCTGTCCGAGCAACGCCCTGCCGGCCTGGCACCGCTGAATGTCTGCCTGCAGGTGAACGTCAGCGGCGAGGACAGCAAGTCCGGCTGCCTGCCAGCCGATGTGCCAGCCCTGGCCAGCGCCATTGCCGGCCTGCCAGGCCTGCGTCTGCGCGGCTTGATGGCGATTCCCGAACCCACCGAGGACCGTGTCGCCCAGGAAGCGGCCTTCGCCACCCTGCGCCAGTTGCAGGAGGGCCTGGGGCTAGGCCTGGACACCTTGTCCATGGGCATGAGCCATGACCTGGAAGCTGCCATTGCACAGGGAGCGACCTGGGTCCGCATCGGTACCGCCCTGTTCGGTGCCCGCGACTACGGACGCCCCTGATTCCATGCTTTACTCACTCTTTCCTTCAAGGACCTGACATGAGCAAGACACGTATTGCCTTTATCGGCGCCGGCAACATGGCCGCCAGCCTGATCGGCGGCCTGCGTGCCCAGGGTCTGGACGCCGCGCAGATCCGCGCCAGCGACCCGGGCGCCGAGACCCGGGCCAAGATCCAGGCCGAGCACGGCATCGAAGCCTTCGAAGACAACGCCCAGGCCATCGCCGGTGCGGATGTGATCGTCCTGTCGGTCAAGCCGCAGGTGATGAAGGCCGTGTGCCAAGCTCTGCAGCCTAATCTGGCGCCTGGTCAACTGATCGTCTCCATCGCCGCCGGCATCACTTGCGCCAGCCTGCAAGCCTGGCTCGGCCCACGCCCGGTGGTTCGCTGCATGCCCAATACCCCGGCCCTGCTGCGCGAAGGCGCCAGCGGCCTGTATGCCACTGCCGAGGTATCGGCCGAGCAACGCCAACAGGCCGAGCAACTGCTGCGCGCCGTAGGCACCGCCCTGTGGCTGGACCAGGAGCAGCAACTGGATGCCGTCACCGCCGTCTCCGGCAGTGGCCCGGCCTACTTCTTCCTGCTGATCGAAGCCATGACCGCCGCCGGCGAGAAACTTGGTCTGCCACGTGAGACCGCCTCGCAGTTGACCTTGCAGACCGCCCTGGGCGCTGCGCGCATGGCCGTCTCCAGCGACGTGGACGCCGCCGAGCTGCGCCGCCGCGTGACCTCGCCGGCCGGCACCACGGAAGCGGCGATCAAGTCGTTCCAGGGCAATGGCTTCGAAGCCATCGTCGAACAGGCTCTGGAGGCCGCGGCAAAACGTTCCGCCGAGCTGGCCGAGCAATTGGGCAAATAAGGAGCTGTCGATGAATGCACTGTCCGGCGCCATGATTTTCGTGGTGCAAACCCTGGTCAGCCTGTACCTGGTGATCGTCCTGCTGCGCTTCGTGCTGCAACTGGTCAAGGCCGACTTCTACAACCCACTGAGCCAGTTCGCGGTGCGCGCCACCCAACCGCTGCTCAAGCCGCTGCGCCGTATCATTCCCAGCATTGGCGGCCTGGACACCTCATCCCTGCTGCTGTCGGTCGCCATCCAGGCGCTGCTGATGGCCTTCGTGATGATGTTCGTCCCCGAAAACTACAGCCCGCTGCAGGTGGTGATCTGGGCGATCATCGGCGTGACCTCGCTGTTCCTGAAGATTTTCTGGGTGGCGATGATCGTCATGGTGATCGTCTCGTGGGTCGCGCCCAACAGCCACAACCCCGCCGCAGAGCTGGCCTACCAGATCAGCGAGCCGGTGCTGGCGCCGTTTCGCAAGCTCATCCCCAACCTCGGCGGGCTGGATATTTCGCCGATCTTCGCCTTCCTGGCGATCCAGGTGATCCAGTCCTACGCCATGCCTGAACTGGCCATGCGCGTCTACATGCCCGAGATCCTCTGGCGCATGATCTGACCCCGGCGTTTCCAGCGGCAAGCCTTTGCTTGCCGCTGGGGATAGCGCTCTTTAGACTTACGCCTCCGTCAAGCGTGAGCAGGGTCGATGTCCACTGTCTTTCCCGAAGATTCCGTTGGTCTGGTAACACCGCAAATTGCCCGGTTCGATGAACCGCTGGCGTTGGCCTGTGGCCGTTCGCTGGCCAGCTACGAGCTGATCTACGAGACCTATGGCACCCTCAACAGCACCGCCAGCAATGCCGTGCTGATCTGCCATGCGCTGTCCGGCCATCATCATGCCGCAGGCTATCACGCCCCCACCGATCGAAAACCCGGCTGGTGGGACAGCTGCATCGGCCCCGGTAAGCCGATCGATACCAATCGTTTCTTCGTGGTCAGCCTGAACAACCTCGGCGGCTGCAACGGCAGCACGGGCCCGAGCAGCATCAACCCTGCCACCGGCAAGCCCTATGGCGCCGACTTCCCGGTACTGACCGTCGAAGACTGGGTGCACAGCCAGGCGCGGTTCGCCGACCGCCTCGGCATCCAGCAGTGGGCGGCGGTGGTCGGCGGCAGCCTGGGCGGCATGCAGGCCCTGCAATGGACCATCAGCTACCCTGAGCGCGTTCGCCACTGTGTGGACGTCGCCTCGGCACCCAAGCTCTCGGCACAGAACATCGCGTTCAACGAAGTCGCCCGCCAGGCCATCCTCACCGACCCCGAGTTCCACGGCGGCTCGTTCCAGGACAAAGGCGTGGTGCCCAAGCGTGGCCTGATGCTGGCACGCATGGTCGGCCACATCACCTACCTGTCCGACGACTCCATGGGCGAGAAATTCGGCCGCGAGCTCAAGAGCGACAAGCTCAACTACGACTTCCACAGCGTCGAGTTCCAGGTCGAGAGCTACCTGCGCTATCAGGGTGAAGAGTTCTCCGGGCGCTTCGATGCCAACACCTACCTGCTGATGACCAAGGCGCTGGACTACTTCGATCCGGCCGCCACTCACGGAGGTGACCTGGCGGCGACGCTGGAGCATGTCACGGCGGACTACTGCATCATGTCGTTCACCACCGACTGGCGGTTCTCGCCAGCGCGCTCTCGGGAAATCGTCGATGCCCTGATGGCGGCGCGCAAGAACGTCTGCTATCTGGAGATCGACTCTCCTTATGGGCACGATGCCTTCCTGATCCCCACGCCTCGCTACATGCAAGGTTTCGCGAACTACATGAACCGCATCGCCATCTGAGGACAGCATGAGAGCCGACCTGGAAATCATCCACGACTGGATCCCCGCCGGCAGCCGGGTACTCGACCTGGGCTGCGGCAGCGGCGAGCTGCTGGCCTCGTTGCGCGATCGCAAGAACGTCACCGGCTACGGGCTGGAGATCGACGCCGACAACATCGCCGCCTGCGTGGCCAAGGGTGTCAACGTCATCGAGCAGGACCTGGACAAAGGCCTGGGCAACTTCGCCAGCAACAGCTTCGACGTGGTGGTCATGACCCAGGCCCTGCAGGCCGTGGAGTACCCCGACCGCATCCTCGACGAAATGCTGCGCGTGGGCCGTGAGTGCATCATCACCTTCCCGAACTTCGGCCACTGGCGATGCCGTTGGTACCTGGCGACCAAGGGCCATATGCCCGTCTCGGACTTCATGCCGTACACCTGGTACAACACGCCGAACATCCACTTCTGCACCTTCGCCGACTTCGAGGACCTGTGCCACGAGCGTCGGGCCAAGGTGATCGATCGCCTGGCGGTAGACCGTCTGCACCGTAACGGGTGGGCAGGCCGGCTTTGGCCTAATCTTCTAGGAGAAATCGGTATCTATCGCGTCAGCAGCCGGGGCCTGCAGGAACATCGGGTCGCGGTCTGACTTCTAGCCCCCTCACTGGAGGATCGCACCATGCGTCGCCTTGGACTTTTTTTGATCAGCCTATGCCTGGCCTTGCCAGTACTGGCTGCAGACCCCGCCAGGCCGGAGCGCAAGGAAGTCTTCGGCGACGTCACGGTCCACTACAGCGCCTTCACCTCGAGCATGCTGCAGCCGGATGTGGCCGCAGCCACGGGCCTGACCCGCAGCAAGAATCAGGGTGTGCTCAACATCGCCGTGCTCAAGGCCGGCAAGCCAGGCATGGCCGTGGTCAGTGGCACCGTCAAAGACCTCACCGGGCGCAGCAGCCCGTTGTCGTTCAAGCAGATCAACGACCAGGGCGCGGTGTACTACATCGCCCAGTTCAAGATCGACCAGGCAGAAACCCTGACCTTCGACCTGAATGTCGAGACCGGCGGTGTCAGCCACAAACTCAGCTTCAACCAGGAAGTGTTCCCAGGCGAATGATGAATTTCCAGCAACTCGTATTGGCCAGCCATAACGCCGGCAAACTCAAGGAACTCCAGGCAATGCTCGGTGAATCCGTGCAACTGCGTTCGATCGGCGAGTTCAGCCAGGTCGAGCCGGAAGAGACCGGCCTGTCGTTCGTCGAGAACGCCATCCTCAAGGCACGTAACGCCTCACGCATCTCCGGCCTGCCGGCACTGGCCGACGATTCGGGCCTGGCGGTGGACTTCCTCGGCGGCGCACCGGGCATCTACTCGGCGCGCTACGCCGACGGCAAGGGCGATGCGGCGAATAACGCCAAGCTGCTCGAAGCGCTTCAGGATGTGCCCGCCCAAGAGCGCGGCGCGCAGTTCGTCTGCGTGCTGGCCCTGGTGCGTCACGCCGATGACCCGCTGCCGATCCTGTGCGAAGGGCTGTGGCATGGCAGCATCCTGTTCGAGGCCAGCGGTGAACATGGGTTTGGCTATGACCCACTGTTCTGGGTCCCTGAGCGCAAGTGCTCCAGCGCCGACCTCAGTCCTGTCGAAAAAAACCAGCTCAGCCACCGCGCCCGCGCCATGGCCCTGCTGCGCCAACGTCTGGGCCTGGCATGACCGAAACGCTGTCCACCCAGCCGCGTCAGCCCGACGCGGCGGGTTTCGTTACGCTCCCGCCCCTGGCGTTGTATATCCATATCCCATGGTGCGTGCGCAAATGCCCTTATTGCGACTTCAACTCCCACGCTGCCGGCCCTGAACTGCCGGAAGACGCCTACGTCGATGCCCTGCTGACCGACCTCGACCAGGAAATGGCCGCGGTACAGGGGCGCCCCATCAGCTCGATCTTCTTCGGCGGCGGCACCCCAAGCCTGTTCAGTGCCAACGCCCTGGGGCGCTTGCTACGCGGCGTGGAACAGCGCATCCCGTTCGCCTCCGACATCGAGATCACCCTGGAGGCCAATCCCGGGACCTTCGAGCAGGAGAAATTCAAGGCGTACCGGCAAACTGGCATCAATCGCCTGTCCATCGGCGTACAGAGCTTCCAGCCTGCGAAACTCCAGGCCCTGGGACGCATCCACAACGGCGACGAGGCGATCCGCGCAGCAGACATGGCACGCGCCGCCGGTTTCGACAACTTCAACATGGACCTGATGCACGGCCTGCCTGATCAGTCCCTGGACGATGCCTTGGCCGACTTGCGCCAGGCCATCGCGTTGGCGCCGACACACTTGTCCTGGTACCAGCTGACGGTAGAGCCGAACACGGTGTTCTGGAACCAGCCGCCGGAGCTGCCCGAAGACGACATCCTCTGGGACATCCAGGAGGCTGGCCAGGCCCTGATGGCGGCAAACGGCTTCCAGCAGTATGAAGTCTCGGCGTATGCGCAGCCGGGGCGCGCCGCCCGCCACAACCTCAACTATTGGCGCTTCGGCGACTTCATCGGCATCGGCGCCGGGGCCCATGGCAAACTGACCTTTGCCGACGGCCGCATCCTGCGAACGTGGAAGACCCGCGCGCCAAAGGACTACCTGAACCTCGCCAAGCCGTTCAAGGCCGGCGAAAAGCTGCTGCCGGCGCAGGAGCTGCCGTTCGAGTTCCTGATGAACGCCCTGCGCCTGACCCAGGGCGTGGAAGCCGAACTGTTCACCCAGCGTACCGGCTTGCCCCTGTTGCAGTTGGCAGAGGCCCGGCGCGAGGCAGAACGAAAAGGCCTTTTGCAGGTCGAACCGGATCGGTTGGTGGCCACACCACGGGGCCAGTTGTTCCTCAATGACCTGTTGCAGTATTTCTTGACCTAAGGATGACCCATGGATTTGGTACTTGACCTGCTCGCGACCGTCTCCCGCTGGAGCCGCAGCAACCTGTCGGAGATTTCCCTGGCGTTGGTGGGCTGCCTGCTGGTGCTGTTCGGCACCGACATCAAAGGCTGGGTGGAACAACGCCTGGGCGGTCTCGCCGGCGCCCTGCGCGTACCTTTCATGGCCTTGCTGGTGATGATCGGCAGCGGCGCGGCACTGATCTACGCAACGCCTTGGGTGGTGAAGGGCTTGGCCCAGTTCAACAACTATGCCCTGGCGCCGGTGCTACTGGTGGTGCTGGTGTTGATCGGCGTAGTGGCTGATCGGCGGGGATGACAGGCTGAATGTGACCATTGGATTGACGCACTCCCAAGCAGCCCCTAAGATTTTTGAGCACGCGAGAGCATCCAATGAAATACCGCAGGGCAATGGCTCTCAACCATGAACCTGCAAATAAAAAAACCGCCCTTCTAAAGGCGGTTTTTTTGCGCCTGCAGTTCTGCAGGCATTCACGACTCAAACCCCGAGTCAGTCGACCTTCTCGAACTTCAAATCCCACACCCCATGCCCCAGTCGCTCGCCACGGCGTTCGAACTTGGTGATCGGACGTTCCTCTGGGCGCGGTACATAGGTGCCGTCGGCTGCCTGGTTGCGGTAGCCCGGGGCGACGCTCATCACCTCCAGCATGTGCTCGGCATAGGGTTCCCAGTCGGTGGCCATATGGAACACGCCGCCTACCTTGAGCTTGCGACGCACCAGCTCAGCGAACTCCGGCTGGACGATGCGGCGCTTGTGGTGGCGTGCCTTGTGCCATGGATCGGGGAAGAACAGCATCAGGCGGTCGAGGCTGTTGTCGGCTACGCAGCGGTTGAGCACTTCAATGGCATCACAGTCATACACCCGCAGATTCTTCAGGCCCTGGGTCAGCACGCCATTGAGCAGCGCGCCGACACCGGGACGGTGCACTTCGACACCGATGAAGTCCAACTCTGGCGAGGCTGCGGCCATTTCCAGCAGGGAATGGCCCATGCCGAAACCGATCTCCAGGGTGCGCGGCGCCGAGCGCCCGAACACCTGGTCGTAGTCCACCGGGCTGTCGGCCAGGGGCAGGATGAACAGCGGACCGCCCTGCTCCAGACCACGTTGCTGGCCTTCGGTCATGCGCCCGGCGCGCATCACGAAGCTCTTGATGCGGCGGTGGGGACGCGCTTCGCCGTCGGTGGTGATCGGCGTTTCTTGCGATTCAGTCATCAGAGGCTCTTACTTGATCAGACCTTCCAGCGGCGACGAGGCGCTGGCATAGAGTTTCTTCGGCATGCGCCCGGCCAGGTAGGCCATGCGACCGGCGACGATCGCGTGCTTCATGGCTTCTGCCATCAGCACCGGCTGCTGGGCATGGGCGATGGCCGAGTTCATCAGCACCGCCTCGCACCCCATTTCCATGGCGATGGTGGCGTCGGAAGCTGTACCCACGCCTGCATCGACCAGAACCGGCACTTTGGACTCTTCCAGGATGATCTGCAGGTTGTAGGGGTTGCAGATACCCAGGCCAGTGCCGATCAGACCTGCCAGTGGCATCACCGCGATGCAGCCGGCTTCGGCCAGTTGGCGGGCGATGATCGGGTCGTCGCTGGTGTAGACCATCACGTCGAAACCGTCCTTGACCAGCACTTCGGCGGCCTTGAGGGTCTCGATCACGTTCGGGAACAGGGTTTTCTGGTCAGCCAGGACTTCCAGCTTGACCAAGTTATGGCCGTCGAGCAGTTCACGGGCCAGTCGGCAGGTGCGCACGGCTTCGACCGCGTCATAGCAACCGGCGGTGTTCGGCAGGATGGTGTAGCGATCTGGAGGCAGCACGTCGAGCAGGTTCGGCTCGCCCGGGTTCTGGCCGATGTTGGTCCGGCGCACGGCGACGGTGACGATTTCGGCACCCGAGGCCTCGATGGCCAGGCGGGTCTCTTCCATGTCACGGTATTTGCCGGTGCCAACCAGCAGGCGCGACTGGAAAGTGCGCCCGGCCAGGGTGAAGGGCTTGTCGCTACGAACGTTGCTCATCGTGGATCCTCGGGAAAAGGTTGCGGGACTTGCAGGTGAATCACCGGGCGGATCAGCCGCCACCGATGGCATGGACCACTTCGACCTGGTCGCCTTCACTGAGCTGCGTGCTTTCGTGCTGGCTACGCGGGACGATATCCAGGTTCAGTTCCACCGCCACCCGGCGACCAGCGAGCTCCAGCCGACCCAGTAGGGCCGCGACGCTCTCGCCATCGGGCAATTCGTAAGGTTCACCGTTCAGTTGAATGCGCATGCGCACGGCCACCATTGTGCTTTGGGGGTCGGCATTCTAGCCCTGATCCGCACTTCAACCCAAGGCCAGCCGACGCCATTAGTCGCGATTGTGGACCACTTGGTCAGCTCAGGCGCCATGCCGCCAGGCCCAGGCACAGCCAACCGGCCAGAAAGCACAGCCCGCCGATGGGCGTGATGATGCCGAGCTTGCCCAGGCCACTGAGGGTCAGCACGTACAAACTACCGGAGAACAGCACGATCCCCACGGCGAACAGACCACCGGCCCAACCGATCAACCGACCTGGCAGGTGCACCGACAACAGCGCGACACCCAGCAGCGCCAGGGCATGCACCAGCTGATAGGTCACACCGGTATGGAAGATCGCCAGGTAGTCGGCCGTCAGCCGATTCTTCAGACCGTGGGCGGCGAAGGCGCCCAGACCGACGCCGGTGAAACCGAAGAAAGCGGCGAGCATCAGGAAGCTGCGAAGCATGGGACGACTCCTCGAAAGGGGTCTGTATAATGGCCCGTTCCAACGGTCCGGCCAAGCCATCACCATGTTGTCATCCCTTATCCGTCGCCTCGCCCGCGCCCTGCTCTGGTTCGCTGCCGGCAGCATCGTCGTGGTGCTGGCCCTGCGCTGGATCCCGCCACCGGGCACGGCGCTGATGGTCGAGCGCAAGGTGCAATCCTGGGTCAACGGCGAGCCGATCGATCTTCAGCGTGAATGGACGCCTTGGGAGCGGATCTCCGACGATCTCAAAGTGGCGGTGATCGCCGGCGAAGACCAGAAGTTCGCCAGCCATTGGGGCTTCGACCTGCCAGCGATACAGGCTGCCCTGGCCTACAACGAACGCGGAGGCAAGATCCGGGGGGCCAGTACCCTGACTCAGCAGGTCGCCAAGAACCTGTTCCTCTGGTCCGGTCGCAGTTGGCTGCGCAAGGGCCTGGAGGCCTGGTTCACTGGGTTGATCGAGCTGTTCTGGTCGAAGGAACGGATTCTCGAGGTCTATTTGAACAGCGCCGAATGGGGTAAGGGGGTGTTCGGCGCACAGGCCGCTGCCCGCTATCACTTTGGTGTCGATGCCAGCCGCCTTTCTCGCCAGCAGGCCGCTCAACTGGCCGCTGTACTGCCCAGCCCGTTGAAATGGAGCGCCAGCCGGCCCAGCGCCTATGTGGCCAGCCGCGCCGGGTGGATTCGCCGGCAGATGAGCCAATTGGGTGGGCCGAGCTACCTGATGCAACTGCGCCCTTGATTTCGCGGGCCGCGACGGCCCATCGCGACGAGCCCACTTCTACAAAAGCCAAAAGAAAAGCCGCTTGCCCAAAGGCAAGCGGCTTTTCGAGTACGGCCAGATCTTGATCAGATCGTGATCAACGCCTTGACCTTGTTCATTGCGTTCTTTTCCAGCTGGCGAATCCGCTCTGCCGAAACGCTGTACTTGTCCGCCAACTCGTGCAGGGTCGCTTTTTCCTCGGCCAGCCAACGCTGGTAGAGAATGTCGCGGCTGCGCTCATCGAGCCCCTGCAAGGCAACATGCAGGTTGTTGGTGGAGTTGTCACTCCAGTCCGCGTCTTCCAGTTGCACCGCCGGGTCGTAGCGATGGTCTTCCAGATAGTGCGCAGGCGATTGGAAGGCGCTGTCGTCATCGGCCTCGGCGGCCGGGTCGAAGGCCATGTCCTGGCCACTCAGCCGGCTTTCCATCTCGCGTACTTCACGGGGTTCGACGCCCAGGCTTTCGGCCACGCGATGAACTTCTTCATTGTTCAACCAGGCCAGACGCTTCTTCTGGCTGCGCAGGTTGAAGAACAGCTTGCGCTGGGCCTTGGTGGTAGCCACCTTGACGATGCGCCAGTTGCGCAGGATGAACTCATGGATTTCGGCCTTGATCCAGTGCACCGCGAAGGACACCAGACGCACGCCCATTTCCGGGTTGAAACGCTTTACCGCCTTCATCAGGCCTACGTTGCCTTCCTGAATCAGGTCAGCCTGGGCCAACCCATAGCCTGCATAGCTACGGGCGATATGTACGACGAAACGCAGGTGGGCCATCACCATTTGCCGAGCGGCCTCGAGATCCTGCTCGTAGTAGAGACGCTCAGCCAGTTCACGCTCCTGCTCGGCCGTCAGCAGGGGAATGCTGTTGACCGTGTGCACATAGGCTTCCAGGTTTGCACCAGGAACCAGGGCATATGCAGGTTGCAACGAATTGGTCATTCAAGAACCTCCGACTTACTAAACTCGCGCCTTGTGGGCACTGCCAACATTGACCGGAAACCACGAAACAAGTTCCCAGAATGGTAAAAAAGTCAATGCTGGCGCAAAAACATTATCGTGGTGCCAGCTCGTTCAGGTGACGAGCGACCGCGATCCACGCACCGATATACCCCAACAGTACAGCACCGATCAAGAGCGAAAGTCCATCCGCCCCTGGCACACCTGCCAGGGCGAAGTCGCTCCCGTACAGCCCGGAAAGGTCGACGACCGCGTCGTTGAGCCAGTCCAGCGAGAAGGCCAGGATCCCCCACGCCAGCACACCGGCACCCAGGCCGTAGAGCGCGCCCATGTAGAGGAAGGGCCGACGCACATAGCTGTCGGTGCCGCCGACCAGCTTGATCACTTCGATCTCGATACGCCGGTTCTCGATATGTAGACGAATTGTGTTACCGATTACTAACAGCAGCGCCGAAATCAGCAGAACGGCCAAGCCGAAGACGAACCGGTCACCCAGCTTGAGGATCGCCGCCAAGCGCTCGACCCATACCAGGTCCAGTTGTGCCACTTCGACCCGCGGCAATTCCGACAGACGTTGGCGCAAGGCCTCCAAGGCCGGCTTGTCGACCTCTGTCGGGGTCACCACCACCACGCCAGGCAATGGGTTGTCCGGCAGCTCGCGCAGGGCCTCGCCCAGGCCGGACTGCTGCTGGAACTCTTCCAACGCCTGCTCGCGGCTGACGTACTGGGCGTCGGCCACGCCCGGCATGCCTTTGATTTCGTCGCGCAGGGCTTCGCCTTCACGGCTGCCGGCATCGAGCTTGAGGTACAGAGAGATCTGCGCGGCGCGCTGCCAGGAGCCTCCAAGCTTCTCGACATTCTTGAGCAGCAGCGACAGGCCCATGGGCATGCTCAGGGCCACGGCCATCACCAGGCAGGTGAAGAAGCTGCCAATCGGCTGCTTGCCCAGGCGGCGCAGGCTGTCGACCAGACTGGCGCGGTGGCTCTCCAGCCAGGCGTGCAGCAGGCTGCGAAAGTCCGGGCCGTCGTCGTCGTGACCGCCGCGCTGCTTGGACGGCTGTGGATCGGCAGCCTTCGGCGCGACGCGCTCGGATACCTTCGGCGTACGTGTAGTGCTCATTGCCCGGCCTCCCCATCGCCGATCAGACGACCGCGCTGCAGGGTCAGCATGCGGTGCCGCATGCGCGCGATCAGCGCCAAGTCGTGACTGGCAATCAATACGGTGGTCCCCAGGCGGTTGATGTCCTCGAACACGCCCATGATTTCCGCGGCCAGGCGCGGGTCCAGGTTACCGGTCGGTTCGTCGGCCAGCAGCAAGGCCGGCTGGTGAACGATGGCGCGGGCGATCCCCACGCGCTGCTGCTGGCCCGTGGACAGGTCAGCTGGGAACAGATCGCCCTTGTCGCTCAGCGACACACGCTCCAGGGCCGAGTCCACGCGCTTGGCGATCTCAGGCTTGGACAAGCCGAGGATCTGCAGCGGCAACGCGATGTTGTTGAAGACCGTGCGATCGAACAGCAGCTGGTGGTTCTGGAACACCACGCCGATCTGCCGGCGCAGGAACGGAATCTGCGCATTGCTGATCTGTCCCAGGTCCTGCCCGGCCAGCAGCAGCTTACCGCTGGTCGGACGCTCCATGGCCAGCAGCAGGCGCAGCAAGGTGCTCTTGCCTGCGCCCGAGTGCCCGGTGACGAACAGGAACTCGCCCCGGCGCGCCCGGAAGCTCAGCTCATGCAAGCCCACATGGCCGTTGGGATAGCGCTTGGCAACCTGTTCGAATCGGATCATGGGTGCTCCCGCTCGGCGAACAGGGCTTTGACGAACGGCTCGGCCTCGAAGGTGCGCAGATCGTCGATGCCCTCGCCGACACCGATGAAGCGGATCGGCAGGTTGAATTGCTTGGCCAGGGCGAAGATCACCCCACCCTTGGCGGTGCCGTCCAGCTTGGTCAGGGCAAGGCCTGTCAGCTCGACGCTCTGGTTGAAGTACTTGGCCTGGCTGATGGCGTTCTGGCCGGTACCGGCATCGAGCACCAGCAGCACCTCGTGGGGCGCCTCTGCATCGAGCTTGCCGATCACCCGACGGACCTTCTTGAGCTCTTCCATCAGGTTGTCCTTGGTGTGCAGGCGACCGGCGGTATCGGCGATCAGCACATCGACACCACGGGCCTTGGCGGCCTGCACGGCATCGAAAATCACCGATGCGGAATCGGCACCGGTGTGCTGGGCGATGACCGGGATCTGGTTGCGCTCACCCCACACCTGCAATTGCTCCACCGCCGCGGCGCGGAAGGTGTCGCCAGCGGCCAGCATGACCTTCTTGCCTTCGAGCTGCAGCTTCTTGGCCAGCTTGCCGATGGTGGTGGTCTTGCCGGCGCCGTTGACGCCTACGACGAGGATCACGTACGGCTTGTTCTGGGACTGGATCTGCAGCGGCTGCTCGACTGGGCGCAGCAGGGCGGCCAGTTCTTCCTGCAGCGACTTGTACAACGCATCGGCATCGGCCAGCTGTTTGCGGGCGACCTTCTGCGTCAGGTTCTGGACGATGACCGAGGTGGCCTCGACGCCGACATCGGCGGTCAGCAGGCGCGTCTCGATCTCGTCGAGCAGGTCGTCATCGATGGCCTTCTTGCCCAGGAACAGGCTGGCCATGCCTTCGCCAATGCTGGCGCTGGTCTTGGACAGGCCTTGCTTGAGACGGGCGAAGAAGCCGGGTTTGGCGGCTTCAGCGACAACCGGGGCGGGCGCGCTGACCGGCTCAGGCTCGGGCTCACGTGGTGCCGGTGCTGGCTCGACGAGCGCGTTGGGCGCCTCGGGTGCGGGCACCGGAGCCGGTTCGACCGCCGGGCGCTCAGGAATGACCGGCGGGGCCTTGGGCTCCAGGTCCGGCACCAAGGCCACGGGCTCTTCGGCAACCGGCAGCACCAGATTGCTCACCGGTGCCACAGGCGCCACCACTGGCGGTACAGCCTGGACAGGCGTGGACGCGACAGGCTCCGGGGTGGGCGCCTGCAGCGGCATGGACGCGACCGGCTCAGGCTGCGGGGCCTGCAACGGCTCGGAAGCGACCGGCTCAGGAGCTGGTGCTGCGATGACAGGGGCTACGGGCTCGACCGGAGCAGCCTCAGGCTGCTCGACGGGGGCCGGCGGCGCGACCGGCTCTGCGGCCTGCGGCTCAGGGGCTTGCGGCTGTTCGGCGACAGGTTGCTGCGGCTTCTTGCGAAACCAGCTGAACAGGCCTTTCTTTTCACCAGCCTCTGCCGGCGCTTTTTTGTCGTCGTTGGAACCAAACATGGAAGACGGCTATCTCAGGGTAGCGATGGGCCATCAGCGGCGCATCGGGAATTCTCTAAACGCAGAACAGACTATTTTGAATCCGGCTGGTTCATGCGCAATATTTTGTCGTCAGGCCCGCGGGCCAGAACGGCGACAGGCATGGTCGCCAGGCAACCGGATCAGTATCCTAGCACCTCCTGGCCCGCCGACGCTAAACCCTGCGGGCCGCCGTACAGGTTATCCAACGTATGAATGCTCTAGCCCGCCGCGCCGCTGGCCTGTTGCTCAGCACGCTCTGCCTGCCGTTCGCAGCCCTTGCCGCCGATCCGCAACCCACCCACGAGTTCATCCTCGACAACGGCCTGAAAGTGGTCGTGCGCGAAGACCATCGCGCACCGGTGGTGGTCTCGCAGATCTGGTACAAGGTCGGCTCCAGCTACGAGACGCCAGGCCAGACCGGCCTGTCCCACGCCCTCGAGCACATGATGTTCAAGGGCAGTGCCAAGATTGGTCCGGGCGAAGCTTCGCGCATCCTGCGCGACCTGGGCGCCGAGGAAAACGCCTTCACCAGCGACGACTACACCGCCTATTACCAGGTCCTGGCCCGCGACCGCCTGCCGGTGGCCCTGGAGCTCGAAGCCGACCGCCTGGCCAGCCTGCGCCTGCCGGCCGATGAGTTCAGCCGCGAAATCGAAGTTATCAAGGAAGAACGCCGCCTGCGCACGGACGACCAGCCCAATGCCAAGGCCTACGAGCTGTTTCGCGCGATGGCCTATCCGGCCAGTGGCTATCACACACCGACCATCGGCTGGATGGCCGACCTCGAACGCATGAAGGTCGAGGAACTGCGCCACTGGTACGAGTCTTGGTACGCACCGAACAACGCCACCCTGGTGGTCGTCGGCGACGTCACCGCCGAAGAGGTCAAGGCCCTGGCGCAGAAGTATTTCGGCGCCATTCCCAAGCGCGCCGTTCCCCCGGCCAAGCTGCCCTTGGAACTGGCCAAACCCGGCCTGCGCCAGCTGACCCTGCATGTACGCACCCAATTGCCGAGCCTGATCTACGGCTTCAACGTGCCAAGCCTGGCTACCGCCAAGGACGCGCGCGCGGTCAATGCCCTGCGACTGATCTCGGCGCTGCTCGACGGCGGCTACAGCGCGCGCATGCCGTCGCGCCTGGAGCGTGGCCAGGAGCTGGTGGCCGGTGCCTCGTCGGGCTACAACGCCTTCACCCGGGGCGACAGCCTGTTCATGATCTCGGCCACGCCAAACGTGCAGAAGCAAAAAACCCTGGCAGACGTCGAGAAAGGCATCTGGCAGTTGCTCGATGAGCTCAAGACCACCCCACCCACCGCCGAAGAGCTCGAGCGCGTGCGCGCCCAGGTGATCGCCGGGCTGGTCTACGACCGCGACTCCATCAGCAGCCAGGCCACCACCATCGGCCAGCTGGAAACCGTGGGCCTGTCCTGGAAGCTGATCGACAGCGAACTGGACGAACTCAAGCGCGTGACCCCGCAGGACATCCAGGACGCCGCACGCACCTATTTCACCCGCGAACGCCTGAGCGTTGCCCATGTACTGCCCGAGGAGTCCGCTCATGAGTGATCGCAGCGCCCCCCGCTACACCTTGTTCGGCCTCGGGATCATCACCCTGGTCGTGGCCCTGGCCCTCGTGCTGGCCCACCCGGCCCAGTCGGACAACACCGCAACGGCGAAGGACACAGCCGCGCGCCCGGCCAACACCCTGCAGTCGCTGGCCGAACTGGACGGCAAGGCGCCCAGCCGACGCCAGCTGAACATCCAGAGCTGGAACACCGCCGAAGGCGCGCGGGTGCTGTTCGTCGAAGCGCGTGAACTGCCGATGTTCGACCTGCGCGTGACCTTCGCCGCGGGCAGCAGCCAGGACGGCGATGTGCCGGGCCTGGCGACCCTGACCAATGCCATGCTCAACGAAGGTGTGTCCGGCAAGGACGTGACCGCCATCGCCCAGGGCTTCGAAGGCCTGGGCGCGGATTTCGGCAACGGCTCCTACCGCGACATGGCGGTCGCCACCCTGCGCAGCCTGAGCACGCCCGACAAACGTGAACCGGCCCTGAAGCTGTTCGCCGAAGTGGTGGGCAAGCCGACGTTCCCGGAAGACGCTCTCAAGCGCATCAAGAACCAGCTGCTGGCTGGTTTCGAGTACGAGAAGCAGAACCCAGGCAAGATCGCCGGCAAGATGCTGTTCAACCAGCTCTACGGCAACCACCCGTACGCCCACCCCAGCGACGGCAGCGCCGAAAGCGTCCCTGGCATTACCCAAGCGCAGCTGCGCACCTTCCACGCCAAGGCCTATGCCGCCGGCAATGCCGTGATCGCCCTGGTCGGCGATCTGAGCCGAGCCGAAGCCGAAGCCATCGCGGCTCAGGTCTCCAGCGCGCTGCCCAAGGGCCCGGCGCTGGCCAAGCCCGCCCAGCCAGCCGAACCCAAGCCTGGCCTGACCCATGTCGATTTCCAGTCCAAGCAGACCCACCTGATGCTGGCGGAGCTTGGCATCGACCGCCAGGACACGGACTGGCCGGCGTTGTCCTTGGGTAACCAGATCCTCGGCGGCGGCGCTTTCGGCACCCGCCTGATGAGCGAAGTACGCGAGAAGCGCGGCCTGACCTATGGGGTGTATTCGGTCTTCAGCCCCATGCAGGTACGCGGACCGTTCATGATCAACCTGCAGACCCGTGCCGAGTTGAGCGAAGGCACCCTCAAGCTGGTCCAGGACATCCTTGCCGACTACCTCAAGAGCGGCCCCACCCAGCAAGAACTGGACGATGCCAAGCGCGAGCTGGCCGGCAGCTTCCCGCTGTCGAACGCCAGCAACTCGAGCATCGTCGGCCAACTGGGCGCCATCGGTTTCTACAACCTGCCACTGACCTGGCTCGAGGACTTCATGCAGCAGTCCCAGGACCTGACCGTCGAGCAGGTCAAGGCCGCCATGAACAAGCACCTGGCAGCGGACAAGCTGGTGATCGTCACCGTCGGCCCGACCGTGGCGCAGAAACCACTGCCACCGCCCACTGACAAACCCGCCGAGCAACCGCTCGGCGTACCGGAGCACTAATGGCCAAGCCATCGACCCCTGCCCGTCCAGGCCAGGCCCCGAGCAAGGGCCCAGGACACCTGCGCATCATCGCTGGCGAGTGGCGCAGCCGCCGCCTGGCGGTCCCGGAAGGCGAAGGCCTGCGGCCGACACCGGACCGGGTGCGCGAAACTTTGTTCAACTGGTTGGCGCCCTATATCGAAGGCGCCCTGGTGCTGGATGCCTTCACCGGCAGCGGCGCTCTGGTACTCGAGGCCCTGTCGCGGGGCGCCAAGGACGCCGTCGCCCTGGACAGCAACCCGGCCGCCATCGCCAACCTCAAGGACAACCTGGAAGTGCTGCGCTGCCCACGCGGCCAGATCCTGCAGACCGATGCCCTGCGCTACCTGCAGGGCCCGGCCAAGCAGCAGTTCGACGTTGTGTTCCTCGACCCGCCCTTCCACCAGGACCTTTTGGCCAACACCTGCAACTTACTGGAAGAGCGCCAGTGGCTGAGCGAAAGCGCCTGGGTCTACACCGAGAGCGAAGCCGCGCCTTCCACCTTGCAGATGCCCGGCAACTGGCGCCTGCACCGGGAGAAGAAAACCGGGCAGGTGCATTACGCGCTCTGGCAACGGGGCTGAACCGGCGGCCTGCCTAATTATGTAACGCAGGCGGGCCCGCCCTTTCGCTGAAGCTGCTCCGGCTTATCGCCCTTGAGGAGCACTTCAGCGATGATTTCGTCCCCGCCTCCACGCCGTCAGGCCCACACAGGTTCAACCAGTCTCGACGCACTGGTATCGGCCAAACCTGCCCCTTTGCATCATTTCAGGCTGGATAACGGCCTCTCGGTCTACCTGCATGAAGACCACAGCACCCCTTTGGCCGCCGTCCAACTGTGGTACCACGTCGGTTCGAGCCATGAGCCGCCAGGGCACTCGAACCTGTCCCACCTGCTCGAGCACCTGATATTCCAAGGCAGCCGCAAGCTCCCTGCCGGGCAGTATTCCCGACTGATCGCCCGCCTGGGCGGTGTGGCCAATGCCACCACCCATGATGACGCCACCTCGTTCGAGATGAGCTTGCCAGCCACACGGCTGCCCATCGCCCTGGAGATCATGGCCGATGCCATGCAGGGCGCGAACCTGGAACCGGCAGCATTCGCGCAGGAAGTCAAAGCCGTTGCGGACGAACGCCGCCTCAGGGTAGACAATTCGCCGATCCAGTTGGCATTTGAACAGCACCGAAAGCTCGCCCATGAGGACAACGCCTATGGGGTGCCCAGCTTCGGCTATCCGGTCGACCTCCAGGAGATGAGCCTGGCATCGGTACGCACGTGGTACCGAACCTGGTATCAACCGAACAACGCGACCCTGGTGGTCGCAGGTGCGATCAATCCGCAAGCCCTGCGTCAGCAGGTAGACACTTACTTTGCGGCCCTGCCACCCGCCCCGCTTCGTGACAAGTCCGCTCCTCGGCATAGCACCGTGCTTGCAGAACGCAGCCAGACGCTGGTTCAACCCACGCTGGTGGATGGCCTGTTCATGTCGTTCAACGTGCCCAGTCAGGCTACTGCCCCTTCTCGGGAAACCGCCCTGGCCCTGCGCCTGCTCTGGCAAATTCTGGGTGTCGGTTACAGCGCCAGGCTGTACAACCACCTGGTCCGCGACAAGCGCATCCTCACACGCACTCAACTCACCTATGACCACCACGTGCGGGGTGACACGCTGCTGACCCTCTCGGCCAGCACGGTCCCCCAGAGGGCCACTGCCCAGCAGGCGGCTACCCAGGTATGGCAACTGATCGACACGCTTCGAAGCGCTGCACTACCGCACGCCGTGCTCGAAGGCGCAAAGCTGCGCCTGCTTGCCACCCGTCTGTACGAGCGCGATGACCTCGCTCACCAGGCGACGCTCATTGGCCATGCGGCCGCTGCGGGCCTGGACCCGGCACTGCTCGCTGAGGAGCCCGGCATCATCCGCGACCTTGCCAGCAGCACCCTGCAACGCGTCGCCAGCGAATACCTGAGCCGGGAACGGCTGACGACAACCTACCTGCAGCAAGGAGTGCCAGCATGACCGACGCCC
Source organism: Pseudomonas sp. NY15354 (assembly GCF_048068075.1). Classification (NCBI taxonomy): domain Bacteria; kingdom Pseudomonadati; phylum Pseudomonadota; class Gammaproteobacteria; order Pseudomonadales; family Pseudomonadaceae; genus Pseudomonas; species Pseudomonas sp. NY15354. The sequence goes on from NZ_JBLUPV010000002.1 coordinate 346,780, forward strand.
ATTCCACCTCGGCAACCTCCGGCGCCTGCAACCCCCTTGCACCCGACACCCTCGCCCTGACCCTGGCCAACCTCGCTTCGGCGCAGGCCCTTGACCTCGAACCGACCCCGCTGGTGAAGCACGACATACAGCATTGGCGCACAAAAGAAGGCGCCCGCGTCCGTTTTCTGGCCTCCCATGAACGACCGATGTTCGACCTGGTGCTGCAATTCAGGGCTGGCAGCGCCCTGGATGGTGATACGCCGGGCCTGGCGGCCTTGACCCTCTACGCGCTCGACCAGGGCACAGCCCAGCTCGATGCGGCCCAGTTCACCGAGCAACTGGAAGGGCTTGGCGCGATCATGAGCCGGCAAGTGACCCAGGACTGCGCCATCATCACGCTGCGTAGCCTGAACATGCCGGCTCTACGGACCAGCGCGCTGCGATTGGTCACCGAGATGGTCGCCCGCCCCGCCTTTCGCCCTGAGGATGTCGCGAAGATCAGCGCACGCCTGGTCGGTGTCCAGCACAGTAGCCTCCAGCCGCCCTATGCGCAGTTGTTCGATGCCACGATGGGGCAACTGCTCGCAGGTCACCCTTATGCCACGCCACTGGCCGGAACGCTCGACGGCCTGGGCGCCCTGGCACCCGACGAACTGCGCGCCTTTCATCGGCAAGCCTACTCGGCCAACAATCTCGACATCGGCTTGGTTGGCGACCTGTCCGGTAAAGATGCCGAGGCACTGGTGAACGATCTTGTACAGGCATTGCCGCAACAGTGGGCCGCCGTGCCACCGCCCACGCTGCCAGCGCCCATCGCTGGCACCCTCGATCTTGAGCGCCCAAGCGCCAGCACTCAGGTGCTGCTGACGCTACCGCTGCATGTCTGGCCTGCGCAGCCGGGTTATCCGGCCTTGCTGATGGCCAATGAAATCCTGGGGGCCGGCTTCGAATCACGGCTGACCGCCGAGCTGCGCACACGTCGCGCGCTGACTTACAGCATCTATGCTGTATTGAAACCGATGGATGCGGGATGCCTGTGGCAGGTGAGCTGGGATATCGCACCTGAACACCAGAAGGCCTCCAGGGCCCTGGTGTCGAACGTGCTTGAATGCTTCATCGCCCATGGGCCCACCCAGGCCGAATGCGACCTGGCCCTGAACCAGCTGGCGGGCAAGCTGATGCATGGCATGGCCGACAACGAGGCGCTGGCCAAGGGCTTGGCAGCATTTAGCCAACAGGGGCTGCCAGCGAACCATCTGGCGACGTACCTGGAAAAGCTCGCAGCCTTGACACCCGAGGACATTCGACAAGCCGCTCGGGGCTGGCTCGATATAAAAAAGGCCTTTTTCGCCACCCTTGGCCCTGCCGTCGATCAGCAACCGTTGCCCGAGCCACCGACCATAGGCGTAGAGGGCAACCCCTGAAGAGGCGCTTCATGGCAAGCTAGGCGAGTACATGACGAGTTGTCCAGCATGCCAAGTCCTACAGCGCAGTTCGCTCCCGCCATCGGTCTCTCCAATCCCCATCTGCAGACATTGTGGGGGCCGCTCTGGCGCAAAACGCCTGAGCTGCATCGAGTCCGCGAGCGGTTGTGGCTGGCCGACGGCGACTTTCTCGACCTCGACTGGCTTGGCCCCAACCAAGTCACCGCGCCGGTGGTGCTGGTGCTGCACGGCCTGACCGGCTCGTCCCATTCCCCCTATGTCAAAGGCTTGCAGCAGGCCCTGCAGGCCCATAGCTGGGCCAGTGTCGCGGTGAACTGGCGAGGCTGCTCGGGCGAGCCCAACCTGCTGACGCGCAGCTACCACTCCGGCGCCAGCGAGGACCTGGCCGAGACCATCCGCCATCTGCGCGCCCAGCGGCCTTTGGCGCCGCTCTACGCAGTGGGGTATTCGCTGGGCGGCAATGTGTTGCTCAAGTATCTGGGGGAAAGCGGCTCGGCCAGCCAGTTGCAAGCGGCGGTGGCGGTATCGGTGCCGTTTCGTCTGGACCAAAGCGCCGACCGTATCGGGATTGGCTTCTCGAAGGTCTACCAGGCGCATTTCATGCGCGAGTTGCTGGCCTATGTGCAACGAAAGCAGCGGCACTTTCGCGACAACGGCCACGTAGAGCGGCTGGCCGAGTTGGAAAGACTGGGGTCATTGCGCAACCTGCGCACCTTCTGGGACTTCGACGGCAAGGTTACCGCGCCCCTGAACGGCTTCAGCGATGCCTCCGACTACTACCGGCGCTCGTCGAGCCGCTATTACCTGGGTGAGAACCGCACCCCGACGCTGATCATCCAGTCCAGCGACGACCCCTTCGTCTTCGACCACAGCCTGCCGACCGCGAGTGAGTTGGCGCCCGACACGCACCTGGAATTGCACAGTCGAGGCGGGCATGTGGGCTTCGTGGAAGGGAGCCTGCGCAATCCAGGCTATTACCTGGAGCGCAGGATTCCGCAGTGGCTGGTGCAGGGGGTCTGATCGCGAACGGCATCGCGCCCTCGCTGACGTCAGGTGATATCAATCACCGGTCGCCACGCCGTGGCCAGGATCGTTGATCCACTCGCTCCAGGACCCGGCATACAGCCTTCCCAGTGGATACCCTGCCAACGCCAGGGCGAACAGGTTGTGGCAGGCAGTCACACCCGACCCACAGTAGGCCACCAGTTGCTCTGGCGCACGCCCGGCCAGCTTCTGGGCAAAACGCTGCTTGAGCTGCTCGGCCGGCAAAAAGTGCCCGTCCGGCCCCAGGTTGTCGGTGAAGGCCGCGCATTGGGCACCGGGAATGTGCCCGGCCACGGGATCGATCGGCTCGACCTCGCCACGAAAACGCGGCAAGCCACGGGCATCGATCAGGGTCAGTTCGGGGTTGTCCAGACGCTTGGCCAGGTGCTCGGCGTCGATCAGCAGCTTCATGTCCGGCGCGCCGGTGAACGTGCCCTCTCGCTTGGCAGGCGGGTCCAGGCTCAGCGGTTGGTGCGCGGCGTGCCAGGCCTTCAGACCACCGTCGAGAATCGACACGCCCTCACGCTTGCCCAGCCAAGCCAGCAGCCACCAAGCGCGGGCGGCAAAGGCACCCGGACCGTCGTCGTACAGCACCACCTCACTGTCGTTGTCCACGCCCCACTCACGCAGGCGTTCGATCAGCCGGTGCGGCTCCGGCAGCGGGTGACGGCCTGTCACGCCCTTGACCACTGGCCCGCTCAGGTCCCGCTCCAGATCAGCGAAGTGCGCGCCGGCGATATGCCCCAAGGCGTAGCTGCGCTGACCGTAATCCACATCCTCCAGGGCAAAGCGACAGTCGAGGATCACCAACCCGGGCGCGCCCAGGCGCTCGGCCAGCTGCGTTGGGGTGATCAATTGCGCGAGAGGCATGACAATCTCCTGATCGATAGCACGAAAGCCCGGGGTCATTGCTCCAGGGCCTGGTTGAAGGGAACGTGGAATTCCTCGCAGAGGGCATCCACGGCAGCACGCGCACTGGCGGTGACGAAGCCCAGTTCGAGCACCAGCACCTGGTAGACGCCACGCTTGAAAGCTTCTTCACCCAGATGCGCGGAATGTTCACGTGTAGTACTGAGAAAACGTACCCAGGATGTCAGCACGATCCAGGCATTGATGGTCAACGACTCGATCTGCGCGGCATCCATCGCAAGAATGCCAGCATCGACGAAGCCCCGGTAGATCGCCTGGGCCTGCTGCAGGCAGCGCTGGGAAAAACGGCGGTAACGGGCAGCCAGTTCCGGGTCGCTGTCGAGCAGGTGCTCAAGGTCCCGGTGCAGAAATCGGTAGTTCCACATCGCCGCGAGCAAGGCCTTGAGGTAGAAGCGTTTGTCCTCGACGGTGGCGACGCGCCCCTGGGGCGGGCGCAGGAAGCTGTCCACCAGCTCTTCGTACTGGCTGAAGAGCACGGCGATGATCGCCTGCTTGTTGGGGAAGTGGTAGTAGAGGTTGCCGGGCGAAATTTCCATATGCGCGGCGATGTGATTGGTGCTGACGCTACGTTCGCCCTGTTGGTTGAACAGCTCCAGGCTGTTTTGCACGATGCGCTCGCGGGTCTTCATGCGCGGGGCCATGCTCAGCTCCAGGTTCGTTGATGGTTCATCTTACGGTGTATCGACCAGGCGATGCACGGATGGTTTGGGCTGCGCTGGACAGGCAGCGCGGGATGGGCAGGTGTGCCGCCTGCAAAGGGCGGAGCCCACACTGCCGATAGATATTCCAAATGGCGCACTATATTGAATGTTCCAGGCAACGGATTAGAGTATATGCTCTAGCCATCAAGCACCCCAGCGGAGCAGCCATGACCTCGCAGATCACACAGTCTCCTGTGCATTCCGACCTCGACCTGGCAGCGACGTTCGACGCCCAGCGCCAGGCTTTCGCAGGCAACCCCATGCCGCCGCCCGCCCAGCGTCGACAATGGCTCAAGAGCCTGCGCGAAGCGCTGCTGCAAGACCAGCAACAGCTGATCGAGGCGATCGACCGGGATTTTGACGGCCGCAGTGCTGACGAGACCCTGCTGGCCGAGCTGATGCCGTCGATCCAAGGCCTGCGCCATGCCGAGCGCCACCTGCACCGCTGGATGAAACCTTCGCGCCGCACGGCAGGCCTGGCCTTCCAGCCCGCCAGCGCCCAGGTGCTCTATCAGCCATTGGGGGTGGTGGGGATCATCGTGCCGTGGAACTACCCGCTGTTCCTGGCGATCGGCCCGCTGACCGGCGCCCTGGCCGCCGGCAACCGGGTGATGCTCAAGCTCAGCGAGTCCACGCCGGCCAGCGGGCTGGCCCTCAAGGCGCTGCTGGAGCGGGTGTTCCCAGCCGATCTCGTGAGTGTCGTGCTCGGCGAGGTCGAAGTCGGCCAGGCCTTCTCCCGTCTGCCGTTCGATCACCTGCTGTTCACCGGCGCCACGGGCGTAGGGCGTCATGTCATGCTGGCTGCCGCACAGAATCTCACCCCCGTGACACTGGAGCTGGGCGGCAAATCGCCGGCCATCGTCTCCGCCAACGTGCCCCTGGAAACCGCCGCCGAACGCATCGCCTTCGGCAAAGGCCTCAACGCCGGCCAGACCTGCGTCGCGCCCGACTATGTGCTGGTACCTCGCGAGCGCCTGGACGGTTTCGCCGAAGCCTACCAACGCGCCATGCGCCGCCTGTACCCAAGCATCGCCGACAACCCCGACTACAGCGCCATCATCAACCCACGGCAACTGCAGCGCCTGGAGCATCTGCTCGCCGATGCCCGCGACAAAGGCGCCCGAGTCGTGGACTTGTATGCCGACGAGCCCCGCCAGGGCCGTCGCCTGCCACCGCACCTGCTGATGGCAGTGAACGACGACATGCAGGTGATGCAGGACGAGATCTTCGGCCCTTTGCTGCCCCTGGTGCCCTATGACAGCCTCGACCAAGCCCTGTCCTACATCAACCAGCGCCCAAGGCCGCTGGCGCTGTACTACTTCGGCTATGACCGCGCCGAGCAGGCCCATGTATTGCGCAATACCCATTCTGGCGGCGTATGCCTGAACGACACGTTGCTGCACGTGGCCCAGGACGACCTGCCCTTCGGTGGCGTGGGCCCGTCCGGCATGGGCCACTACCATGGCCATGAGGGATTCCTGACCTTCAGCAAGGCCAAGGCCGTGCTGGCCAAGCAGCGCCTCAACACCGCCCGGCTGATCTACCCGCCTTATGGCAAAGCCTTGCAGCGCCTGGTGTTCAAGCTGTTCATCCGTTGAGCGAGGTGATGCCATGCACCGCCGAGACCTGCTTCGGTTCAGCCTGGGCGCCAGCGTTTTCCTGAGCACCGCCAGCCTGGTCGGCTGCGCGCCACAAACCGGCGCGGCAGGCTTTTCGGTGCTGCGTGAAGACGACTTGCCGATGCTCACGGCGGTGATTCCAGTGGTGCTCGCCGGCACCCAGGCGTCCGAAGCGCTGGTGCTGCACAGCCTGGATCACAAGCTGGCGGCGCTCTCGCCGCCCATGCTCAAGCTCACCCGTCAACTGTTCGACGTGCTCAGTCTGCCGCTGACCCGTGGGCCGTTGACCGGCATCTGGGGCAGTTGGGAAAGCGCCAGCAGCGCCCAGGTAAACACCTTCCTGCGACGCTGGCGCGACAGTTCGCTGGACATGCTGCGCATGGGCCACGCCTCGCTGGTGCAACTGCTGCTGATGGCCTGGTACGAACGCCCCGAAGCCTGGGCCGCCTGCGGCTATCCCGGCCCTCCGAAGATCTGACCGAGACGCTTGCCCATGCCTGTCGCCGACCCGTTTCGCCAAGGCCTCGCCCGAGGCTGGATCACCCACGATGGCTCGCGTCTGGACCAGGACCTGACGCTGGAGGCCGACATCGCCGTAATCGGCAGTGGCGCTGGCGGCGCCACCAGCGCGGAGCTGCTCAGCGCCGCAGGCTTCAAGGTGCTGTTGATCGAGGAAGGCCCCCTCAAGACCAGCAGCGACTTCCTCCTGCAGGAGCAGGAAGCCTACGCTCAGTTGTACCAAGAGGGGCTCGGGCGCATGAGCAAGGACGGCGCCATCACTATCCTCCAGGGCCGCGCGGTGGGCGGCACCACCTTGGTCAACTGGACCTCCAGCTTCCGCACCCCAGAGCAGACCCTCGCGCATTGGGGCCGGGAACATGGCGTCAAGGGGCTGGCCAGCGACGATCTACACCCCTGGTTTGAACGCATCGAACAACGCCTGGGCATCAGCCCGTGGGCTGTGCCGCCGAATGCCAACAACGATGTGCTGCGCCGGGGCTGCGAGGCCCTCGGCTACCGGTGGGCGGTGATCCCACGCAATGTGCGGGGCTGCTGGAACCTGGGCTATTGCGGGATGGGCTGCCCGGTCAACGCGAAGCAATCGATGCTGGTGACCAGCATCCCAGCCACCCTCGACAACGGCGGCGAGCTGCTCTACCTCGCCCGCGCGCAGCGCTTCGAGCATGACGGCAAGCGAATCACCCAGTTGCTGTGCCAGGCCCTTGACCGCGAAGGCGTGGAGCCGACCGGGCGCCAGGTGCGAGTCCGCGCGCGGCACTACGTGCTGGCCGGCGGCGGCATCAACAGCCCAGCCCTGCTGCTGCGCTCAGAGGCGCCAGACCCACACCGACGGCTGGGCAAGCGCACCTTCCTGCACCTGGTCAATTTCAGCGCGGCGCTGTTCGACGAGCGTATCGACCCGTTCTATGGCGCGCCTCAGTCGATCTACAGCGACCAGTTCCAATGGCGGGACGGCATCGACGGGCCGATCGGCTACAAGCTTGAAGTACCGCCGCTGCACCCGGCGCTGGCGAGCACACTGCTGGGCGCCCATGGCCAGGAAAGCGCCCGGCGCATGGCCGGGCTGCCGCATACCCATATGATGCTGGCGTTGCTGCGCGATGGTTTCCACCCCGAAAGCCAAGGCGGCCAGGTGGAGCTGCGCGGCGACGGCTCGCCGGTGCTCGACTACCCCATCACCGACTACCTGCGCGATGGCTTGCGCCGGGCCTACCTGAGCATGGCGCGCATCCAGTTCGCCGCCGGCGCCACCCAGGTGATGCCGGTGCACAGCGATGCCCGCTACGCCACCGACCTGTCCCAGGCCCAGGCCTTGATCGATGGCCTGCGCCTGGAGCCTTTCCGCACACGTCTTGGCAGTGCCCACGTGATGGGCGGCTGCGCCCTGGGCGAAGATCCACGCCAGGCCGTGTGCGACAGCCTGGGGCGGCATCATCAACTGGAGAACCTGTCGATCCACGACGGCTCGTTGTTCCCCACCAGCATCGGCGCCAACCCGCAGCTATCGGTCTACGCCCTCGCCGCCCGGCTCAGCGATGCCCTGGCCACCCGCCTGGCTCAGGGCGCATGACAACGCACGGCCCGGCTGTCTATAGTGCCTTCATTCGGCCGTGCGACTTGGCCGGGCAGCAGTCGCTGCGCTACCATCCGACTCCCCAACGCACTCCAGCCAGGATGACGCGATGAACCGAGTGTTGTACCCGGGTACTTTCGACCCCATTACCAAAGGCCACGGCGATCTGGTCGAGCGCGCTTCGCGTCTGTTCGATCACGTGATCATCGCAGTTGCCGCCAGCCCGAAGAAAAACCCGCTGTTCCCCTTGGAACAACGCGTGGAGCTGGCCCGTGAGGTCACCAAGCACCTGCCCAATGTCGAAGTCATCGGTTTCTCGAGCCTGTTGGCGCATTTCGCCAAGGAACAGGGCGCCAATGTCTTCCTGCGTGGCCTGCGCGCGGTCTCGGACTTCGAGTACGAGTTCCAGCTGGCCAACATGAACCGGCAACTGGCGCCGGACGTCGAGAGCCTGTTCTTGACGCCGTCGGAGCGTTACTCGTTCATTTCCTCGACCTTGGTCCGGGAAATCGCCGCCCTGGGTGGCGACATCAGCAAATTCGTCCACCCGGTGGTGGCCGAGGCGCTGACCCAACGCTTCAAGAAGTGACACCCACTGCCTGATCATCGCGCCCGCGTGCACTGCGGGCGTGAATGCGGCACAATTGTGCCCACTGGTTTGATACATGCCCGGGCCAAGAGCCCCGGCCGGAGCCCCCATGTCCCTGATCATCACCGACGATTGCATCAACTGCGACGTCTGCGAACCCGAGTGCCCGAACGCCGCCATCTCCCAAGGCGAAGAGATCTACGTGATCGACCCGAACCTGTGCACCCAGTGCGTAGGTCACTACGACGAGCCGCAGTGCCAGCAGGTCTGCCCGGTCGACTGCATCCCCCTGGATGAAGCCCACCCGGAGACCCACGACGAGCTGATGGAAAAGTACAAGCGGATCACCGGCAAGGCCTGACGCTCGCACCCACAGGTACAGCAAAGCGCTTGAGGCCCTGCGCAAGACAGCTGGGAGCGGGTTCACCCGCGAAGGGCCGCAAGGCGGCCCCTGCAGGATCAGCGCTGGCAGCGCGGGCAGTACACGCTGGCCCGCTGCCCCAGCTTCACTTCCCTGAGCGTCGTGCCGCAGACCTTGCACGGCTGCTCCCCGCGCCCATACACGAACAACTCCTGCTGGAAATACCCCGGCTGCCCATCACCCCCGATGAAGTCGCGCAGCGTGGTGCCGCCCTGCTCGATGGCCGCCGCCAGCACCCGCTTGATCTCGATCGCAAGCCTCACATAACGCGCCCGGGAGACGCCGCCGGCCTCGCGCCGCGGGTCGATGCCCGCCGCGAACAGCGCCTCGGTAGCGTAGATGTTGCCCACCCCCACCACCACGGCGTTGTCCATGATGAACGGCTTGATCGCCATGCTCCGCCCACGGGACAGCTGGAACAATCGCTCGCCATCGAACAGGTCGGTCAGCGGTTCCGGCCCCAGGCGCACCAGCAGTTCATGATTGAGCGGGTCCAGGCTCCACAGCATCGCGCCGAAACGACGCGGGTCTGTGTAGCGCAGGGCCAGCCCCGACTCCAGTTCGATATCCACATGCTCGTGCTTGGCCACCGGCAATCCCTGCTCTACCAAGCGCAGGTTGCCCGACATGCCCAGGTGACTGATCAAGGTGCCGACCTCGGCATTGATCAACAGGTACTTGGCGCGCCGCTGGACGGTGACGATGCGCTGCCCCGACAGGCGCACGTCCAGATCCTCCGGGATCGGCCAGCGCAGGCGCCGGTCACGCACCACCACGCGGCTGACCCGCTGGCCTTCCAGGTAAGGCGCGATACCGCGCCGGGTAGTCTCGACTTCGGGTAGTTCCGGCATGGCTTTTCAGTGTCCGCCCAGTTCGCGAATGGTTTGCTTGAGGTGTTCGAAGTCGTACTCCGACAGGCCGATGTAATCGAGTACCAAGGGGCCGACCACCTGCCACTCATGGTCCTCGGCCTGGTTGCCCAGCACTCGGTAGGAGGCGCAGATGTGCTCGGCCATCTTCAACACCGCCAGCAGGTTCTTCAGTTGAGTATCGCGCGAAGCGTCGTCGCGAAACACCGCCAGGGCGTTGTGATGATTGGCGATGGCCGCGGTGATGTGCTCCGGCAGACGCCAGGATTTGGCGGTGTAATAGCCCACCACCGAGTGGTTGGTGTTGAACATGCGGTTTTCGGTGTCCACCACCCGCGTGGCTTCGCTGGCCTGGGCATAGGCAGTCTCCAGCACGCTCATGTAGTCGGGGAAACGCTTGAGCATCAAGGGCACGCCGCAATCGTGGAACAGCCCCAGGGTATAGGCCTCGTCCACGGCCGGGATGTCGGCGTGCCGGGCCAGGGTCAGACAGGTCATGGCCACGTCCTGGGCGGTGTCCCAGAAGCGATTGAGGGTGACGATGGTTTCATCGCTCATCTCGCCCTTGATCGACAGGGCGTTGATCAGGTTGATGATCGAACCGCTGCCCAGCAGCGCCACGGCGCGCTGGATCGAACCGACCTTGTCGGTCAGCCCGAAGTGCGGTGAATTCACCAGCTTGAGCAAGGCACCCGAGAGCCCCGGGTCCTGGGCGATCAGCTTGCAGATGGTGTCCAGGTCCGGGTCGGGCATGTATTGCTCGAACTGCAGATCGACCATGATCTGCGGCTGCGGCGCAATGCTGATCCCTTGCAGGACATGCTGGATCTGTTCGGGGCTGAGTTCCTGGGACATGGTGCACACATACGTTAAGGACGGCGAATTCTACCCCCGTCCGTCCGACAGGGCACCCACCACTGGCGCATTGCGCAGGAACTTTCATCCCACGCCGCCGGCCTCCTTTCTCAAGACCCACCGTCAAAGGAGAACCTCCCATGAGTGCAACACTGAACGGCAAACGCGTGGCCTTTCTGGTCACCGACGGTTTCGAGCAGGTGGAACTGACCGGCCCGCGCGAGGCGCTGGAACGCAACGGCGCGGTGGTCGACATCCTGAGTGACAAGGAAGGCACGGTGCGTGGCTGGAACCACGACAAACCCGCCGATGAATTCGCCGTGGACGCCACCTTCGAAGGCGCCAGCCTCGACCTGTACGACGCCCTGGTGCTGCCGGGCGGCGTGCAGAACTCCGATACCATCCGGCTCATTCCGGCCGCCCAGAAGCTGGTGAAAAGCCACGATTCGGCCCGCAGGCCGCTCGCCGTCATCTGCCATGGCGCCTGGCTGCTGGTGTCCTGTGGCCTGGCCAAAGGGCGCCGGCTGACCAGCTACAAGACCCTGCAAGACGACATTCGCAACGCCGGCGGCGACTGGGTCGACGAAGAAGTGGTGGTGGATGGCAACCTGATCACCAGCCGCAAGCCCGATGACATCCCGGCATTCAGTGAACAGCTGGTCAAGGCCTTGGCCTGAGACGCGAGCGTTGTGGGAGCGGGTTTACCCGCGAAAGCGCCCGCCCAGACAGCGGAAAACCGACGGGGCAACGCTCAGCGTAGGGCCAACACGCTATAATCCCGCTCTTTTTTCCCGGAGCGACGTCATGTCCCTGCCCAGCCTTCGCCTTAAAGCCAATGCCGACCGCCGCCTGCGTGCCGGCCACCTGTGGGTCTACAGCAATGAAGTCGATGTTGCCGCGACGCCGCTGCAGGGCCTGAAGGCCGGCCAGCAGGCCATCCTCGAAGCCGCCAACGGCAAGCCCCTGGGCGTGGTGGCCATGAGCCCGAACAACCTGATCTGCGCCCGTCTGCTGTCGCGTGACGTCAAGCTGCCGCTGGACAAGTCGCTGCTGGTTCATCGCCTCAATGTCGCCCTGTCCCTGCGTGAGCGCCTGTTCGACCAGCCCTGCTACCGCCTGGTCTATGGCGATTCCGACCTGCTGCCAGGCCTGGTGGTCGACCGCTTCTACGACATGCTGGTCGTCCAGTTGGCCTCGGCCACCATGGAAGCGCACAAGGATGATGTGATCGCCGCGCTGGTGCAGGTACTCAAGCCCAGCGGCATCCTGTTCAAGAACGACTCCGCCGCCCGCGACGCCGAAGGCCTGGAGCGCTATGTCGAAACCGTCTACGGCGAAGTCCCGGACTGGGTACCGCTGCAGGAGAACGGCGTGAAGTTCGAAGCGCCGGTGCGCGATGGCCAGAAGACCGGCTGGTTCTACGACCACCGCATGAACCGCGCGCGCCTGGCCCCCTACGTCAAGGGCAAGCGTGTGCTGGACCTGTTCAGCTACATCGGTGGCTGGGGCGTGCAGGCCGGTGCGTTCGGCGCCAGCGAAGTGTTCTGCGTCGACGCCTCCGGCTTTGCCCTCGACGGCGTCGAGCGCAACGCGGCGCTCAACGGCATCAGCGAAAAGCTGACCTGCATCGAAGGCGACGTGTTCGAGGCCCTGCGCGAGCTCAAGGCCGCCGAAGAGCGCTTCGACGTGATCATCGCCGACCCACCCGCCTTCATCAAACGCAAGAAGGACCTGAAAAACGGCGAGGCCGCCTACCGTCGCCTCAACGAACAGGCCATGCGCATGCTCACCAAGGACGGCATTCTGGTCAGCGCCTCGTGCTCGATGCACCTGCCCGAGGACGACCTGCACAACATTCTGCTGACCAGCGCCCGCCACCTGGACCGCAACCTGCAACTGCTCGAGCGCGGCGGCCAGGGCCCGGACCACCCGGTGCACCCGGCGATCCCCGAAACCCGCTACATCAAGAGCATCACCTGCCGTCTGCTGCCCAACAGCTGATATCCCTGGGGCCGCGTCGCGGCCCATCACGACGCAAGGCTGCTACAACGTTACGCGCTCCTATGCAGGAGCGGCCTTGCGTCGCCAAAGGGCTGCACGGCAGCCCCTTCTGGCCTACGCCCTCCGCCAACCATCCACATCCCCATTCCCTCGCCGCGCCAGCGGTGTAGAATCGGCCTATTCATCGCCAGACATCCCCGGCGGGTTTATGAGCTCTGGTCGGGCACACGGCGATCCCGTGATGCTTTCGGCCTCATCCGTGCCAGCGGCAACCGGCCTTCGGCGCAAAGGAAAGACAAGCTCACTCCCCATTTTGTGACCTGATTAAGCCGCCAGGAGTGCTTCATGCCTGATTATCGTTCCAAGACTTCCACCCAGGGCCGCAACATGGCCGGCGCCCGCGCCCTGTGGCGCGCCACCGGGATGAAGGACGAAGACTTCAAGAAACCGATCATCGCCATCGCCAACTCGTTCACCCAGTTCGTCCCGGGCCACGTGCACCTGAAGGACCTGGGCCAACTGGTCGCCCGCGAGATCGAACGCGCCGGTGGCGTGGCCAAGGAATTCAACACCATCGCGGTCGACGACGGCATCGCCATGGGCCACGACGGCATGCTCTATTCCCTGCCGAGTCGCGAGATCATCGCCGACGCCGTGGAATACATGGTCAACGCCCACTGCGCCGACGCCATCGTGTGCATCTCCAACTGCGACAAGATCACCCCCGGCATGCTGATGGCCGCCCTGCGCCTGAACATCCCGGTGATCTTCGTCTCCGGCGGCCCGATGGAAGCCGGCAAGACCAAGCTGGCCAGCCACGGCCTGGACCTGGTCGACGCGATGGTCATCGCCGCCGACTCCACCGCCAGTGACGAGAAAGTCGCCGAGTACGAGCGCAGCGCCTGCCCGACCTGCGGTTCCTGCTCCGGCATGTTCACCGCCAACTCGATGAACTGCCTGACCGAAGCCCTGGGCCTCGCCCTGCCGGGCAACGGCTCCACCCTGGCGACCCACGCCGACCGCGAGCAACTGTTCCTGACCGCGGGTCGCACCATCGTCGAGCTGTGCAAACGCTACTACGGCGAGAACGACGAGTCCGTCCTGCCACGCAGCATCGCCAACTTCAAGGCGTTCGAAAACGCCATGACCCTGGACATCGCCATGGGCGGTTCGACCAACACCATCCTGCACCTGCTGGCTGCGGCCCAGGAAGCGGAAGTGGACTTCGACCTGCGTGACATCGATCGCCTGTCGCGTAAAGTCCCGCAGCTGTGCAAGGTGGCGCCGAACATTCAGAAGTACCACATGGAAGACGTGCACCGCGCCGGCGGCATCATCAGCATCCTCGGCGAGCTGGCCCGTGGCGGCTTGCTGCACACCGACCTGCCGACCGTGCACAGCCGCAGCATGGAAGAAGCCATCGCCAAGTGGGACATCACCCAGACCGATGACGAAGCGGTGCACACCTTCTTCAAGGCAGGCCCTGCCGGCATCCCGACCCAGACCGCCTTCAGCCAGTCGACCCGTTGGGACACCCTGGACGCCGACCGCGCCGAAGGCTGCATTCGCAGCGTCGAGCACGCCTACTCCCAGGAAGGCGGCCTGGCCGTGCTGTACGGCAACATCGCTCTGGACGGCTGCGTGGTGAAGACCGCCGGTGTCGATGATTCGATCCTGGTGTTCGAAGGCAACGCGAAGATCTTCGAAAGCCAGGACAGCGCCGTGCGCGGCATTCTGGCCGACGAAGTGAAGGCCGGCGATGTGGTGATCATCCGCTACGAAGGCCCCAAAGGCGGCCCGGGCATGCAAGAGATGCTCTACCCGACCTCGTACCTGAAATCCAAGGGCCTGGGCAAAGCCTGCGCCCTGCTCACCGACGGTCGCTTCTCCGGCGGCACCTCGGGCCTGTCGATCGGCCACGCCTCGCCGGAAGCCGCCGCGGGCGGCGCCATCGGCCTGGTGCGCGACGGCGACAAGATCCTCATCGACATCCCTAACCGCACGATCAACCTGTTGGTCAGCGACGAGGAGCTGGCACACCGTCGTATCGAGCAGGACAAGAAAGGCTGGAAGCCTGCCGAAGCCCGCCCACGCAAGGTGACCACCGCCCTGAAGGCCTACGCCCTGCTGGCCACCAGCGCCGACAAGGGTGCTGTGCGCAACAAGGCGATGCTCGAAGGGCTGTAAGGCCTTTTGCAGGCATGAAAAAAACCGGCGCCTCGTGCGCCGGTTTTTTTTGGCTTGCGTCATTAGGGCCGCGAAAGGGCTGCAAGGCAGCCCCAATACGCAGCCTTACTGGATCTGCTCCGGCGTCACGATCACCCAATTCTTGTCCGCCGTCACCGGCAGCCCTTCCTTGGCCTGGGCCGCAGCATTCTTGGCGATCATCCCGTTCATCTGGTCCATGTACTTGGCCTTGCGGTTGATCCACAGGTGGATGCCGCCTTTGCTCACATCGACGCTGTGGAACTGCATATAGCCATCGCTGGTGGGGGTATCGCCACCGACCAGCACAGGTTTTTTCCATTCATCGATGTAGGTGAGGATGGCGGCCTGCTTGCCCGCCATCCACGTGGCCGGGGTCCACAGGTAGGGCGTCAGTTCCAGATCCTGGTTGGCCTTGGCGTCGTAGTTGCCCTCGCTGATCTGCTTACGCGGCGTCGTCAACTGCCCGGTGGCGCGGTTCTTGAGCAACAGGCTGACGCCGATCACGTTCTGCGGTTTGACGTTGTAGCCGTATTTGGGATCGGACGCGACCATCCGCACCAGATCTTCAGAAGCCGCGGAAATCACGTACACGTCGATGCCGTTTTCCATCAGCTTGTTGTACAGCTCGGTCTGCCCGGTGAAGACCTTCGGCGGCTGCACCTCCATCTGCTTGATCTGGTCACCCTCGTAATAGGTGGTCGGAATCGGCTTGCCAGAGGCCATCAGCGCGTCGACCTGCACCTTCAGCTCCTTGAGGGTGAAGCCCGAGAACACTTGGGCGACCCAGGGGTAGCAGACCATGTCGTCGATTTCACAGAGGCGGTAGTAGTAACTGAACAGGCTCTCCTTGTGATCGGCGGTGTCCTTGAACGGGATCAGCTTCAGGGACGGGTCGAGCTTGTCACGGGTGATCAGCCCTTTGTTTTCCATGAACGGCAGCAGGGACTCTTCCAGGTCGAAGCGATAACTGGTGTTGTCCATGTCGAAGACCGCGTAATTACCTTTGTTGGCATTGGCGGCGATCATGCTGTCCAACTGCTTGGCGGCCTCTGCGGGCCAGTGCTTGAGCTCTGTGGCCCAGGTCTCGACGCTCAGCAGCAGGGCCAGGCCCGCCGCGAGTACTTTCGGAGCAGACTTCATTGCAAGTTCTCCTGAACAGTGGACCTGCAACGCTAGACAAACAACGGCCATCACAGGGGCACGACAGCGACGTCCACACCGCTCGGTGCGCCATGGATCATCCTGTAAACGACACTTTTATATTCCAGAAACGACTAAGCACATTCGATTTGGATATAAATTCGTTTGTTTTTAGCCTGTTAGCATTTGCGTTCGCAATCGTTCACTCAGAGGCAGTGCCTCTTCGCTTTACCCCTTGGAGCTTCAATGAACCTGCCGCTGTCACTCAATCTGCTGACCTTCCTGGTCTTGCTGCTGGGCCTTTCGCAAACCCGCCGTACCGACTGGAGCCTGGCCAGGAAGGTCCTGCTGGGTCTGGTTCTGGGCGTGTTGTTCGGCCTGGTCTTGCATACGCTCTATGGCGCGGGCCACCCGGTGCTCAAGGCGACGATCGCCTGGCTCGACCTGGTCGGCAATGGTTATGTGGGCCTGCTGCAGATGATCGTCATGCCGCTGATCTTCGCGTCGATCCTCAGCGCCGTGGCCCGCCTGCACAATGCCTCGTCCCTGGGCCGGATCAGCGTGCTGAGCATCGGCACCCTGCTGCTGACCACCGCCATCGCTGCGCTGATCGGCATCACCCTGACCAACCTGTTTGGCCTGAGCGCCGACGGGCTGGTGGCCGGCGCCCAGGAGACCGCGCGCCTACAAACCATCCACAGCGACTATGCGGGCAAGGTCGCCGACCTCAACATCCCGCAACTGCTGCTGTCGTTCATCCCCACCAACCCGGTGGGTGACCTGGCGCGGGCCAAACCGACCTCGATCATCAGCGTGGTGATCTTCGCGGTGTTCCTGGGCCTGGCCGCATTGCAGCTGATCAAAGAGGATGCCGAGAAGGGTAATCGTGCCCTGGCCGCCATCGATACCCTGCAAGCCTGGGTGATGCGCCTGGTGCGCCTGGTGATGAAGCTCACCCCCTATGGCGTGCTGGCGCTGATGGCCAAGGTGGTGGCCAGCTCCAACCTCGAGGACATCCTCAAGCTGGGTAGCTTCGTGGCGGTGTCGTACCTCGGTCTTGGGCTGATGTTCGTGGTGCACGGCGTGATCCTGGCGGCGACCGGCGTCAACCCGCTGCGCTTCCTGCGCAAGGTCTGGCCCGTGCTGACCTTTGCCTTCACCAGCCGCTCGAGCGCAGCGAGCATCCCCCTGAACATCGAGGCGCAGACCCGCCGCTTGGGCGTGCCGCAGTCCATCGCCAGTTTCAGCGCCTCGTTCGGCACCACCATCGGCCAGAACGGTTGCGCCGGCTTGTACCCGGCCATGCTGGCGGTGATGGTGGCCCCAGCGGTGGGCATCGATACCTTCGACCCACTGTGGATCGCCACCCTGGTGGCCATCGTCACACTCAGCTCGGCAGGCGTAGCGGGCGTGGGCGGCGGCGCGACCTTCGCCGCGCTGATCGTGCTGCCGGCCATGGGCCTGCCGGTGGAACTGGTGGCGTTGCTGATTTCAGTGGAGCCGCTGATCGACATGGGCCGCACCGCATTGAACGTGAACGGCTCGATGACCGCGGGCGTGGTGACCAGCCAGTTGCTCAAGCAGACCGACCAGCAGCTGCTGGCCGATGATGCGCATGCCGAGCTGAGCCATTCCTAGCTCCGTGGCGACTTCTTCGCGGGTAAACCCGCTCCCACAGGTTGGACTGCCCCCAAGAAGTTGGACACCAATCCAACCCTTGGGGGATTCATGGGCAAGTACACAGAGCAATTCAAGCTTTCCGCGATCAGCGCTT